>MHHD01000079.1:32851-33661 GCA_001805895.1 Omnitrophica WOR_2 bacterium RIFCSPLOWO2_12_FULL_51_8 | reverse complement strand
TCGGCCGCTTGGTTTTATCACGGTCACCGCCGCAGCCAAAAACTACGATGATTCTTGCCTTGGCAAACTGCCTTAAAGAAAGCAGGATATTCTTCAGGGCGTCCTCGGTGTGCGCGTAATCCACAAAGACCGAAAAACTTCCATTCGGGCCTACGCGCTCCAGCCTTCCCGGGACAAAAGAAAATCCTTCGATCGCGGATTTTACCGTCTCCGGGCTAATTCCCTCTGCCAACGCCCAGCCGGCCGCGGCTAAAATATTGTAGAGGTTGTGCCTGCCGATGAGATTGGTCTTACAGGACATATCCCCAGCCGCGCTGCTCAGCAGGAATTCCGTGCCGCAGGAAGAGAACCTGATGTCATTGGCGCGGATGGCGGCGTCTTTTATTACCCCGTAGCTGAAAATCCTTGCCCTGGTCAATTTACGCAAATGGGAATAGAATCTGTCGTCGCTGTTTAAAACGGCAAAGGCGCTGCGGCCGAGGCCGCTGAACAGCCTGGCCTTGGCCAAAAAGTAAGCTTTAATTTTCTTGTGGTAATCTAAGTGGTCCTGAGTCAGGTTAGTAAAAATCGCCGAGTGAAACTCAAGCCCCGCTGTCCTCTGCTGATCCAGGGCATGCGAGGAAACTTCCATCGCGCAGTAAGAGATGCCGCCCTTACGCATCTGACACAACAGGGACTGCAATGCCAATGGCCCGGGGGTGGTATTTTTAGCCGGGGCGGCCCAATCCTTGAAACGGTAATTCACCGTGCCGATTACCCCGCAGGATAGACCCGCTTCTTTCAGTATCGCCTCGATCAGATAGGTAACCG
>MHHD01000079.1:20504-32749 GCA_001805895.1 Omnitrophica WOR_2 bacterium RIFCSPLOWO2_12_FULL_51_8 | reverse complement strand
ACGGTATTCACCTGCCTTGCCGGATCGCCGTAGAACCGGGCAGCTAACTTCCCCAGCGCCTGGCGCGTATCCTTTACCTTGAGCGCCGGCACGCCGGCAGATAAACCCAGGGCGCTGACCCCTGACTGAACGATAATTAACTTTGCCCCGTTTCTGGCTGCCTGGCCAATAAACTTGTGCCCGTCTGCGCGGCTGCCTTTGACCGCGACAAAGACAAAATTGTCCTTGACTTCCGCGGAAGCGCAGCTTATGCCGGCCACGGGAAAATCGTCAATTTTCGCGGCGGCCCCGGCAATACCCGATTGGTTAATCAGCTCTCTTATTTTCATCTAACACAAGCGCATTGAATATTCTTACATTATATAACAGCGAAATATAACAACGAATATACACAGATTGGCACAGATGAAATGCTGCAAGATGATCACAGATAACGTCATGAATATCTGTGCTAATCTGTATCTTCTCATCTGCGATCATCTGCGCAAAATGATATGTAAATTTATTTAATTCGTTTCTATTAACGATGCGACTGTCTCCGGCAAGGCCTGCCGGTTCAAGAGGTATTTTATGGTATCCGCGGCGGTATTCTTAAAAACCGGGGCGGCCACCACTCCGCCGAAATAAACCGGGTGCGGCTCATCCACAGTCACGGCAATCGCCACCAGGGGATCCTCCACCGGCGCGAAACCTATAAAGGAAGCGATGAATTTGTGATGGGAATATGCGCCGTTCGGCTCTAACTTCTGCGCTGTCCCGGTTTTACCGGCGGCGCTGAATCCGTCGATCCTGGCTAATTTTCCGGTGCCTTCTTCCACCACTGCGGCGAGGATCCTCTTTACCCGCGCCGCCGTATCTAAGGAAATCACCTTGCGGATGAGAAGCGGGGAATTTTTCTTAATCGGCTCGCCGTGCTTATCCCGGATTTCCTTTACGATGTACGGGCGCATCAGCTGCCCGCCGTTGGCAATCACCGAAATGGCGCTGGCCAGCTGGAGGGAAGTCACGCCCACTTCCTGGCCGATGGGTATGGCGGCAATGGAAATTTTAGACCAGGCCCGCGGTTCTTTGGCTACGCCGGGGATCTCGCCCGGCAGGTCAATGCCTAATTTTGCGCCGAAGCCGAATTGCTTGACATAGTGGGAGACTGCCTGCGGCCCTAATACCTGCGCCACTTTAGTGGTGCCGATATTGCTGGACTCGGTGATTACCTCGCGGAAAGAGAGCCATCCGTGCGGCTGGTGGTCATGCAAGGTGTGCGCAGCTACCCGGTAAGAGCCATTCTCGCAAAAAACCCGGTCTTCCTCTTTTACGCGGTTTTCCTGGAGCGCCGCAGAGGCGGTAACAATTTTAAATACCGATCCCGGCTCAAAATAATCGCAGACCGCGCGGTTGCGGATCGCGTCTTTGTCGGCCCCGGAATATTCGTTCAAATCGAAATTCGGCCGGTTAGCCATAGCCAGGATTGCCCCGGTATGCGGGTCCATTACCACGATACTTGCGGCCTTGGCGCGGTAATGCTTATAGGCCTGATCCAGTTCGCGCTCGGCGATATACTGGATAACTTCATCAATAGTCAAAACCAGGTCAAGGCCGTCCTTTGGCAAAACCATCTTATCCCAGATATCCAATTTTTTCTGGCGGGCATCGCGTAAAAATACCGCCCAGCCGGCCTGGCCTTTTAAATATTTATCATAATAAGCCTCCAGGCCCTCCAGGCCTGAATTCTCCAATCCGGCAAAGCCGATTACCTGGCTGGCCAGGTATCCGTTGGGGTAAGAACGCCGGCTCTCCTTAATGAACCCTAATCCCCTGATATTCAGCCTCCTCACCGCCTCTGCCTGCTGGCTGTTGATTTTGCGCGCGATCCAGACAAAAGATTTCTTGCGCGCTATCCTTTCCTGGATATAGCCGGGCTTGAGGCTTAATATCGCGCCCAGCTGCCGGACAATTTTTTCTCTATCCTGGTCCTTTATTTCATTGGGGGAAACGTAAAGCGAGTCAGTGGGGATATTGACGGCTTGGGCCTTGAGATTGGCGTCAAAGATAGTTCCGCGGCAGGGCTCCAGCTCCACAAAGAGGTTATGCTGTTTATCGGCAATGCCGGATAGGTAACTAGAACGGAAAAGCTGGATGTAAAGCAGGCGGGTGAGGCAAAAAAATAAGAAGGCAAGAAAACACAAAAATACCGCCTCGCACCTTGGGCGATAGTTGCTTATATACACAATATCCTAACAGGTTAACAATCTAGTGCATCGTTAAACTAAATCTTGCAGGTTGTTAGGTAAGGGTAAGGAGGCCGGTTTAGTAGTTAGGCAAGGTAGTTGGGTTACATCTACAAACAACCTAACCCAGCCACCAAACCGGTATCCTAACCTTAACCCAACTACACAGAGAGATTAATTTAACAGCACACTAGGGGTTGATTGTCCTTGCCTCGGCCTGGGACTTAATGCTGAAAACGCGGGTAAGCAGTCTTTCGCCAACCGCAAAAGGAGTTTCCCTGGCAGCCGTTTCCTTTACCGGCGTAACCCTTACCAGCCGGTAACCCACCGGCATCTCATATTCGGCGCACAGGGAAACCTTGCTGCCGATGCGCGCCAGCGAGGCATTTTTCTCTATATTGTACCGTAAGTTGCTGTTTTTATCAAGTAAATCATCGAAAAACGCCTGCTGCTTTTGGCCCGCGTAGGCAAGGCGGAAAACTTCTGTCTGCTGATAGACATAGAGGAGGGAAAATGCGGTGACAATGATAACCAGTAGCAAAAATTTCGAGAGCTTCATAGTTATAATCTCTCTGCCACCCTCAGCTTGCTGCTGCGGCAGCGGGGATTGGCAGCGACTTCCGGCCCCCGGGGCTCAAGCGGCTTGGGCGTGATGATCTCCACCAGGCCGCGGGAATGCGCGCGGCGAAAACTTAATTTCGCTGCCCGGTCCTCCAGGGAATGGAAAGAAATCACGCAAATCCTGGCGCCCCTGCCTAAGCAGCCGATAGCCTTCGCTAAGGCAGCTTCCAGAATTTCTAACTCCCGGTTTACGGCAATGCGCATTGCCTGAAAAGTGCGGGTAGCCGGGTGTATCCGGAAAAACCTGTTCCTGTAGCGCGCGGGCAGGGAACGCTCCACGATATTGGCCAATTGCGCGGTGGTGGAGATCGGCTGCCTTTGCCGCTCCTCCACTAATAGGCGCGCGATGCGGTTATGCCATCTCTCCTGGCCAAAATTCCAGAGGATGGTCGAGATCTCTTCTTCGTTGAGGTTATTGACTAAGTCATACGCGGAAATATAACTGGAACGATCCATACGCATATCCAATGGCCCGTCGCCGCGAAAACTGAATCCCCTTTGGGAATCTTCCAGTTGATACGAAGAAATCCCCAGGTCAAAAATTATCCCATCGGCTTTCTTGACGCCCAGGCTGTCGAGTATCGTATCCAGGCTGCTGAAATTTCCGTGCACCAGAATCAGGGCATCTTTTGCTCCGGCAAGCCTTGCGCGGCAGACCTCCAGCGATTCCTCGTCGCGATCAATACCGATGACCCGGCCGCCGGGCAGGATGGACTCCAGGATCCGGGCGCTGTGGCCGCCTGTACCGATGGTGGCATCCACGATTACCTGCCCGGGTTTTAATTTCAGGTAGTTCACTATTTCTTCTGCCATCACTGGGATATGAAATTTATGCTCCACGTATAGATAACACAGATGATCACAGATGAGAGAAAACAGATGATCGCAGATATTCTAAGGCGGTATCTGTGATCATCTTGCATCTTTTCATCTGTGCCAATCTGTGTAAAAATAGGTTTTTCAAGGATAGCTAATTATTCTTCCATCAACTTCTCGGCAATCTCCTCAAAAGACAGCCGCGAATTACCGTAAAATTCCTCCCACTTGTCGCGGGCCCAAATTTCGATCCTGCTGGAGACCCCCACGACCACTACGTCGCGCCTGATGCCGGCAAAATCTTTCAGGTACTGCGGCAAAAGGATCCTGCCCTGCGCGTCGAAGCCGGCCTCCTGCGCCCCGGAAAAATAAAGGCGGTTAAAAGTGCGCGCCTGCTGTTTGGTGAAAGAGATGGCCTTGAATTTATTTTCCTGAGAGCGCCACTCTTCTTCCGAGAACATAAACAGGCATTGATCCAGACCGCGGGTGAGGAAAAACTTTTCGATGAAATGGCTCTTGGCAACTTCCCGTAATTTAGCAGGCAGGATCAGGCGGCCTTTGCGGTCTATAGAATGCAGATATTCTCCGTAAAACACTCCACTATCCCCCACTTACAACCACTGTGTCTTCAAAGTATAGATAGAATCTACTCCTTTGTCAAGAAAAATATTTCCTTAACCGATTAGAATACAATGGGTAGTGTTCGTAAGCCGCGGCGGGGCCTAGATTTTGTGTGATTTCCGATAATGGGAAAGTATCTTTTTAGTGCGGCGGATGTCCATTTTTACCTGGCAGGATAATTCCTGGGGCGAAGCGAATTTTTTCTCTTCCCGGATCTTTTTTATAAACTGGATCTCGAGGTCCCTCCCGTAGATATTTCGCTGGAAATTAAAAATGTGCGCCTCAATATGCACCAACCTTTGACCTTTGACCTTTGACCTTCGACCTATAAACGTAGGCTTCCCTCCGATATAACAAATCCCCGGAAACGTCCTGCCTTGAAAAAGCGCCCGCACCGCGTATATTCCTGAAGGCGGGATGACCTCATGGTGCGGATTGATGTTCGCGGTGGCAAACCCCAGGCGCCTGCCGAGAAAACTGCCCCGCACCACCGTGCCCAGGATACTTACCGGCCGGCCAAGTAATTTTTGCGCCCCGGGAAAATCTCCCTTTTTGATTAACCTGCGGATAAACGTGCTACTGACCGGACGGCGGTTTATCCCTATTACCCTAAATAATTTCAGGCCGAAGCGATGCTCTTTCGCCAGCTTTTCCAGGGTCCGGTAATCGCCTTTTGCCTCCCTGCCAAAACGGAAATTACTGCCTACGTAAAGGTGCCGCGCGCCGATCCTTTTGAGGATGATATTTTTTACGAAATCATCCGGGCTCAACCGGGAAAAACTCCGGGTAAACCCCGCCACTACGCAAACATCGATCCCCAGGCCGGCAATCAGCCTCAGGCGGTGCTTTAGCGAATAAAGGCTTTCTTCGCGCTGCGGGTGGGGATCAAAGGTTAAAGCGATACTGGCGCCTTTAATCCGGCGCGCCTTCTCTACCGCGGCCCTTAAGATGCGGCTGTGGCCGCGGTGCAGGCCGTCAAATACCCCGACCGCCGCCACTGCCCGGGGAAATCGCTTAATCTTTTTTATTCCATAAATGACGCGCATTTATAAATTAAAGGCTCTCCCTGATTTTATCCAGCACCTGCCGCCTTACCTGGTTAATCCTGCCCTTGATGGTGATGCCGCTGGCGGTTTTGTGGCCGCCGCCGCCGAAGAAGGCGGCAATCTTATTCACGTCGATCTTTCCCTGAGACCTCAGGTTCACCCGCACTTCATCCTTCGCTCCTAAATTCTCCCTGAACAACGCGCAGACCTCCACCCCCTTGATGGTGCGCGCGTAATTCATCAGGTGGTCGGTCAGGTCAAACACCGGCTGTTTGCTGCGCAGGGTTTTTTTCTCCACCTGGAACCAGGCAAGCCTGCCGGTCTCTTCCAGCCGCATCTTAGTCAGAATATTATTCAGAAATTTCATGTCCTGCAGGGGGATATTCCCGTAAACCGTATTATAAATGTACGGCACATTAAGGTTAAACCTCAACAGCTCCGCGGCCGCTCTATGGGTGTAACCGGTGGTATTGGAATAACGGAATGAGCCGGTATCGGTAAGGATCCCCGTATACAAAAGCAGGGCAGAATCTCCGTCAAAAGGAACGCGCAATTCCTTGTAAAGCCGGTAAATCATCTCGGAGCAAGAGGAATATCCCGGCTCCACCCAGTTGACCGCGCCGAACCGCTGGTTGCTCACGTGGTGGTCAATATTCAGGACAGCCCCCTGCCCGGCGTCAAAGGCGCGCGCCCTGCCGGCGCGCCTCAGGTCCGCGCAGTCTAAGACCGCGAAGCAATCATAATCCACCATGCCGGATGATTTAGCGCTAAATTTTTCGATCAGGGAATTGTGCGGCAAAAATTGGTATGCGTAAGGCGTCTTATCGTCATTAATGACCCGGGCGGCTTTTCCCAGCCGCTTCAGCAGCAGGTAAAATGCCAATTCGGAACCTAAGGCATCGCCTTCTAAACCGACATGCGATGTGATCAAGAATTTATTATTTTTTCTTACGCACTCGACGGCTTTTTTTAGGCTCACGCAGGCCTCCTTTCAGCTCTTCGATCTCATTCAGCACCTCCTGGATCCTAACGCTGTATTCGCTGGAACGGTCTTCCCGGAATAAGATCTCCGGCGCTAACCTCAGGCGGATCCTCCGGGCGATCAGGCTGCGGATAAACCCTAAACCCGAATCCAGGGCGGATTTAGTTTTTTTATAATCCTCCTCTTTGCCTAATACGCTGTAAAAAACTTTTGCGTACCTTAAGTCCTGCGACAATTCCACGCCGGTAATGGTAACGAAACCCAGGCGCGGGTCTTTCAGCTCGTCATGGATAATCAGGCTAACCTCTTTCCTGATTGCCTCGGCTACCTTGTCGTGTCTAGACATCGCCTTGCTCCTCTTTGACCAACTGCCTAATCAAAGACAGCTCTTCCTCTTTAGACTTAATCCGGCCGTCCAATTTCGCGCTCAAGACCTTGCTGAAGATCTTCCGGTAAGCCGGGCCGGGTGAAAGACCAAGGCGGCAGAGGTCGTCTCCGCCGACAGCGATACAGATGCCGTTATAGATTTCGAAAAAATCCGCGATCGCCTCCTGGATTGGCCGATCCCGGTATTTGGCCTTGACGGCGATCGTGACTTCGTAAGCCAACGGCTCCAAAAGCGCAAAAATCCTCGATGGCCTTTGCCGGTATTTCCTTAAATCCGCGGCAAATTTATGATTGATTTTCTTGTAATCGAGTATCCTTTTTTCTTCTCCCCGGCGGAAAGCGAATTTCGCGCAAACCCCTGCCACCGCGCGCAGGCTTAAGGGATCCAGCAGGCCAAGGCAATAAACCAGCCAGCTGTCTAATTCCCGGCGGCGCGGGTAACGTTCTTTAAACCAGGCGATCTCTTTAGCGATGGCGCGCATTAATTCTTGAGCCCCGGCCGGGAACTTTAACCCCGGGCTGATGAACTGCAGGCCTGCCAGCCCGCTGAGCCGTTTTATTCCCTTGAGCGGGCTGCGCTCCTTAAGGCTCAGGATTAATTCGCCGCGCAGGCGGTGCGGCCCGGCATCAAAAAGCGCCTTCAGCTTGACCGCTTCCTTTAATCTCCGCAGGGTGCCTGGCTCAATCCGAAAATTATACCTCTGCTCAAAACGCACCGCCCTCAGGATGCGCGTGGGGTCATCCCGGAAGCTTAAGTCATGCAAGATGCGGATTTTTTTCTGCTCCAGGTCGGCCTTGCCGCCGAAAAAATCTACCAGCCTGCCGAAACTATCCCGGGCAATACTTACCGCCATGGCGTTGATGGTAAAATCCCGGCGGAATAAATCGTCTCTTAGGTTGCCGGGGCTGACTTCCGGGAGGCGCGCCGGCGCGGGGTAAAACTCTTTCCTGGCCGTGGAAAAATCAATCCTTCGGCTTCGCTCATGATTGATACTGAGCGGCGTAGGCTTACCGCGCGGTTTGGGCGCCGCGAATGTATCAACCTTAAATCCGGGCCTGATGCGGACGGTAGCGGTCCCGAACCTCTTGTGGCGGACGACCTCCGCCGCGCCTATCCTCCTGGCAAATTCTCCGGCTAAGCCGATGGCGTCAGACTCTGCTACGATATCCAGATCTAAATTTTCCACTCCCAACAGCAGGTCGCGCACAAACCCACCCACCAAATACGCGGAAATATTTTTTTTCGCGGCAGTATCGCGGACCAGATATATTAGGCTCCTGATGTCTTGAGGCAATTTATCCAGAGAATGCTTCCTATCCATTGGTTACTATCGGTTACTAAAAATAGTCAAAAGGCAACTTGTTGGTTACTAACACTGCTTGAAAAAATACACTTTAGTTACTGACAGTTACCTCCGTCATAAACACTCGAATGTTTTTTGTAACTGATAGTAACCATTAGTAACAAAACTTCCGCTTCACTGCAGTTTGATAACTATTAGTAACTTTTCTATTACGGTCTGGGATGGAACTGCCGGTGCACGGCTTTTAACCTATCCCCATCCACGTGCGTATAAATCTGGGTGGTGGAGATATCGGAATGCCCCAGCATCTCCTGCACCGAACGCAGGTCAGCGCCCCGCTCCAATAAATGCGTGGCAAAAGAATGCCTTAAGATATGCGGCTTTATCGCCTTCCTGATCCTGGCCTCCGCGGCATAGCTTTTAACCATTTTCCAGAGCGACTGCCGGGAAATTTTTTTGCCGAAGCGGCTGACGAATAAAAATTCCGATGCTTTTTCTTTCAAGAAACGCGGCCGGCCGGCTTCCAGGTACCTTTTAATGCCGAGGATCGCCTTTTTGCCCAGCGGGATGACGCGCTCCTTATTCCCTTTTCCGACGCAGCGTAAAAATCCAATATCTAAATTCAGGTTATCCAGCTTCAGATTGGCCGCTTCGGAAACCCGCATGCCGGTGGCGTAAAGAGTTTCCAGTATCGCCCTGTCCCGGATGCCCTGCTGGCTGCGGGGGTCAGGCTGGGCAATCAACATCTCCACTTCGGCCAGAGAAAGGGTTTCCGGAATTTTTTTCCAGAGCTTAGGCGTCTCAATGAGATTAGAGGGGTCAAGCCGGGCTATCCTTTCGCGGGCAAGAAACCGGTGGAACATCCGGATCGCCGCCAGGCGCCTGCCTATGGACCTGGCGGATATCCCTTTATCTTTCTGCGCGAACATAAAGTCAGTAATCTCATTCTTAGTGACCGCGGATAATGCCGGCACGTCCCTCTGCCGCAGGAAATCGGCGTAAAAACCCAGGTCCCTGCGGTAGGCGGAAATAGTGTTGCCTGACAGGCCGCGCTCCACGGAGAGGTAATTCATAAAAGTCTCAATTAGTTCTATCATTGTAATTTAGAGGTATGCATAATTCGACTTTCGTCTATCGTCTTAAACGGTTTCGGTTTCGGCTATGTATCGTAAATCGTTTTCGGTTTCGTGTGCCGTCTTCTTAAACGAAACCCTTTTAGACGATTTACGATAGACGATACGCAGCCGAAACCGCTAACCGATAAACGAAGCCTATTTATACACTCTGTTCGCTTAAATAAGGATTACTTCTCTTCTCTTCGCCAATAGTAGTGGCCGGGCCGTGCCCGGGATAGACCGCGGTATTATCGTCTAAGCTCAGCAGTTTCTCCCTGATGCCCTTGATCAACAGGCTCTCGTTTCCCCCTGCCAGGTCCGACCTGCCGATAGACTGACGGAAAAGCGTATCGCCGGTGAAGACCGCCCTGATATGCGGATCAACCAGCTGAAGGGCGATGCCTCCGGCAGTATGGCCGGGGATATGCAGCACCTTTAATTTTATCCCTCCGATGCCGGCCTCCCGGCCGTCTTCCAGAAACTCTATCTTTCCCTTTACCGAGTAGGGCCAGCCAAATACCCCGGAAAGATTGAGCCGCGGGTCTTTCAGCAACGGGCCGTCCTGGGCGTGGACATAGACCGGCGCCGCGAATTCGTTATCCGCGCCGATATGGTCGTAGTGGCCGTGGGTATTAATCACCAGAGAGGCCTGCAGGGAGTATCGGCTCAAGGCCTTTTTTATCTTTTTTGCTTCTGCCCCCGGGTCTATAATGATCGCCGGCGAGCCTTCTTGAGGAGCAAGGATATAGCAGTTCACCTGCATCGGCCCGACGACTAAAGTCTCAAGAATCATTTACTGTAGGTATTTTTTTATCTTCTGGGGGCTAAAGTCCCGGAAGAAGTTCCGCCTGAGCATCTCCGCCTGGCGCTGGTTTGCCGGGATATGATTGCCATAGAGGTCGTCATTGATTTCCTTTTCTAAAACCCGGAATTGCGCAAGGTATCGGTCGAATTCCCCCTCTTTCTCCTGCCTGAGCAGCGCCCGCATCTCCAGAAGATTCTTCACTGCCTCCCTGGCGCAATCCAACTGTTTTTTCTGGCTTTTTCTCTCCAGTAAAGCGTAAATCAACTCGTCCTGCCAGGATTGCCAAAAGAGGAAGTACTGCCGGTATGACTCCTCGGCGGTCGCCTGCTTAGCCTTGTATTCTTCGGGCGCCAGGACCATCTCTTCCTGCGGCAGGTTATCCTTCTTGGGCCTACGGGTGAATTTACGCACAAAGGCGTCGCAGCCCAAAACCAAAACCAGAAACCAAACTACAGAAACCAGAATGATTGTCGTGTGTCGTGTGTCGTGTGTCGTGTATTTCATCTGAGCATATCCGAAAATTGCCGCTCGTCAATAATCTTTACGGCTAACTTTTTCGCTTTATCGTATTTGGAGCCGGGGTTTTCCCCCGCCACCACAAAATCCGTGTTTTTACCCACCCCGGAGGAAACGTTACCTCCCAGGCGCCGCGTCAATTCCTCGGCCTGGGTGCGGCTGTAATTTTTCAGCTCGCCGGTGAAAACTATATTTTTCCCGCTTA
The DNA here is from genome assembly GCA_001805895.1 of Omnitrophica WOR_2 bacterium RIFCSPLOWO2_12_FULL_51_8. Taxonomy (GTDB): domain Bacteria; phylum Omnitrophota; class Gorgyraeia; order Gygaellales; family Profunditerraquicolaceae; genus O2-12-FULL-51-8. The sequence continues at coordinate 22,106 of MHHD01000079.1, read as the reverse complement.
GTGCATAGCTTACCACTGGCTCCGAGGTATCTTCCTTCAGATTCAGGCCCGCAAGTTTTAGGCCCCTGATCAAACCCCGGGCCTGTCTCTGCGAAAAATATTCCGCGATTGACTCTGCCATTACCGGGCCTATCTCGTAGATACTTTGTAAATCCTCTTTTTTTGCCTGCGCTATTTTTTCCAGCGCCCTGAATTCCCGGGCCAAAACAAAGGCGGCCTTCTCTCCGATGTGCCGGATGCCTAATCCGTAGACCAGCCGGGACAGGGGCCGCCCCCTGCTTTCCTTGATGGCCGCGATCAGGTTGTCCGCCTTCTTGTCCTTGAATAATTCCAGACGCAGCAACTCCTCTTTTTTTAAGTTATAGATATCCGCGAAATCCCTTACTAACTTTAGCCGGACTAACTGCGCCGCTGCCGCCTCTCCCATTCCTTCGATATCCATAGCCCGCCGGGAAGCAAAATGCAGCAGGCCCCTCTCTAACTGCGCCGGGCAGGAAGGATTGATACAGCGCAGATACACCTCCTCCTCTTTTTCCTTAACCGCCTTCCCGCCGCAGGCCGGACAGGCGGCAGGAGGACGAAACGCAGGACCCGGCTGACGCTTGACTACTTTTACTACCTTAGGAATCACCTCTCCTGCCCGTTCAATCAGCACAGTATCGCCTTTTTTGATATTCAGGCGCTTGATCTCGTCAAAATTATGCAGGGTGGCGTTCCGGATAATTACTCCCGCGCACTCCACCGGCGCCAATTCCGCCGTCGGGGTAATCACGCCGGTCCTGCCCACGCTGGCTTTAATCGCTAAAACCTCGGTAGTGGCCTGATGCGCGGGAAATTTATAGGCCGCCGCCCACCTGGGGCTCTTCAGGGTAAAACCTAAGGCCTCCTGCTGGTTGAAATAGTTCACCTTGATCACTACGCCGTCGATATCATAAGTCAGGCCTGCCCTCTTTTCCTGCCACTCCCGGCAATAAGCGGTTACTTCCTGGAAATCCCGGCAGAGCCGGGCATGCGGGCTTGCCCGCAGGCCCCAGTCTTTGAGCTTACCGAGGAATTCCCAGTGGGTGGTTAAACGTTTACCGGCGTATTCCCCCAGGGAATGCGCGAAAAAATTAAGCCGGCGGCCGGCGACAATGCCCGCGTCTAAAAGCTTAAGCGAACCGCTGGCGGCATTACGGGTGTTGGCGAATAAAACTTCTCCCTCTTTCTCCCTTGCTTTATTTAGGATGGCAAAATCCTTTCTGTCCATATAAACTTCTCCGCGGATTTCAATTCTCTCCGGGTAATCCCCTCCTAACAATACTAGAGGTATGGCGCGGATGGTCCTGATGTTCTGGGTAACATCTTCGCCGGTTACCCCGTCGCCGCGTGTCGCCCCGCTGACTAATTTTCCGCGCTGGTAAGTGAGGTTGGCGCTCAACCCGTCTATCTTAAGCTCCGCCACATATTCCGCTTTACCCTGTCCCCCCAGGCCCTTGCGTACCCGCCCTTCCCATTCTGACAGCTCGGCGAAGGAATAGGTATTATCTAAGGAAAACATCTTCTGCCTATGCCTTAAAGTCTTGAAGCCTTCCAGGACCCCGCCGCTCAAGCGCACGGTAG
>MHHD01000079.1:0-20473 GCA_001805895.1 Omnitrophica WOR_2 bacterium RIFCSPLOWO2_12_FULL_51_8 | reverse complement strand
CTCCTCAAGGCCCTTGAGCTGCCGCATCAATTCGTCGTATTCTTTATCCGAGACCTCCGGCTGGCTCAAGACATAATAAAGGTAGTCGTGGCGCCGGATCTTGTCCCTTAAGGATTCGATTTTTTTCTTTATTTCCTGCATCACAATGTTCTGTTAATTAATACTTAAATGATTCTATGTAGATTCACAATACACAGATTCACACAGATACGGCTGTCAAACAGCAGGTTTTCCGGATGCACACGGATGAATAATATCTGTGTGTATCTTTTTTTATATCTGTGTGCATCTGTGTTTAGATACGGGTATTATTCTTTGGATAATGCATTATATCATCTGCCCAAGAGTAGCCGCTCGCCTAAGAATTTCGGCAGGCCGCTGTCGATAATCTTTCCCCGGGCGGCGGCGGCGTCATAATCCACCCTTTTGATGCGAATTTTCCGGCTTGCGGTATCAAAAATACAGTAGGCGGCCCGGATATCGTCGTCGCGGGGCTGGCCCACGCTCCCGACATTAATGATATATTTATTGCCGGGAACGATCTCGCTTGACTCATCCCTGCGAAAGGCTATTTTCTCATCAGCGCCCTTAATAAACATGCCGGCAATGTGGGTATGCCCGATGAAACAGATATCGGTCTGCATCAACCTGAAGGTCTCTTCGGCCGCATACCCGTCGCTAAGATAATTGAAATCGCGGGGATTGTTCAGGGCGCTATGGACAAGGGTAAAATCGTCATGCTTAAAGGTAAGCTTCAATCCGATGAGGAAATCTTTTTCTTCCTGCCCGAGATTGCGCCTGGTCCAATACAGCGCCTCCTGCGCCTCCGGGTTAAAGTATTCCAGGCCAAAAAGGTTGACGCTTGCCCAGTCGTGGTTGCCGGCAACGGCGATAACGCAGCCGTCTCTGACAATTTTTACGCATTCCCCGGGGTTGGCGGCGTAACCGACGATGTCCCCGGCGCAGATGTATTGGCCGATTGCCTCTCCCCTGGCGGATTGCATCACCGCGGTCAGGGCCTCGAGGTTAGAGTGGATGTCTCCCAAAATCGCGTAGCGCATAAATGAGGCCACAACTTACGGAACGAGCGTAGCGAGTGAACGTAAGTTGTCTGGCCGAATTTATCCCGACGAATGTGCAAAAATTTTAGCATAAAATTTTTACACCGCTTATGAGTCGGGATAGGACACGCTAAAACTCAACCCTGAACTCCCTGTATTCCGTCCGGGGCTCCTGCCAGTCCAGCTGAATATCGTTTATATAGGCAGAGAATAATCTCTTGAGCTGGGAAAGGAAATCCTTTAAGGCCCTTTCTTCCGCCTGGGCAATAAGCTCAACCCTGCCGTCAGAGAGATTCTTCACCCAACCAACAATACCCAGATTACCGGCAATCTGCCGGGCGCTGAAGCGGAACCCCACCCCCTGGACCCTGCCGGAATAAAAAACGTGAACTTCTTTTTTCATGGAGAATATCGCCCCAGGGGAAAGGAAAATGCCTGCTTCCTAAAAGACACTGCTGATTTTAGCATAAATTAGAGATAAGTAAAACGAAAATCTGAGAAACAAAACTGGGGCGGGATAAAATGGAAGATATTAGGCTAATCTCTGACCAAGTCAAATCTGGTCGCCCTTCGACTTCGCTCAGGGCGACCATCCTGAGCCTGTCGAACGGATGGTCGGGGCGGACAGATTTGAACTGTCGACCTCTTGGTCCCGAACCAAGCGCTCTAGCCAAACTGAGCCACGCCCCGTTTAAACCGTGAGGAAAAATTCAGCCGTAAAATTAACTTAGTATAACAAAAATATGGGGGGTTGGCAATAATTAAACGCTGCTGACGTTAAGGGATGATTTCTTGGCGAGGATATCGAATTCGATATTTAGCTTATCGGAAGGCCCCTTAAGACCCAGGGTGGTACCTGTATGGGTGTGCTTAATCAGGTATACGTCGATGCAATTAGCTTTCCTGTCCTGCAGGGTCAGGCTGACGCCGTCCACCGCGATCGAGCCTTTAGGCAAGCAATAGGCGAGGAATTGCGCCGGGATGGCTATCTCTAAGCGTAAATTATTCTGGCGGTAATCTTTCCGGCGGATTAGCCCCAGGCAGTCAACGTGCCCGGTGACAAAGTGCCCTGAGAGCCGGTCGCCCACCTTCAGGCTGCGCTCCAGGTTGACCTTTTCCGCGATCTTCAGGGCCCCCAAATTGGTATCCTTAAGCGTCTCAGGGATAACCTCAAAAACGAAAATCCCATCCTCTTGCTTTACCACGGTCAGGCAGGCGCCGTTGACGGCAACGCTGTCGCCGACGCGCGTATCTTCCGAGGTTTTGACGGCTTTGATCTTAATGGCGGCTGCCCCGCCGCTCCGCAACAACCCCCTCACCTCTCCCAGCTCTTCCACGATTCCGGTAAACATGGTAAAAAAATCTTTTAGTGATACACTAAGTTGTAGGTTCTTGTCTCAATTATCTCACGTAGCCCTCAACCAGCAAATCTTCTCCTAGTCTTTTTAATTTTATATCTTTTAGCTTGATCGCCTTCTCCACCCGGGCGATGCCCTTGCCCATCACTGAGCTGATCGCATCTTTGCCGCCGATAATCCTGGGGCTGATAAAAAACAATACCTTATCCACCAGGCCTTCGTCAAAGAGCGCGCCGATCAACGTCCCCCCGCCTTCCACCAGGATATTGGTAATGCCAAGCTGGGCGAGCTTCTTCATCATGCTCTTTAAGTTAACCTGGCCGGATTTCTCCTTGGCCTCCAAGATCACCGCCTTCTGGGAAAGCACCCGCCTGTTTTCGGTTTCCTGCCCCGGCCTGGCCGGCAGGGTAACGATAATCGCCTTTTGCGCAGAAGTCAGGCAATAGGCGTCTTCGGGCGTGCTGAGCTGGCTGTCCACCACAATCTTGCGCGGGTGCCGCCGGCCAAACCAGGCGTCTAATTTAGGATTATCCCTTAATACGGTATTTACCCCGACCATCACCGCGTCATAATCCCGGCGCAGGCGGTGAGCGAAGGCGCGCGATCTATCCGAGGTAATCCACTTGGAATCGCCCTGCCGGGTGGCAATCTTTCCGTCGAGAGATTGGGCGGCCTTGACCGTGACAAAGGGCAGGCGCCGGGTGATATATTTTATGAACGGTTCGTTTAGCTTACGCAGTCTGTCCTCCAGAAAACCCGCCTCCACTTTAATCTTGTGCTGCCTCAGGACGGCAATCCCCCTGCCGTTATTCAGCGGATTGGGATCCACCATTCCGACGATGACTTCGCTCACCCCGCTTTTAATGATCCTGTCCACGCAAGGGCCGGTCCTGCCAAAATGCGCGCAGGGCTCCAGGGTCACATAGAGGGTAGCCCCGCGGGCTGATTTACCTGCCCCATCCAAAGCCACAGCCTCGGCATGGGCAAGGCCGCATTTCTCATGATAGCCCCGCCCGATAATTTTTCCTTTCTTTACCACTACTGCCCCGACCATCGGGTTGGGGACAGTCTCCCCGCCGGCCCTCCGGGCCAGCCTGAACGCCAGAGACATATAATATGCGTGGTCTTTCATCGGGCCGCTTTCAGTTTCTCGATTAACGGATAAGGCACCTTGATCGAGCCGATCTTTATTTCGCTTTTAGCTTCGCCGTGGCAGTCTGAGCCGCCGGTGGCTAAGAGGTTGTGTCTCTTGGCGAAATCCAAGTAAAAATTCTGCAGGGATTGCGAATGCTCCGGATAATAGATTTCCAACCCCATAATCCCGCAGCCGACGATTTCCTCCAACATGCCGTCGTCATTGACTGTATAAGGATGCGCTAAGACCGGGATGCCCCGCGCCTGCTTAATCAAGTCTATCGCCTGCCGGGGCGTAAATTTAAAGCCCAACTCATAGGCCGGGCATCTATCTCCGATATATTTCTGGAAGACTTCCGAAAAATCTGCGGCCAGCCCCTCTTTTACCAGGGCCCTGGCCACATGCAGCCTACCCACTGTGCCCGACCTTGCCAGTTCAAACACCGCCTCCGGCTTCAGGGAGATGCCCATATTTTCGAGCTTAGCGATTATTTTATAAATACGCTGCACGCGGTTTTGCTTCAGGAAGCTTAATTTCTCCAGCAATACGCCGTTAGACTGATCAATCAGATAGCCCAGGATATGCACTTCCCTGCCGGCGTATTCTGCGCTCAGCTCTATAGCCGGCAGCACTTCAATCCCGCGGCCTTTAGCGGCCTCCGTTGCCGGGGTAATCCCTCCCACCGTGTCGTGGTCTGCGACAGCGATTGCCGACAAGCCTGCCTTGATGCTTTCGCTGACTAACTGCTCCGGCGTATATGTCCCGTCGGAAAAAATGGTGTGCAGATGCAGATCGGCAAATTTCATACTGTTCATTCCTTTATCGTAACCATAAATCCCAATGTCAAATACTACCATGGTTCGACAAGCTCACCATAGCCCTGAGCCTGTCGAAGGGCAATACTACCAAATAAATCCCAATTACCAAATCCAAAAAATAAAATTGGGATTTGGGATTTCTCCTGCTATTTTTTGGGGCCTGCGTTGTCTACTTCGGCCTTGATTTTATCTAAGATGGCGTTGACAAACTTTCCGGCTTCCGGGCCGGAATATTTCTTGGCCAGGTCAACTGCCTCGTTGATGGAAACTTTGGGCGGGATATCCTGGCGCATGGTAAGCTCAAAGCAGCCCAGGCGCAGAATATTCCTATCCACCATTGCCATCCGCTCCAACTGCCAGTTAGTGGCGTAACCGGCGATCTTGACGTCAATGGCTGCCAGATTATCCTCTACTCCCTGCGCCAGCTCAGCGGCAAAATTTTTTATTTCCGGGCCGGCATTTTCCTGGTCCTGCGCCTGCCAGAAATTATCCAGCACCGCCTGCGCGGGGCCGCCGGTAACATCCATTTGATAAAGAACCTGCACGGTAAATTCGCGCGCGCGTGTGCGTTTTCGCATGAAAAACCTATGTTTATATTGATTACACAGATTTTGAAAAACAGATTACACAGATTATCCAGAGTAGAGCAATCTGTGTAATCTTGCATTTAATCTGCGTAATCATAAAATTAAGATTTTTTCGGTGTTAATTATTTCAGTTGTTGCAATAGATTCGCCATCTCGATCGCCGAAAGCGCCGCATCGCGGCCCTTATTTCCGTCTTTGGTGCCGGCGCGCTCCACTGCCTGTTCGATAGTGTCCGCGGTGATCACGCCGAAGATCACCGGCAGTCCCGTATCCAGCGAAACCTTGGCTATGCCCTTGGCTGCCTCGTTAGCGATGTAATCAAAATGCGGGGTCGCTCCGCGGATAACTGTCCCCAGGCAAATCACCGCATCGTAATCTTTTGACTGAGCCAATTTCTGGGCGATTAAAGGAACCTCAAAGGCACCCGGCACCCAGGTAATGCTGATATCTTTTTCCTCGGCGCTGTGTCTAATCAAGGTGTCGGTGCAACCTGCGACCAGCTCCTTGGTGATAAAATCATTGAAACGTGATGCCACAATGGCAAACTTCTTCCCCTTGGCAATTAGATTGCCCTCTATCCTCTTCACTCTCTCTCCTTTCTTTTTAGGGGACACCCCATAATTCAATCAGCAGGGTGTCCCCAGTTGGGGACACCCTGCGCTTTGGTTGATGGGGTGTCCCCTATAATTGTAAATCGTGGCCTAATTTTTCTTTTTTGGCTTTGAGATACTTATAGTTCGCGGGGTTAGGTTCGGTTTCCAGCGGCACGCGCTCAATTACCCGCAGGCCGTAGCCTTCCAACCCAACGATCTTACGGGGATTGTTAGTCAATAACCGGATGCTGCGCAGCCCCAAATCCGCCAGGATCTGCGCCCCGATGCCGTAATCGCGCAGGTCAGGCTTATAGCCTAATGCAACGTTTGCCTCCACGGTGTCCAAACCCTTATCCTGCAGGGCGTAAGCCTTGATTTTTTCCACCAACCCGATGCCGCGGCCCTCCTGGCTCATATAGAGGATAACCCCTTTATTTTCCCGCGCAATCAACTCCATCGCCTTCTCTAATTGCCGGCCGCAGTCGCAGCGCAGCGATCCAAAGACATCGCCGGTCAAACACTCCGAGTGCACGCGCACTAAGGCCTCGCCGTTATCCAACGCGCCCATTGCTAGCGCGGTATGAATCTTGCCCCGGATCAGATCTTTATAGAGAATCAGCCTGAACCGGCCGAAGGCGGTAGGCAGAGAAGTTTCGGCAACGCGGGCAATCAGCTTTTCCGAGCGCCGCCGGTATTCGATCAGGCTGGCGATGGAGCAGATCTTTAAGTGATGGGTCTTGGCGAAAGAAATGAGCTGCGGCAGGCGGGCCATAGTGCCATCGTCATTCATAATCTCGCAAATCACCCCTGCCGGGCAGAGCCCTGCCAGCTTCATCAAATCTATTGACGCTTCGGTATGCCCTGCCCTGACCAGCACTCCTCCGCAACGGGCCTTCAGCGGAAAGACATGCCCCGGCCTCACCAGGTCCTCGGGCCCGGACTGAGGGTTAATCAGGACATCGATGGTGCGGCTGCGGTCTGCCGCGGAAATACCGGTAGTAATACCGTTAGCCGCGTCCACGGAAATCATCCAGGCGGTGCGGAAAGGATCCTCCTGCGCAGGCCCCGGGTTGTTTTCTAACATCGGCTCCAAGGCTAATTTTTTTAGCCTTTCCTCTTCCAGCGGCACGCAAATCAGGCCCCGGCCGAACTTAGCCATAAAATTAACTGCCTCGGCAGTGGCGTATGATGCGGCGATCGCCAGGTCACCCTCGTTTTCGCGGTCTTCATCGTCTACCACGATCACCATCCGGCCGTTTTTGAGGTCTTCTAAGATTTCGGAAATACTATTAAACATAAGCTTAACGCTCAGTAAATGAGTCTGCGGCCGGCAAATTTATCTTCTCCACTCGCTCGCTGGCGCTCGCTCGGTCGAAGAATAATTTCGCTCTAAACAAAATTACCCGAAGATGACCTTCGGGTAGAGAGAAACTTTTAATCTTCTTCCATCTGGACTATACCATCGGCTCTGGAATCTTACCAGATCAGTCTGCCAACGTTCTCTGGCAGAGTCGCGGGCTCTCACCGCCGGTTGAGGAATTGCGCCTCTCCCCGAAGATTGGTTATTATTATACGCGAAAATCTTATCTTGTCAATACTTTAAAGTTAATTTATAATATGCAGCAATGGAACTTATCCTTAAACAAATACACAGCCTTCTAATTCAGCATCAGCTCACTTTGGCAGTGGCAGAGTCATGCACCGGCGGCCTGCTGGCAAAAATGCTCACTGACTTTAGCGGCAGCTCCGGCTACTTCCTGCTGGGCATAGTCTCCTACCACAACCAGGCAAAGATACGGCTCTTAAAGGTCCCTGCCGCGTTGATCGCTAAAGAAGGCGCGGTAAGCGCGCCGGTTACCCGCAAAATGGCGCATCAGGTAAGAAAATTATCCGGCGCCGACTACGGCATCGGCATTACCGGTATTGCCGGGCCGTCCGGAGGGACTTTGCTCATACCCGTAGGAACTGTGTTTATCGCGCTTGCCTCGCCAGCGGGATGCCTCTGCCGCAAATTATTCTTGCGCGGCAGCCGCGCCTCCATCCGGCGCCAGGCCGCGCTGTCCGCGCTGCAAATCTTGGCGCGGGCAGTTCAACGACAAGCTGTCAGGGACAGCCCCCGCTGATTCGTTTTGCATTCGCAAAAGCGAATCAAAACGGCGGGGGCAGTCCCTCAACCTAAAGATGCGCGCGTTTATTGCCATTGACTTACCGGCAGAGATAAAACAGGCCTTGAGCAAGCTGCAAGATGGGCTTAAGTTATCCGGCGCGGATGTGAAGTGGGTCGAGCCCAAAAATATCCACCTGACCCTGAAATTCTTAGGGGAAATCACGGAAGAATCAACGGCTAAAATCCATGGAATTATCGCGGCGGCTGCCGCGGTAAATCCTCTTTTTCAAGCGCGGATTGCTGCGTTAGGCGCTTTTCCCAGCGCAGGTTCCCCGCGCGTAATCTGGGCCGGCATTGACCAGGGCGGCGAAGAGGCCAAAAAGATCGCCGGGCAGTTAGAAGAAAAAATTGCCAAGTTAGGGATCCCCAGGGAAAAACGCGCTTTCTCCTCGCATATCACTCTCGGCCGGACGCGCTCAAGCAAGGATAAGGAAAGCCTGCGCCAGGGGCTGGAAAAAGCCGCGGCAGAGCTGGCAGGAAAAAATTTAATTTTTTGCGTGCGGGAAATTACCCTTTATAAAAGCAGCCTCACCCCTGCCGGCCCCATCTATACGGCCCTAAGCAGGGAGAATCTAGCGATCAGTTGAAGTATGATATTGGTATAAATACCGGCCGTCAAATCATCGCCCATAATCCCGATACTCCCTCTTGTCTCCTGAAGGCAGCCTGCCGGATAGGCCTTTAAGGTATCCAGGACCCTGAACAGCAGAAATCCCAGCCCTAACAGCCATCCGTCGTAGAAGGGAAGGAACAACAAAGAAACCAGCATCCCGGCGGCTTCGTCTATCACTACGAATTTCGGGTCATTTTTACGGAAAATCCTCTCTGCCTCCCCGCTCACCAGGAATCCGGCAGCGATCACCAGCGCGGTTAACCAGAAATGCAGCCACCGGCTCCCGGCGGTGAGATAAAATAAAAATAATCCGGCCAGACTGCCGAATGTCCCGGGCACCAGCGGCAGGAAACCCAGATAAAAAAAAGAGCTTAACAGCTTAATGGCGCGATCTTTAAAATGCATAACTAATCCTGTATCACATTAAAATAAATAAGGGTTGTATTTACACAGATTAGCACAGATGAAAAGATGCAAGATGATCGCAGATACCGTCGGAAAATATCTGTGCTCATCTGCTTCTTCTAATCTGTGCCCATCTGTGCAATAATGCTTTTATTTAGTTGAGGGGTGTGCATAATTCAACTTTCGTCTATCGTCTTAAACGGTTTCGGTTTCGGCTATGTATCGTAAATCGTTTTCGGTTTCGTGCGCCGTCTTCTTAAACGAAAACCCTTTTAGACGATTTACGATAGACGATACGTAGCCGCAACCGCTAACCGATAAACGAAACCCGATTATGCACACTGCTCATTTAGTTAACAGAGCCCTATAGCCGGGAGATGATTTTGCGGTTTTCCCAGAAATATGACAGGCCGGAATAAAGGGTAAGCCCCACGGTCAGCAGCATCAGTATGAATATCCCCTGGCGGAAGATCATTTCTCCGGCGGGGTTCCAGGTAAAATAGGTCAGCATTATCTCCTTGGCGACGATAAAGCCCAGGATCAAAAAGATCACCAGCATCTGCGAAAAGGTCTTGTGCTTGCCTGCCCGGGTGGCCGAAAGCACCTTGCCTTTATTCAAGGCAAAAAGCCGCAAAGAAGTAACCAGTATCTCCCGGGAGACGATAATCACGAACATCCAGGCCTCAATCAACTGCATCTGCACAAAGGCGGCAAAGGCGGCCAGGACCAAGATCTTATCCGCGATGGGGTCCATCAGGCGCCCGAAGTCGGTAACCATATTCCTCTTATGGGCGATCAGGCCGTCTAAGAAATCCGATATCGCGGCGAAGATAAAGACGACCAAGCTGATGATCTTTGACAAAAGGCCATGGCCGAAGAGCAGGAAAGACATAAAAACAAAGGTAAGGATGATCCGCGATACCGTCAATTTATTGGCAATATTCACCCCGCACAAACCTCCTCCCCCACCAAATCATATTCCAATGTATCGGTAATTTTTAAATCGATAAAATCCCCGGGGCGCAATTTTCTTTTGGAATTTATGTAGACTAACCCGTCAACTTCCGGGGCGTCGTATTCAGTGCGGCCGATCAAGCCTTCCGGACGCCGCTCATCCACCAGGACCTTTAAAACCCTGCCTAAGAATTTGCGGTTTATCCGGCGCGAGATTTCCTGCTGCAGAGACATTACCTCGTCTAAACGTTCGGCCTTGATCTTTTCCGGGACCTGCCTTGCCAGGCCATAAGCGGGCGTGCCTTCTTCCCGGGAATAAGTAAAAGCCCCCAGCCGCTCAAAACCGATATCAGCGATAAACTTCAGCAGCTCCTTGGACTCTTTATCCGTTTCCGAAGGGAATCCCACGATAATCGAGGTGCGCAAGGCGGCCCCGGGAATCATCTTCCTCACCTTTTCAACCAGCCTGCGTAATTCTCCGGAGACAGTTTTACGGCGCATCAATCTCAAGATCCGGCGGTTGCAATGCTGGACAGGCAAGTCAATATAGCGACAGATTTTCGGGTGATCCCGGATCAAACACAGCAATTCATCGCTGAGCCGCTGCGGATGCAGATACAGCAGGCGCACCCAGCCGATATTCCCTGCCCGGGAAAGCATCTTCTCCAGCAGGACAGGTAATCTCGGCTCGCCGTATAAATCCGTTCCGTAGCCGCTGATATCCTGGCCGATGATATTCAATTCCGAAACCCCCTCATGGTTGAAACCCGCCACCTGATCCATGACGCTTTTCTCATCTAAGCTTCTCAATCTCCCCTTTATTTTCGGGATAACGCAGAAACTGCAGCTGTCTAAGCAGCCCTCGCATATTTTCAGGTAGGCATAGTGTCTGGGGGCCAGGGCATACCTTCCGCGGGAATGGTTCAGCGAAACCCTGCCCACAAAGGCGTCCACCTCGGGAAGCTCTTTTTTTAAGCTCTCGCCGTAACGTTCGGACAGGCAGCCGTAAACAATGAGCTTCTTTAAGCGCCCGCTTTTTTTAAGCCCGGCCAAATCCAGGATGGCGTCAATAGACTCGCGCTTAGCCTCATCAATGAAGGCGCAGGTATTCACAATCGCCACGTCCGCCTGCCCTATATCTACTACCGGATGCCCCTTAAGCCGCAGCCTGCCCAGGATATGCTCCGAGTCCACCAGGTTCCTGGGGCAGCCCAGGCTTAAGATACCGATCTTCTCTTTCATCTGACGGTTAATCCGTCTTTAGTGATCACGATATTCTTCTTGGCCTCGCGCTTTCTGCCCAAATTGGAAAAAAGCTGGCCGTTAACCTCCAGCTCTACGCCGCCGGCGTTACCTAAGAAGAGGTCAAACCTTTCCTTAGCCTGCCAGTTTTCAAACCTGCCCTTTTCCAGGAGCCGGTGAAAGATAAGTTTTCCGTCGGCCCTCAACATCACCATACAGTTCTGCCGCGCCCGGATGGTCAGGCTTATTCCCGAGGTCCGCTTATCCTGAATCCTGGCCGCGGCAGGAACAGCCGGCCTTTGTACCGGCCTCTGCGCCGGCCTGAGGCGGATGCGGCGGGAAATAAATGACCCCAATCTAAACAGGCCAAAGACAGCCAAGGCCAACCCTGCAATTAAGGCAAGTTTTTTAAAATCCGGCAGGGGCCTGGCAGAGGCCAGTTTTATCGCGGATGGGGCTTCTGCCTTAGCCGCGGCAGCCGGCGGCTGCGGCCTGGCCCTGGCTTCCGGAAGATAATCCCCCGGCTCAAGGCCCAAGAATTTACAGTATATTTTCAGGAACCCCTTAAGGTAAACCGGGTTCAGGCCGGTGATACTGTCGCCTTCTATCGCCTGCAGGATATTGAGGTGGATCTTGGTTTTTTTCTGCGCCTCTTCCAGGCTTAAGCCTTTTTCCAGGCGGATCTTTTTTAGTCTTGCTCCTATGGACTCCATAGCGCCTTATCTATAAAAATTCCACAGATGATCGCAGATACTTTAAGACGTCATCTGTGATCATCTTGTATCTGTTTATTTGTGGTCATCTGTGTATTTATTGGCTAAACTGCTGCAGGGGCGTGGGGGCGTTTGCCTTCAGCCACTCCTCCTTATCCACCAATATCTTGCGCGGTTTACTGCCCTCAAAGGGGCCGACCAATCCATCCTGTTCCATCCAGTCGATAATCCGCGCTGCCCGGGTATATCCTAAGCGCATCCTTCTCTGCAGGATCGAAACCGAGGCCTGGCTGCTTTCCATAATCACCCGCACCGCCTCGTCGTACAAATCGTCTTTTTCCTGATTAAACATCCCGCTTTTATGCTGTTCCTTCAGGATCTCCTCGTCGTAAATCGGCTCTGCCTGGCCTTTGATAAAGTTGACCACCCTTTCTATCTCCCGGTCATTGACTAAGGTTGCCTGGATGCGGATCAATTTTGATTCTCCCGGCCGCAGGAAAAGCATATCGCCTTTGCCTAAAAGCTTATCCGCGCCGTTCATATCCAGCACGGTGCGGGAATCCACCTTGGAAGCGACTTTAAAAGAAACCCGCGCCGGAAGGTTGGCCTTGATTACTCCGGTGATCACGTCCACCGATGGCCTCTGCGTCGCCAGCAAGAGATGAATCCCTACCGCGCGCGAAAGCTGGGCCAGGCGGGTAACGGCGTTCTCGATCTGGTCGCGGGAGACCGTCATCAGGTCGGCAAATTCGTCGATGATTACGATAATGTAGGGGATCTTTTCCTGTTTTTCGTTGTAGCTCTCGATATTGCGCGCGCCGGCCTTGGCCAGCAGCTGATAGCGCTCCTCCATTTCATTGACCACCCAGTTCAAGGCAGCCGAGGCCTTTTTGGCGTCGGTAACCACCGGGCACAATAAATGCGGCAGGCCGTTAAACGGCATCAGCTCTACCATCTTGGGGTCGATCATCACGAACTTCAGGTCATTGGGCGAATGCCTGAAAAGCAGGGAAAGGATCAGGGAATTGACGCAGACCGTCTTGCCCGAACCGGTAGTCCCGGCAATCAAAAGGTGCGGCATATCGTCGAGGTCGGCGATAACCGCCTGGCCGGTAATATCCTTGCCCAGGGCCAGCGTCAGCAGACAATCCGATTTCTGGAATGCCGGCGAGGCCAACACCTCCTTCAGATACACAAAGCTGCTCTGGATATTAGGGACCTCTACCCCCACCCTGGCCTTTCCCGGGATCGGCGCCAGAATCCGCACTGACTGCGCCTTCATCGCCAGGGCGATGTCGTCGCTCAAGGCCACGATGCGGTTAAGCTTTACCCCCGGCGCCGGCTCCAGTTCATAACGGGTAATCACCGGCCCCCGCTCAATATCCGTAACCTTGGCGGAAATCCCGAAATCCGCCAGAGTATCCTCCAGGATGCGGGAGCTGGATTCCAAGTCCTCCTTGATCTGCCGCGCCTCCAGCGGCGGAGGAGATTCCAGCAGATCAATGCCCGGCAGACGGTAATCCCCGGTCTTTATTTCCGTTGTCTTAACCCTGGTTTCGGCGGCCGCGGCCCTTGCCTTTGCTTGAGCATCCGGCGGGACGATCTGAATCTTGGGCTTGGGCTTTGGCGCGGATACCAGTCCAACCGGATCATCGCCGGTATTTTTCTTAAGATTGAAATTAGGTCTGACCGGAGCAGCCAGCGCCCTTTCTTTTTTCCCGCGCTTGAATAAAAACCGGGAGGCGGATTTAGCCCGCCTGATAACCTGGATGAATAAGGAAGAAATCAGGATCTCGGTTACCAGCGCAAGCGAGAGGATGATAAAGGTGGTAAAAATGATAAACCCGCCCAGCCGGCTGAAATACGAAGTGATAAAATTGGCTGTCAGCGCCCCCAGGAATCCGGCGCTGTAAAAACGGAGGTATTCATTGCCCGGATTGAACATCCCGATCAGGGAACTTAGCGATAAGAGCAGGATAAAGAAGCCGGCGAGGCGCGGAAGGCTCAAGTAAGGAACCTGCTGGCGGAAAAACTTGAGCCCCAGTAAAATAATAAATACCGGGAGAATAAAACTTACCGGCCAGCCGAATAACGCCGTGATAAAACCGGCCAGGTAGGCGCCGAAAATCCCTAAAAGATTTTTGGGCGGAAAATTGGGGTGCGAGGCATAAAAGGACAGGTCAAGGCGGTCAAAGCGGGCCAGGCTGGCTAAAACCATCAGGCCTAAAGCCAGCAGGATTACGCCTTTAGTTTCATTTAATCTTCTTTCTTTCACGGCAGAGAAAATACGAGGGCAGGACCGCCTCTTATCGAGAATTAAGCATCCTGCGCGGCTTGTTTTTTGCTTAAATTGATCCGGCCCAGTTCGTCTATGCCGATGACCTTGACCTTGAATTCATCCCCGAGCTTGACCACGCTTTCCACATCCTTGACAAAGGTATCAGAGAGCTCAGAAATGTGCACCAGCCCTTCTTTACCGGGGGCAATCTCGCAGAAGGCGCCAAACGCCATAATCCGCTTGACCTTACCTATATATATGCGGTTGACCTCGATTTCATCGGTGATCCCCTTAATCAGCCGGATCGCCTCCTGTGACTTTACCGGATCGGTGGATGAAACAAAGACACTGCCGTCATCCTGAATATCGATGGCCGCGCCGGTCTGGGCAATAATCTTTTTGATGGTCTTGCCTCCCGGGCCGATCAGCCCGCCGATCTTTTCGGGGTTGACCTTGATAATCTCAATGCGCGGGGCAAAATTAGATAATTCCTGGCGCGGCTTATTCAGCGCGGCGTTCATCTTTTCCAAAATGAACAGCCGGCCTTCCTTAGCCTGGGCCAGGCATTTTTCCAGCAGGCTTAAGGAGATCCCGTCAATCTTTAAGTCCATCTGCACCGCGGTCATCCCCTGCCTGGTGCCGGCGACCTTAAAATCCATATCCCCGAAATGGTCCTCTAAGCCGGCGATATCGGTGAGCACTAACTCTCTATCGCCTTCCTTGATCAGGCCTAAGGCGATGCCGCTGACCGCGTCTTTGATCGGCACGCCGGCATCCATCAGAGAAAGGGTTGCCGCGCATACCGTGGCCATGCTGGAAGAGCCGTTAGACTCTAAAATTTCCGAAACCACCCTGATGGTGTAAGGGAATTTATCCTTGGACGGCATTACCGGCAAGAGGGATTTCTCCGCCAAGGCCCCATGGCCGATCTCCCGGCGCCCGGGCCCGCGCACCGGCGCGGTCTCGCCCACGCTAAAAGGCGGGAAACTGTAATGCAGCATGAAGGTTTTATATTTTTCGCCTTCTAATGCCTCGATCAGTTGTTCGTCCTGCCCGGTGCCAAGGGTAGTGACGGCTAAGCTCTGGGTCTGGCCGCGGGTGAACAAACTGGAGCCGTGGGTGCGCGGCAGGACCGCCACCTCGCAGGTAACCGGCCGAATCTCGGTAAATTTGCGGCCGTCTATGCGCAGGTTGTCTTTGAGAATTTTATTCCTTACCTCCTCTTTCTCCACTTCCACCAGCGCCATCTTCACATCCACGGCAGTGACCGTCTCCGAGACGAACTTTCCCTCCAGCTCCTTAGAGAGCAGTTCCACCTGCTCTTCGCGGTCTTCCTTCTTGCTCAGTTTATAGATGTCCTGTAATTTTGCCCGCGAGGCAGCTTCAATCTCCTGCTGGAGTTTGGAGTCAATGATCTTATAACTGACTTTTGCCTTGGGACTGCCGAACTGCCGGGCAAAATCCTCCTGCATCCGCAAAATGCCTTCCAGGTTTTCCCAGCCGAATTTTACCGCTTCTAAATACAGCTCTTCGGAAATTTCCCTGCCCCGCGACTCCAGCATCATCACACCTTTGGAATTCACCACTAAGACCGCGTCCAGATCCGCGTTTTCCAGCTGGGCGTAAGTAGGGTTAAGCACTAATTCATTGTTTACCCTGCCCACCCGGCAGCAGGCCAGCGGCCCGGTAAAAGGTATATCGGAAATGGAAAGCGCGGCGGATGCCCCGACTACCGCCAGGACGTCCGGGTCATTCTCTCCGTCGCTGGAGAGGACAATGGCGATAATCTGCACCTCGTTAAAAAGCCCTTTGGGAAAAAGCGGCCGGATCGGACGGTCAATCAGCCGGGCGGTAAGGATCTCGCTCTCCGACGGCCGGCCTTCCCGCTTAAAGAACCCGCCGGGGATACGGCCGGCGGCATAGGTCTTTTCCTGGTATTCCACGGTGAGCGGAAAAAAATCCCGGCCTTCCCGGGGCTCCTGCGACATACAGGCGGTAACCAACACCACCGTCCCGCCATACTGCACGGTAACCGACCCGTTGGCCTGTTTGGCGATTTTGCCGGTTTCTAAAATCAGGTCTTCCCTGCCGAATTTAAGCTTTAGCATTTTATTTTGCATTATCAGCCCTTCTTTTGATTAAGGATTATCGGGATAAGACGTTTTATTTCCTGAGCTTGAGCTTGCCTAAAATTTCTTCGTAAACCTTAACGTCTTTCTTTTTGAGATAATTGAGGAGCCTGCGGCGGCGGCCCACCAGCGAGAGCAGCCCGCGGCGGGAATGGAAATCCTTCTTATGCAGCTTAAAATGGTCTCCTAATGTATTAATCCTCTCAGTAAGAATAGCGATCTGAACCTCGGCCGAGCCGGTATCACTGGCATGGACTTTGAAGTTTTCGATCAATTCCTTTTTTCTTTCTTTTACCAAAGCCAATTTCCCTCACCTCCTCTCTAAACGGAAGATATTATACGCTGTTTTGAAATACAAGTCAATATATTTCAAGGTGGAGTTTCCCCAAAATTTTCTGCATTGCTTTCGTTTTCGACTCGGCCAAAATTATTCTTCGACCGAGCGAGCGTTAGCGAACGAGTGGAGAAGATAATTTTGGCCTCGCTCGAACAATATTATGCTTATTTTTGATTTAATGCTTATTGGCAGGGCCTGTTTTTATAACTTCCTGAAAATACTATCATTGCGCAGGAAGATAGATATATGGGGAATGTCCTCATTTCAATGGCGATGTTCTCGACGCGGCCTTCGGCCGCGCTCGAACAATAATGAGAGGGACGATAGACTAGTTATGCTTCGACCGAGCCCTTCGGCAGGCTCAGGGCGAGTGGAAAAGGAAGTTCTCGGCTGGAAATAGCTACCCGCTTCCTTACAACCCTACCGCATGCTGCGCAATCCCCGCCGCCTCAAGCGCACCCCTGCCCTGGACAAGCGCCAGCGCGGCGTCATAGGCGGAGATTTGCTCAACCCCCGGAAGACTTCCGTAAACTGTTACACTGTTGCTTTCTCCGCCAGGGGTAACTACTTTTAATGCCAGAGATTTGGCAGACTCAGGCGCGATACAAGTAATGCGGGTATTAGACCAATCCTGCACCAGGCCGCTTGCCCCATTAGCAAAGATAACCTTAGAATCTTTTCCCTGCCTATACCCAAAATTCTTTCCGCTAATAGTGATCACTGGATCCGCAGCAACATTGTCTTTATCCGCCGCGGCGATCTGCGGGGCAAAGAAAAGCTCGGCCATAGAGATGTATCTATAAGGGTTGGGCCAACGGTACTCTAACCAGAAGACGCGGTCTTCGAATATCTTAGCTCGGTCATAATTGTAAAGAGCGTAGTCGCTGCCAGCCGGGGGCGCGTCTATCGTGAACCCCGCGCCTAACTCTGTAGAATATATGTCCACCGAATAGTCATCCCAATCCAGACAAGATATCTTATCGCCAGAGATACTGTAGTCAACGTAAAATCCAGGGGCAAGGATAACCTTTTTCTTCTCGCCTGAACTAGTATCATATAAATAAAAGAATCTGCTTTCCTTATTCAGCAAGAAGTCAAAAAAATACCGGCTAGATGTTGTCCAGACAATCTTATCTCCGAAAGATGACTCCACTATTTCATTTACTTCTGGATTATCCGTAAGCTGTATCTTCTCTCCTGAGCCAAGCTTATATAAATATACGTCAAAATCTCCGGTATTTCCATTGCGGCCGTCACTCCAGGCAATACCATCCCTGTTTAGCTTCATCAGAGATATAGAGTTTCTTGCAGGAGCCATTTCTATGGGAATTGTGCTTTTATCCCTGAGATTAAAGAGGTAATAACCATAATATGCAAATTTAAACTTCTCCTCTTCTTTTATGGGTAACGTCCTTTCTGTAAATACGAGATATCGGTCATTAAGATCAAAGTCAAAAAGTATGCCTCCTGAAACCGGGCTTAGAGAATTATGCTCAAGCGATAAGATATTATAGAGGTGTAACTGGGAATTTTCTTGCCAGGCTAAGTTATTTCCTTGCAGCCTTAAGGGATACTTCGGAGAACCACTGCCGTCCCATAACTTAACCTTTCTGGCTGCCGGGTCTAGAAGCAAAAGGTCATAGAGGTAGATATCTCCGGAATTATTCGTCCAGATTATTTTATCTCCGCTGATATCATAATCATAAATTTCATAGTCAAGCAACTGTTCCTTTTTTATATAAACAGTAGCGAGGGTAAAATCCTGGGTTACGTTGTGTTCATTGTCTTGCACGGTGAACTTGAGCTGATAATTGCCTTTATCCTGCTCGCCTGGCAGCCAGCTCAAAGTACGGGTGCGGGAATCAAACACCGCTCCCGGAGGATGATTGCTGAGCGAATAAGTAAGTCTGCCCTGGGGAGTTGACGGGTCATCGGGATCAACGGCCTTGATTTCAAAAACAAACGGCCTGCCGATTACTGCGATTGCCGCAGCAGGAGAAATAAACTCAGGCGGCTGGCTTTGATTATCCACGGTTAAATCAAGGACATCTGCAAAATGACTGCCGTCGCGGCCATTAAGCACCGCCACCAGCCTATATGACCCATCCGGTGTTTGCTGGTCCAAGGTATTCCAGCTGCCTAAGATATTGTCCTTAAGAGAGGCGGGACTGTTTGCCAGAAAAATAGTCTTCTGGGAACTGCCTTCAGCTTCAGGGATAAGGTAAAGCTCATAATTGCCCCTTAAATTCTCACTAAGGTATGCGCTTCCGCTTAGCTGAATATTCCCCCGGACAAATTGAGGCAATTCTACATAAAAATCTAAATCCAGGGCCAATGCCTTTTGCGGATTAACCCTGCCGTAGCCAAAATATATGTCTTTTCCTGGAGCGCCTATATCATCGGCAGTATAGCGCATTATCTGACGGATGACACTGTTGCTTAAATTCTGGTTCTTGGCCGCAAGCAAAGCTGCTGCTGCTGAAACCAGGGCCGCGGCAAAAGAAGTTGCTGTAGTAGGTATTCCTGCTGAGGCGGCGGTAAATTCTATTTTTTCTCCCCAGTTTGAAATCTCGCTGCGGTTCCCATTTTCATCAGAGCCAGACACAGCAATAACCTCTGGGAACCTCGCCGGCAGATATGTTGCAACATCGCTAGGAGCATTACCTTCAGTAGCATTACCCGCACCTGCTACAATTACGCACCCCTGCGCATAAGCATAATCAAACGCCTCTTTTAACCGGTCAAAGGCCTCTTGCGGAATCGCATACTTCCCTGGGTCAATAAATTTTAGGGCATAAGAATTGTTAATTACATCCGCGCCATTATCTGCAGCATATTTTATTGCCCTGGCAATAGCTATTTCTGTTACTTGCCCATCCACTACAGCCCTGAGCGGCATAATCTCTATTTTCGGCAGAGGGTTTAGCGCGCCCTGATATTTTTCAAAAAACTCTACGGCATATTTTGCTACATTAGTCCCATGGCCAAGATAGTCATTGGGCTCATTATTATCAAGGGTAAAATTCCAACCCCATAAGTCATCCGTATATCCGTTATTATCATCATCTCTGCCATTATCCGGAATTTCTGCCTCGTTGCGCCAGAGATACCCATTAAGCAGATCAGGGTTTACCCCGGTATCCACAACCGCTAATATAGCTTTAGCCGCGCCTGCAACAAAGGATTTTTGCTCTCCGGAAAAAATTAGATTTCCACTGCCTCCTGAAAGTTCCACCTTAAGCAGGTAGTTGGGCCCGGCGTATTCCACATTAGGGTTAAGCTTGTATCTGGCTATAGCAGAGTGTATGTCTTTTTCCCCTTTTATAGTTAAAAGGTAGATATTATCCAGGCTTGGTTTTTTCGCGCCTTTGGGCGCCCGCGCCTGGCGTATTTTTAAGTGTCTGCTAAAATCTTCCTGGGCCTTTATCCTTGCTTGCAGCGCCTGCCTTCTCCGCTCTGTTTTTTGCATATACTGCTTATATTCCAGGGAATCCTTGTCAAGCTGCCAAAACCATCTCTCGTGCTCAGAGGATAGCTGCGCCAGTTCTTCTTTTAATTCCTGTAGTGTTCTTTCTGGATTGGGCGCCGGAGGAAAGGCCTGTTCCGCGGAGATTACGCCGCAGGCCTGATTTAATTCCTGGATATCATTCAGGCCTGCCCCCTCTTTTAGTTTTACGATTATCTGCCCGGGGACAAATTTGCGGCCTTGAGCTCTGTCTTTAAGCTGAATCCTTCTGGCGGCCCGGCCTCTTTCCTGAGCAGGCTGATACAAGGAATCTATAGCCAAGACCTGCAGTGGCTCTAGTGCTATAAACTTTAGCATTATGACGATGACAAAAAATATCCTTAACCCCGGATTCTTCCTGTTCATCTTTGTAAATTAATCCTTTTCTTCATTCTCCGCCTGACCCTTGAGGGTTGTTGCTACAAAAAGTATACCTATATAGGTGGGGATTTCAAGGTCAAAATACCCATTTGGGGAAAGGGCTTTCCATTCTGCTTGCCTCTAGCCAAGGGTTTAAATCAGTCCGACCGCTCGCTCCGTGGTTCGACTGCGCTCACCACTCCGCTCGCGGTCAGCGG
>MHHD01000078.1 GCA_001805895.1 Omnitrophica WOR_2 bacterium RIFCSPLOWO2_12_FULL_51_8 | reverse complement strand
GACAGGATCTTGATGCGCGCGAAAATGCCCCGCTGGCTCTTTTTAGGCAGGGAATGCGCGTCGTAAAGGATGCCGTCTACCCGGTAGCGCACCTTAAGGTCTTCTTCCGTCGGCTCAAGATGGATATCCGAGGCCATCTTTTCGATGGCCTCATTGAGGACTAAGTTCACCGCCTTGACGATCGGCTGTTTCTGGCTTTCCTCAATAAGCTCAACGGACTCCAGGTCATCGGATTTTTTGGACTTGATGATCTCCAGGGACCCTTCCTCCTCCAGGATCTCCGGGAGGGTCTGGGCATTGCTATAAGAACCGGCCGTGGAATTCAAGATCGCCTTCTCCTTCCCCAGGGCCTGCTTGATTTCACCGCCCAGGGACAGGCGCAGGTTATCCATGGTCAGGATGTCCAGCGGCTCCGATACGGCGACCAGCAGGGTGTCGGCGATCCTGTATAAGGGGAAGAGGCGGTATTTTCTGGCGATATCCTCGGGGATGAGGCCGGTGATATCCGGCTCAATGCGGAATTTATCAATGTCTACAAAGGGGATAAACATGGCGCAGGAAATTACGGAGATGAACTCCTCCTCGGAAAGAAAGCCCTCTTCGATCAGGATTTCCTTGATGCCCTTGCCGGTCTTTCTCTCTATCTCAAGGGCGCGGTCAAGGTCCTCCTGGCTGAGTTTCTGAGAATCAATTAATATCTTGGTGAGGTTTATATTAGACCTGTGCATAATCTTCCTAATCCGCAGGCGTAACCCTGAGCACTTCTTCCTTAGTGGTGGTGCCCGCCAAGGCAAAGGCCTCGGCTTCTTCGCGCAGGGTCTTCATCCCCTCCTGCCGGGCGAGCTTCTTGATCGCTTCCTCATCTAATTCCGCCGAAGAAACTGCCTCTTTGATCTTCGGGCTTATGTAAAGGATCTCAGTCACCAGCAGCCTTCCGGAATAACCCGAAGATATGCAGTCTTTGCAGCCTCTGCCGGCGTAATACGGTTCGCCGGCAATTTTATCCCGGCAGCTCAGGCAGACCCTCCGGCTCAAGCGCTGCGAAATAATCGCCAGCACCGAGGCATTGATCAAAAACGGCTGCACCCCCATATCCAATAAGCGCACGATGGAACCGGCGGCAGTGGTAGTATGCAGGGTGCTTAAAACTAAGTGCCCGGTGAGGGCCGCCTTGATCGCGATGTCCATAGTCTCAAAATCGCGGATTTCTCCGACCATGATTACATCCGGGTCCTGCCGCAGGATCGAACGCAGGCAGCGGCTAAAAACGAGCCCGGTCTTGGGGTTTACTGAAACCTGATTGATGCCCTTGATCTGGTATTCCACCGGGTCTTCCACGGTAACGATATTTTTTTCCGGAGAGTGGATATATTTCAGGATGGAATAGAGAGTGGTGGTCTTGCCTGAACCGGTGGGCCCGCAGACTAAGATCATGCCGTTAGGCATCAGCGCCGCTTTCTTGAGCCTCTCCAGCGCCTCCGGCCTCAGGCCCAGCCTGTCTATATCCAATAGGTCCAGGGATTTATCCAGCACCCGGATGGCAACCTTTTCTCCTGTCGCCGAAGCGATCACCGAAACCCGGAATTCCACCTCTCTGTTATTTTTTAATTTTATTTTGAACTGGCCGTCCTGGGGCAGCCGGTGTTCGGCGATATCCAGATTGGAAATGACCTTGATGCGCGAAACGATAAAGGAATGAAACGTGAGCGGCAGGGTCTCGATCTGGTGCAGCATTCCGTCGATGCGCATGCGGATGCGCATCATTTTTTCCAGCGGCTCGATCAAGATGTCGCTGGCCTTGAGCTCAATGGCCTTCTCGAGGATAAAATTAGTGGCGCGGATAATCGGGACTTCCTGCGCCATATGCGCGATGTCGCTCTTGGCTAAATCATCCTTGGCGCGGCTGGAGAGTTCCGCGACGCTGCTCAAGATCGCCTCCATGGTCTGTGAATTGGAATCGTAGCGAAAAAGGTTGGAGTAATTGCGCTCGATCAGCGCGGTAAGTTCGCCTTCGGGGCCCAGCACAGGATTGACGGTGTAACCCTGTAGCTCCTTGATCTCCTCCAGGTCGAGTATGGTCAGGGGATCGGCAATCGCGACCTTTAACAGCTGTCCGTCTTTGGAAAGCGGCAGCAGCCGGTATTTGCGGGCGGTGTCTCCGGAAAGGATGGTGATGATATCGGGATTGATGCTCAAGCCGGCGGAATCGACGCGCGGCAGGGTGGTGTTATCCCTGATAAATTCGTTGAGCTTATCCTTCTCGATGATATTTTTTTCAATCAGGAGAGAGCTGAAAGACCCGCCCCTCTGTTTCTGGATAGCGGAGATTTCTTCCAGCTGAGCGGCGGTTAAGAGGCCTCGCTGGACTAAAAGCTCTAAGATATGCTTCTTCAGGAAACCCATCATAAAGGATTATAACTAAAAGGATATTGTAAGTCAAGAAAAGCTTTATTTAAAAGTAATTTGAGAAGCTTCGTTACAAGGCTACTAAGGCAAGCAGGGCAAACAGGGCTATTTAAGGGCAACAAGGCTATAGAAAGGCAAAATGGCTATAAAAAAGGGTTATGCCCTGATAGCCTTGTATGCCTTGTTTGCCTTTCAATAGCCTTGGATGTAACGGGGGGATGGGAATATTACAAGCTTTATTTAAAGGGGAGATACTAGCGGATGTCGATGATGCCGATGTTGCGGTCTAAAAAACCCGCGGGTGAGACTACCACCAAGCCGATCACCTTGGTTCCGTTTTCGTTATATGAAGTGTAAAAAGAACTCTGGCCGGGGCTGGGAGTGGCGCTCCCCAGGTCTCCGGACCAGAGGTATTCCAATTCCACCTGCATACAGCCGGTCTGGGCGGAATAGACGTTGGAACCGATTTCCAGGCGGGCGCCTTTAACTGCCCGAAAAGGGCTGGCGCTGATGTCTATCTTATGCTCCTTGGCCGGAGCGCCTCCGGGCGCCAGCGCCAGGTCAAGGAAGACCCTCAGATTATACTCTAAAGGGACTCCCCCTTCTATTTCCTGCAAGCGCTGCCGCGTAAGCGCTATCGTCTCCGGATAGCCTTCCTTGGCCTTCTCCAAGAGCAGATTAAAATACTTCCTTGCCTGCGCGCGGTCGTTTTCCCACTGGGAAAATAATCCTAGTTGATAAAGCGCTGCCACTGCCTGAGGAGTAATTTCTTTTTCGCTGCCGGCCAGCCGCGCAAAATACGCCCTTGCCTCCTTGATATCGCCTAATATATAAACAGAAATCAACCCTGACTTAAAAATTGCCTCCGGGTAATGCGCCGAATCAGGGTAGGCGCGGGCCAGTTCCCCATAGAGCTCCCTTGCCTGTTTATATTCCTTGCTTTTTTCCAAGTTGAAGGCGCGCAGGTAGATTAATTCCTGGTCAAAAACCTGCTTACCGCCTAATGCCTCTATTTTTTTGAATAATTTCTCGGCGTAAAAGGGGTCTTTGGGGCCTTCGTCTATATAATAGGAAAAAGACCTGGCTAAATCAATCAGGACCGGGATAGCCTTATCCTTATCGCCCGCGATCCTTGCCAGATAGCCGTCGTAAAGGTTTTCCGCCAGCTCTAAGTTCCCTTCCCGGAAAAAATCGGCGGCGATAGCATTCAACAACTCACCTTTGATCCCGGAGGAAACCAGCTTCTCCGAGTAAAGCTTATAAAGCCGGCTGGAATTTTCCCTGGCTGCGCAGGAAGAAAGTTTATCCGCCACGGCCTTGATGGGAGCGGCATCGGGATTGACTTTTGCATACTCTTCGGCCGCCCGCATCAGCGCCAAGAGCGATTCATCCGCAAAGTTATCCTGCTGGTCATGATGGAGCTGCCACAACAGCAGCCGGGCGTAAAGATTAAGCGCGTCGGCAGAGGTAGTCAGCTCAACCGCAGCTATCGCCTGCGCCGTCAACTCTCCGCGGTAGGCATTGCCCTGCGCGAAATACTCATCCCAGCCTTGTTTTTCCTCCAGGTATCTCAGCTGGGTGTAGCGGCTTAAGGCAATGTAATACTGCGTAAAAGGCGCCAGGGCCTTTTTCTTGGCCCCTAAGGATTTTAAAAAATTCACAAAATCATTATACCTATTATCCCGGAAATAAAATTCCTTCAGCTCCTCGAAAGGCGCGTAGAGCCCGGCGCTGCTATCGGCCTCGATGATCCGCTTGCTCAAGGAGACTAACTGATCGTTGTCCTGGGCAAAACAAGTAAATGCAAAATTTAAAGTGCAAAATGTAAAATTGCAAATCAAAATTAAAAATTTTAAATTCATTTTTTGATTTTTGATTTTAAAACGGGGTTCTTCCAGAATTCCCTGATTACGTAATACGCCTTGCGGGGGACGCGTTTATGCAGGCCGTTCTCCGTTTCCGGAGAAAGGGAGACTATCCCGAACCATTCCTCATTCATATTTTTGGTGCCTTCCTTGCTGTCGAAATAATAACTGGAGTTCTGCCAGTTTGACTCCGTATCGTGCGCGGACCAGCCATCAGCAGAGGATTCGTTGTGTTTCCACCACTCATCAAGCCATTCGAAGCTGGTCCCGCCCAGGCAGTTTCCCGCGCCCTGCGGATTGCCGGCGAGGTTTCCGTAGATCTGGCGCCACTGCGATTCCAGAAAAAATGCCTGCATATTCTGGTCTTCCTTTTTTAAATAAGCGTTAAAGGCGTCCGCGCCGAATTCCGCCAGCATTACCGGGCGGTCGAAGCTAAAGCGCAGGGATTTAAAAAGATTGCCGAAGGTTTTACCGCGGTAAATAATGCAGGCGATTAAATCCACGTCCGGGGCGGACTCGCGGGCGAATTCCAGCCCCTTTAACTCTCCGTTGCCCAGGGCCACCGGGTGATGAGGGTCTGCCTGATGGATCTCCCTAGCCAGCTCGTTGACAAATGAATAGTATGTCCGGAAGCGCATCACCCTTTTCTTTTGCGGATCAGGCTCTTTGTCTATCTCGTCGCTGGACCAGGGGTTGACTTCGCCGGAGCAGGAATAATTATTCTCGTTGCCCAGCGTCCAGAACAATACCCCCGGTTCGTCCTTATATAAATTGACCATTTCCAGGACTTCTTTTTTTACCTTCTCCCGGAAGGCCCGATCCCCATAGAGCGGGCAGGGGTATTCCCAGAAACCCAGCCAGCTGCCCATGATGGTGCGGATACGATAAAGGTTATAAAGGTCCCGGACCACTTTTCTTACTGCCTGCGGGTCAGACCCGGCCTGATAGACACGGATAGTATTAACCCCCATTCCCTGCATCAATTTACCGTCAGCCAGCCAGGGTTTAGCGGGGTCAGACCACCAATCATAATCGTAATTTTTGCCGATCGGGATAGGATTGTAGCAGACGCCCTTGACGATGTAGGGCTTGCTATCAACGATGAGCTGGTAATGGTTGTTTTTTAATTTCTTGATGTAGACCCTGGGGCGCGGATGGCAGGAAAGGCCAAGAAAAGTTATTGTTAAAAAAAATAGAGGGAGAATTAATTTTCGCATCGGAATTGAAACGAGAATGAGTAAGGATACTAGTGCGCTGTCAAATTAATTGAGGGGCGTGCATAATGCAACTTTCGTCTATCGTCTTAAAGGGTTTCGGTTGCGGCTACGTATCGTCTATCGTAAATCGTTCAAAAAGGTTTCGTTTAAGAAGACGACACACGAAACCGAAAACGATTTACGATACGTAGCCGAAACCTAAGACCGATTTAGACGATAAACGATAAATGGATTATGCACACTGCTCAATGAGGATATTACTCGTACTTTATCTCATCCAGATAAAACGTCAAACCGTCCGGGTTGTTATCCAGATTGGTCGACCAGGCAAAGCCGCCGATGACGTAAGACATATCCTTGCCTTTTAAGTCGATGGCATATTGCGTCCATTCCTTATTCAGGATCACCGGCGCGATGGAAGAGGAATCCGAATCAGAGTATTCGCCCATTAAGCCGCCGGCCTTAAACTCCTCGATCCGTTCGCCGCCATTGGCGCCGCGCGCCCAGAAGGAAAGCTTCACGGTCTTGGAAAGGTCAAACCCCGCGTCGGTGTCGCCCCAGTTATTGGCTGGGTTCTGCCAGTAAATCCCTGCCCAGCCCTGGCCTTGCGATTTTTTGGGGCTGTAGATAATCTTGATGCAGGTATCTCCCAGATAGGGATCCTCCCTAGAAACGCCGTCATATTTTAAGTCGCCGTAATCGCCCATCCATCCCGAAGGGATGAAATGATTTTTCGGCGAAGAACGGTCGGCGTAAACATAAAACGGCATTTCTTCCTGTTTTTTGCCTTCCGGCTTTAAACCTGATTCGTTTTCAAATTTGATGTCGTCCAGGAAAAAAGCGCATCCTTCGGGGTTAAGATCCGCGGTAGTCACCCAGCCGAAACCCCCGTTAATATAGGTAAGGTCCTTGCCGGATAAGTTGACGCTGTAGGGCTTCCAGGTATTGGTCAATTCTATCGGCCCGGTTTCTGCGGAAGCGGTGTCCGGATAGGTGCCCTTGATGCCGCCGACCACAAACTTCTGGATTACCTCCCCGCCTTTTGCCCCGCGGGCCCAGAAGGTCAGCTTATTCATAGAGCTTAAATCATAACCGCCTTTTTTATTGCCCCAGTTGTTGACCGGATTTTGCCAATACACCCCGGCCCAGCCCTGGCCTTGCGATTTTTTGGCGCTGTAGGTAAACTGGATGCAGGTCGTCCCGCCGTGGGGATTATCCATTGACTGGTCATTGATCTTGATATCGCCGTGATCGCCCATCCATCCCGAAGGGATGAAATGATTTTCCCGGGAAGTCTTATCCAGGTAAACCGCGAATTCCTTTGTTTTTTCCGGCATCGCCGCCGGACTTTCCTGGGCCGCTGCCGCCAAAGGCAGAACCAGGGACAAAACTGCCAGCAATACTAGTAATCTTTTCATTACCCACACCTCCTTAATAAATTGGTTACAGCTATGCCCTACTCTGTCTAAAAAAATATTAATTCTTATCTTTGTCGTTTTCGGTTTGGGTTTCGGCTACGTATCGTCTATCGTATTTTCGGTTTCGTTTATCGTATTTTAGACTAAAACCGATAAACGAAAACCTTTTTAGACGATACTTAACCGAAACCGATAAACTTTTTTAACGTAACCGAAAAATACTGCCTCCTTTCTACCTCCACTCTATTTCCAGATCTTTCTATACATAGAATAAGATTTGCGCAGCTGCCGCAGGAACGGGCTTAATTTACCGTCGCCCTGTCCCGAAAACCCCAGCCACTCTTCATGCATATATCCGTCGGGGAAAGGCCCGGTGAATAAACCCTTGATGTCGTGTACCGACGGCTCATAGGCCTTCCACCATTCATCTAACCATTCAAAGGCGACACCCCCTAAGGAATTGCCCGCCCTCTTGCCGAAGGCCATATTCTTTTCGATATCAGACCACGCCCCGCGAAGGTATTCCGCCTGCATGGCTTCGGCTTCTTCGGCGGGCCTGCCGGCGGCATAACCCGGGCAGCCATATTCGGTGATGAACACCGGCCTGTCCGCGGTCTCCTTGACATCCTGGAAGAGCCTGCCGAAACCGTATCCGCCGCGGTAAGAGTTGGCGCCGAAGATATCTATTTCGGAAGCGTTTTTAGCGAACTTGTCTAAGTAGAGCGTATCGCCGCTGGCAATCGCCACCGGGTGCTCTGTGTCTAAGGCCTTAATCTGCTTAGCCGCTTCATTGGCGAACCCGAAAAACGCATCCGGCTCCTTATCGGCATTGCAGGCGTAACCGTAAACATTTTCATTGCCCAGCAGCCAGAATAAAATATAGGGCTCATCCTTGAATTCCCTGACCATGCCCGTCACTGACTCCAGCATCTTTTTTCTTTGCTCGGGGTCTCTGTAATCCGTGCCGGGATCCCATTTCGCGCCGCTGCCGATGGCGTATTTACCCAGAAAATCGCCCATAATCACCCGGATACCGTAGGTTTTATACAAATCGCGCAGCAGCTCTTTATTCACTTTGAACGGCTGGTGATACAGCCGGATGCAATTTACCCCCATCTCCTGCATCAGGTAAAAATCGCCCACGCCGGGCTCATCCTTATCCTGCAGGTTATTTTTATTTTTGTCCACAAAGGCGTCATAAGGCCCGTCGATCTTGCCGTTCCGGTTAAAATCGTTCTCCATCCAGTTAGTCTGGGTGTGGTTATCCGGAGACTCCCCTGCCTTGGTGGGCGCGTAAGTGATGCCCTGGATGACAAAAGGCTTGCCGTCCGCCATCAGGCGCCAGTCGCCGTTTTCATACTGCAGGAGGTGCACCTTGCCTTTGCCCAGCCGCCGTTTCACGCTGATTAAATCCGGCGATGGTTTGGGCTTAAATTTTTCCAGCAGGGAAACCTTGACGAATTTTCCCGGGTTGATAATGGCGATATCGTTCGCCACCTCGTTATCATAGCCATTTAAAATCTTGACATCCGCTCCCTCAAGCCGATAACCGATCCGCGGGTTCTCGCCCAACAGGTAATTTATCTTGGCAATCGCAGCCTGCCCCACATACCAGGGGGTATGCCAGTAAGTCCATCCGTAACTTGCCGGATAATGCACCAGGATGGAATAATAGCACTTGATGGCGTGCTTGACCAGCCCGGCCTTTTCCAGGATGAAGGCGGTATAGAATAATTTTACCCCCTGCGGCTCAGGGCAGGCAGCCCACTTCAGGAATGCCGCCTGGAGGTCAACCGAATTTACAAAATCCCAGTGGCTGCCTTCCAGCCTGCGCTCCTTCTGGGCGGTCTTGAACTTCGGGTCCCACCTCACCGATGTAGTATTGGGAAAGATGCCTTCCCCGACAGCGGCAGAGAGGCCCTCCTGGTCCTTGATGATATATTTATAGTCCTTGGCGCCGGCATTTCTGAATTCTCCGTATTTTTCGTAATTGACTATCTCTTCCCTGCCTGGATCGTAGAGCGCGATTTTCGTGCTGCGCGCGGCAATAGCCGGGCTCGGAGTTATGTTACCGGCGATCTCCAGATCGCAGGCGCAGGGGATTAACGTTTCTTTGGGGTTAAGCTTTACCACGCTTTCCCAGGAGGCCTTCGCCACTTTCCAATACCAGCCGCGGGGGTCCCATGCCTGGGCATAGCAGTATTCGTAAATCACAGCCCTAAAGGCCTTGATTGCCTCGGCGGCCTTTCCCTGATTGCGGTAACTCTCGCCCTGGATGAAATAAGCCGTGCCGACGTCGTTTAAAACCTGCGCCTTAAGGATGTCCGGCTTATTCCTCGGAAAGGCCCTTAAGGACACCTGCAGCCCGGCCGCCTCGTCCTTATACAGCTCAATGCACTGCTTGGTGAATTTAAAGGTTGCCTCAATGTCTTTCCTGCCATGCGCCTCCCAGGCCTTAACTATCAGTTCGCTGGAAGAAGGCTTATCCTGGGCAAAGGCAGCTGTGAAAAGTAAAAAGGCAAAAGTAAAAAGACAAAACCACAAGTTAAAAATTAAAACTTTTGACTTTTGAATTTTGGTTTTACCTTTTTCGTTTTTACTTTTAACTTTACTAATCATCCTACCAATGCCCCCTGAGTTACCCCCTTGACGATATACTTCTGCATCAAAAGGTAGACTAAAATAATCGGTAGGGCGGTAATAGTCAGGCCGGCCATCAACAGCGGGTAATTGGTGACAAACTCGCCCTGAAAGACCATCAGCGCCCGCTGCAGCGGCATCAGGGCTTTATCG
Organism: Omnitrophica WOR_2 bacterium RIFCSPLOWO2_12_FULL_51_8; assembly: GCA_001805895.1. Lineage (GTDB taxonomy): Bacteria > Omnitrophota > Gorgyraeia > Gygaellales > Profunditerraquicolaceae > O2-12-FULL-51-8. Next base: position 3,326 of record MHHD01000078.1, on the reverse strand, counting down.
TCAAAGATGATCATTGCCAGGACATATTCGTTCCAGACATTCAGGGCGTTAAACACCACCACTACTGCCAGCACCGGCTTGGACAATGGCAGGGCCACGTTCCACCAGATACCCAGCTTGCTGCAGCCGTCGATACGCGCGGCATCCTCTAACTCCTTGGGCATCTTATCGAAAAAGGTCTTCAGCAGGAATATGCTGGTGGATAGCCCCACGTTGATCATCGCCAGGATGTAGCCCTGCGGCGTATTCCTCAGGCCCAGCTTGTTCAATAATACGTAGAGGGGGACAAAGCTCCCCGGGATAGGGATCATCATCGCCGCCATAAACATAATAAACAAAAAATTACGGCCGGGAAACTCCAGGCGCGAAAAGCCGTAGGCCGCCAGCGAGGAAATGACTACGATCCCCCCTACCACCGCAACCGTGTAAAAAATGCTGTTTAAAAAATATCTGCCGAAACCGCCTTCTATCCAGGCGCGCAGGTAATTTTCGAAATGGAACACGCGCGGGATGAGCGAGGCGTCCTTAAAAATCGCCTCCTGCGACTTGAGGCTGGAGGAAATCATCCAGAATAAAGGAAACAGGCAGGTCAGGGCGACGCTGATTAAAAACAGATGGATCAGGATATTTATGCTTAATCTTTTGGTTTGATAATAGGCTGATGTTCTCATGTTGCATTGTAACTTAAATAAGAGTTGTATTGCACAGATGATCGCAGATGAAAAGAAACAGATGATCGCAGATATTTTAAGACGTTATCTGTGATCATCTGCATCTTCTCATCTGTGCTAATCTGCGCAAAAATCAAACCCTTATTTAGTTGACTAAGCATTATATTTATATCTGCCTGGCCTTATGCGAGAAGCGGTACTGGATAAAGGAAATCGCCACCAGGATCACTCCGAAACTAATCCCCTGCGCGCAGGCATAGCCAAAGCGCGAAGAGCCCTGCATGGAAGCCAGTATCCTCAAAACCGGCACCTGGGTATGGTAGGCCGGCCCGCCGCCGGTCATGGCAATGATCAGGACAAAGGCCTGCATCGTGCCTAAGACGGTAAGGACGGCTACCAGTACCGCCACCGGCACCATCATCGGCATGGTGATCTTGCGGAATGCCTGCCAGGCGTTTGCCCCGTCCACCCGCGCCGCCTCGTAAAGCTCCCTGGGGATAGTCTGCAGGCCGGCCAGGAAAATCAGAAAGCCCCAGCCAAAACCCTTCCAGCAATGCACCGCTGCCACCGCGGTCAGGGTGGTTTTAGGGTCGGAAAGCCAGTTCCTGGCCAGATGCCCGAGGCCAAAATGGGCCAGCCACTGGTTAAGCAGGCCGTAATTGCCGTCTAAAATCCACTGCCAGACCAAGCCCACGACTATCTCTGACAGCACCGGGGGTATAAAAAATACCACCCGGTAAAAATTCTTCGCCCGGATTTCCCGGTCGCATGCCCAGGCCAGCAAGAACGCCAGCGCGTTCTGAAAAATCAGGGCGATCACGGTAATGTATCCGGCATTCCACATTGACTGCCACCAGATTCTATCCACTAAAATTTCCTTAAAATTCTCCCAGCCCACAGGAATGGCATCCTTAAACGCGACAATCCCGTCCCAGTCAAAAAAACTTAACTGAAAAACTTTTAGGAAAGGGTAGATGTAGAAGATGGAAAAGATGGCCACTGCCGGCAGGACAAATAAATAGTTTTCGAGAGTAGATTTGAGTTTCATAGAAAATTAAATATCAAAAAGCAAATATCAAAATGGCAATGCAAAATTCAAAATTAAAGGCAAAAATAATTTTTGCATTTTGATTTTTGCATTATTCATTACTTCCTCTTTGCTAATTCTCTCTCTTTGATACGCTGCACTTCTTGCGCCACTTGTTCCGGCGTTCTCTCTCCGATGATGATCGACTGGATCCCCTTGTCCCAGGCCTCGATCACCGCCGGGAATTCCGAAGCCCCCCAGATATTGGGGTGGGTGGCGTTCTCCATGCCTTTTGAGAACTGGCTTAAGATCTCCGAGATTTTCCCCGCGCTGTTTTTATTCGCCGGCAAATTGTTGGTGGCTTCCGCCAGATACGTCTGCTGGTCGCGGTCAGTCAGCCAGCGCAGGAATTTTACCGCCTCCTCTTTGTTCTTTGAACGGGCATTGACCATAAAGGATGAGCCCGCGCCGCCCCAGATGGCCATGGGGAATTTCTCCGATGCCGCCGGCGGTAAGAACGCGCCGTAGTCTAATGCCGGGCTCATATTCCTGTAAACATTCACGCACCAGGAGCCGTTAAAGGCAAACACCGCCTTATCGTTGCTGAAGAGTTGCTCCGCGGTCTTATTGATCATCGTAACTATGCCGTTGGCCAAAACACCGGCTTCCTGCATTTCCTTAAACAGATTCAAGACCCTGACCCAGTCCGGGTCGGTATAAGGCACCTCGCCCTTAATCGTCGCCACGACCTTATCCCTGCCCATAATGTTGAAGCCGTAGTTATTGGCGAAGCAGTCGATCATCCAGACCTCGCCCCAGCCGGAAACTAATCCCTGCATATTTTTTTCCTTCAGTTTTCTGCCGATATCCAGCAATTCCTGAAAAGTCGCCGGCGGCTTGCGGGGGTTTAAACCTAATTCCCTGAATAATTTTTTGTTATAAAGCATCTGGATGGTCATCACGTCAATGGGCGCGCCGTAGATGCCGGCCTTTACGCCGTAGTTATTGCCGGCGTCAAACTCATTTATTGCCAAGGCCTTGGCAAAAAAACTGTTTTTCCAGGCGGCATTATTTTCTTCCATGTAAGGGGTCAACTCCAGGATATGGCCGGCCTTGATAAAAGAGGCAAAATCCCTCTTCTCGCCGAGGATTCCGAAGATATCCGGTAAATTTACTCCTTGCGCCGCTGCCCTGACCTTCTGGGAGTAGGCGTCGGAAGGCGCGTAGAGTTCGAAATTCACCTTGATCCCGGTCCTGGCCTGATACCTTTTAGCCAATTCCTGAAAGGCCGGCTCGCGGTCAGTCATCCAGTGCCAGACGGTAATCGAGGTTTTGGCCTCTTGCTTCTTGGTAGAACAGGCAGCGGCAAAGAAAAACAAAGGCAGGACAATAGGCAGGATAAGACACTTACTTAACAGCCTGTTAAAGCGCATCAAGTCGTTCCTTTTGTAGGGGGTTTTATTACACAAAGTATAACACCTAAACCCGGTTATTTCAAGGCAAGGAAAGTTAAATTTAGCATAAACTCTCCTGCCGGTCAAGCGCTTTTTTACGGTATAGGAAAGTATATAATACTTGAGGGGTGTGCATAATTCAACTTTCGTCTATCGTCTTAAACGGTTTCGGTT
>MHHD01000077.1 GCA_001805895.1 Omnitrophica WOR_2 bacterium RIFCSPLOWO2_12_FULL_51_8 | reverse complement strand
CTCATCGGGCGGGGGGGGCGATGGGGAATCGGGGCTCTTTGATGATGCCTCATGGCGCCTGGTGACGGGCCGCACCATTCAGGGGGGCCTTGTTTTTTCAGGTGCGGACGGGACATTGACTCTTGTCAACAACAGCGGGGAAGAAATCGAAGCCCCGTCATTTTTTGTTTTTGACACCGAAACGGGGGACGAATCGGCCGTCGAACTGGATGACGCGTCCGCCATAGCGGGCGGAGAGACGTTTACGGGCGCATTCACGTACCCGGGAGATTCCGAACCGGACGACGAGGCCTATTTTGGACTCTCCCTGGGCGGAACAACTGCGGGAAAATTTTCCACGGTTGCCGATTTTGAAGAACTGCCGTTGACTCTGCAGGAAGGGATTTCCGGAACCACCGAAGAAAACCTCACGGCCGGGCTTAAAATGGCCGGTTCCCTTTCGCTTCCGACAACAGGAACCTGGAATTTTACGATGACGGGTGAGTCGACGGCCCTAAGCGGAGTCAATTGCCCTGAGCCGGGTGACGCCGGATTCATTTCCGAAGGGATGGCCGGTCTGTCGGTTGATTGCGACGGCCTTTCGGCCGATCTCGACGCGGATGACGCTCATATTTCACTCAATCTCTTGTCGCTCTCAACCGGCCTTTTTCAAAGCCCCGATTATTCGTTTCCGGTTTCCGACGGGGAAATCGTTGTCAACGGTTCCAATCATTTTGAATTAACCGCGGCCAGCTCCTCCGAACTCAGCGGGAAGTTACATTGGGATAACAACCTGGGGTGCTCCGCCGACTATCCGATTACCATGACGCTCCAGACGGCAACCTCACCGATTATCAATGAACTCTGCCCCGGCACCTGGACCTTGAGCTACGACGTGCCGGTTATCTGCGGATCCACTACCATCAATTTGAATACCCTCGCTTTTGTGCCGTTTGCGGCAGGGACCCTGTCCACCAGCGATTCCCCGACCGGCGTTCCCTTGTCCCTCACCTACGATACGGGCCCGGCGGACATTTTTATGATGCGCCAGCCCTGCACCAACAGTTACGGCAACCTGTTTGCACCGATGGTTTTCGGGGTCACCAACGACTCATCCGGCAATCCCCTGATCGTGAGTCTGGGATTTCAGGGGTTTTCCCTGACCAATTCCCTGATCACCGGCATCGGACTTTTTACCGGCGTCGGCCCCACCACCAATTGCACCGCAACCTTCCCCTTTACCCTCACCGCCGCCAGCTCCTGTTAGGAAGCGTTTAGTATAAAATTTGTATAAAAGAGTTGCTGTTATATAGCATGATGTATACAATGCATTCACTATGGCACGGGTCATGATCTCATTGCCGGACGAATTGCTAAGAGAGGTTGATGTGGCCGCGAAGGCAACGCATCGAAAAAGGAGCGAGTTTTTTAAGGAGCTGGCCCTACGCTATCTCCAAAAATTTCGTTCCCGCGAATTTTCCGATCTCGAACAGGCGGCGATGACGGGGATCGATTTTTGGGATAATCCGACCGACGATGAGACTTGGAATCACCCCTAAACAGGGCGAAATCTACCTCGTGCCGATCCCTTTTTCGGACTTAAGTTCCAGCAAAAAAAGACCGGTCCTCATTCTTTCCCCGAATGATTATAACGACTCGCAACCCGACTGCCTGGTCATGGCGATTACCTCCCGAATTGATCCCAGAAACCCCTATGGGGTGATCTTTTCGGAGCGGGACGTGGAGGGACGCCTCCCAAAGGAAAGCCAGCTTCGCGCCGACAAAATCTATTCGGTGCATCAAAAAATTCTCATTCATCGCTTTGGGTCCCTATCGAAGGAAAGATACCGTTTGGCCGTCAGTCTTTTGTGTCAAATGGTTGAGCTGAAATAGCGGGGTATGGAGGCAATGGGTCTCTTATCATGGATTGATTGTAAGCCCGTGATAACTGCTGAACTCCGAATGCATGGCCCATGTAGGGTTAGATGACGACAGATCATCCGAAACGACGCTGACTGATAAAGTTTGGGAAGTGAGGTCCTTGTTCGTCCAATTGGTGTAGGTGAAAATGATATAGAAAGACGCCTGACTCGTTCCGGACGCCATCGGTGTAGCCGACAAGGCTGTTTGACAACTTGGATCGGCATACATCTGCTCGGTAAAATCGCCGTGAGAGGTATAGATGGTCAATTGACGAGCGCTGGAAATGGGGGCAAGGGCATTGAAGAAGTTGAGACTACTTGCCGTAAAGGGCCCACTGCAAGAGCCCTCTGTTGCCGATGAGGGGCCATCGAGATCCAGATTGTACGGATTCGCTCTAAGCGGGAGCAAAAGGCTTCCCGACAAATCTCCCTCTGCCGTGAGGGTTGTGTCTCCACTGACCGTGGTTTTGTAATAGAGTGACTTGGAAGAGGATCCTGACTCAAGTGTCGTGTTGACTATTGTAGCGCCGCAGGTTGAGTCGGAATAAAACGAACCTGAGCCGCCACCGAGGGTGATTGTCGTTTGTGCGCTAACCCTTGTTGTTTGCCCATTAACGTCCTTGGTTGTGACCGTGATCGGGAAGCAGAGTCCGGCAACATTAAACTCGTATTCTCCGATAATAGCCTCATAGGCAAAAGTCACCTGGGTCGGATTGTTGGTGTTTTCTGCAACCAAAACAGAGAGGGAGGTTGCCGCAAGGACTCCTGAATTATCGGAAGCCGAAATGGTCAGACTCCCGGCCTGGCTTACTTTGACACCAAACTGCTTGGAGCTCGTTCCCTTTTTAATCGTGACATAATCTTGGGCCGTTATGCAGTTGGCATCGTCATAGAACGTTGCGTTTTTTCCGGCGAGATTAATGCGCGTTGCCCAGCCGACTTCCGCACTTGAACCCTGGCTATTTTGACTGGTCACGGTGACGGCAAGACATTCATCAATAAAGGTTGAACTGCTCGATGTCAGGGCCAACTGCGCCGCTGACGAGGATGAAATGTGATTACTGATGATAAAAAGACACAACTGGAGTTTATTGTCTGGATCTTCCGGGTCCCTGCATTGATAAACAATAATGTTTTCGTCCGTGGGAAATATGGTGGGATTAAAGCCCTCGGTTGCCTTGATAAATTTATTCTCCTCCGTCAGGTGAAGACCGATCCATGTCCCCGTATCATCTTCGATCTCAAAGACGGCGTAGGAGGAAGAGGGGCTCACCTCGACTTTGGTGACATCTCCCTGACCCTCAACGGCAACGGTTGTCACATTTTCGTTGCCGCTGTCATCGGAGAGATCAAAAAGACACAGATCGACCGAATCGTCTCCCTGACAGGGGAAATAAAGGTGCGATGGGTCTTCTTGGCCCGGTCTTTCCCCCAAGGCTATGGGACCGATGGGGATTGAAGAAGTGGGAAGGTCGCTAAACTCACTGTCAGCGGCCACTTGGGCAAGATCGTCGGCGTTGAGAAGTTCCCCCGGTGTGGACGGATCTTCAATGGTGTAGAATTCCCAATAGGCTCCGAGTTCATAACTTGTGTCTCCCTCACTCTCTGTTTGCCTCGTTGCGAAGAGGCCCGCAAGGGATTTCCAATGGGGTAGAAGTTGGGTTACCGGCTCGTCCGGGGCCTTAACCTCAATGACATTGCTGACATCATTGAGCTCAACGATGGCAAGCGATTCCGTAGAATCGCCACTTGTTGTCTCGGTTTCGAAATTTGTCACCAGCCATTTGTCATCCGGGGCAAAACTTAACCGCCTGACCGGAGGTCTTTGATCTTCGTCGTTGAGAAAGACAACCAAACCGCTTGAAGTAGCCTGATAAAGGGAGCCCTCCGTATCAACTCCGTAAAGAAGTGATGGATCGGTGTAGTTATAGAGGAGTTGATCAAAGCGATTGGTGTAAGCATAAACGAGGATGGTCGGGTCGCCCCCGTAAATGGAGATTTCGGCAAGGGCCTCGTTCACCGATTCATCCTCCTGTCGTGCCTGTGCCTGAAAGGCAATTGTACCATTGGAGGATACGGCAACGGGGGCTTGTGTAATGGATGTAATACTGGTCAGAAAGATCTGGAGGAAATCATCGGCAGTAACCTTGATGATTAAAGGAGTGCTGATTTGATCATTTTCAATCACGCCCAGTGCAAGGAGTTCACCAATCTCACTCTGCCTAATCGGCATGGAAAAATCGCAGTTTGCAGATTCAACCTGACTCACAATGGCCCCATCCATGATCAACCCACAGGTACCAGTGTCTGTTACCGATTCATCGCAGTCCAAGAGACTGCCCGTTAGGGTCCCCGCAACGGGGTAGGTGGAGGCTGGAGTAAATCGAAGTGATGTCGGATCGATGCCTTCGATGCCTTTTGCGATGGGGATTGGGATGTCAACAGGTTGGCTCGATTCCAGTCCATTCGACTCCGAGCCAGGAAGGCTCGTTGGTTCACCCGCCTCGGTCCCCTTGGCCGAACCGCCCCCCGCCCCGCAAGATGTTGTAACGAGGAGACAGAACAGCAAAGTTCTTATCAGCGACGAGTAGTTTTTAATAAACATCAGTAATGTCCGGTTGAGCGAGTTACAGATCCCAGACGTACAATTGCCGATCATCCTCGCTGACCTCGGCATCCGAGATTTCGTCGGCATTGTCCATGAAGAGGAGAATCAGTTCGCGGAGGATATCGAGGTTTCGGTAGGGCTTTTTGATGAAGTGGATGAAACAGCCGATCGGTGAGAGATCGTAACGTGTTTCCGGAAAGGCCGATGTCAGGATGATCTTGGTGTCATGATTTTTGGCGAGGGCCTTCAACACCACATCGACACCGCTCATCTCTTCGAGGACGAGATCGGTCAAGAGAACGTCCGCCGGCTCCGAATCGAGGTATTTGATCGCCTCCCGCGCCGAAGAAAAGACGACAAAATTCAGCCCGTTGATCTGCGAGAGGAGCCTCCCCCATAATCGGCACATCGTCGGATCATCCTCAACAACCACGAAGGTCTTGGACGATTTGGTTAACCGCGGTCGTTCATTTTCGGTGGAGAGTTGTTCCATGAAGTACCTCCCGAGCCAGCAACCGAACAGCGCCTCCTTGTACGTAGCAAAAGACATGCCACTGTAGAATTCATAACCATTTGAAACTATTGATATTATTTTAGAGCAGGGGAGTTCGATTTATTGACGGTGTGTCCGAATTGCCCATGCGGAAATAATTGCCGGGGATTTATTTTCCCGTTTTTTAAAACACGAAAGGGAGGATGAGACAGGCGACAAGGCCGATCGTGGCGACGATCAACATCAATTTGACCTGTCGCTGTTCGTTCTTGTTCTGATCGGGGGGGATAACTTTCTGCTCCATGATCGCTTGGGAATCTAGTCTAACGGCTCAAGGAATCAAGAAGGGTTTTTTTCATCACTTCGATGGGGGGATTGCGGCCGGTCCAGAGGCGGAAAGCGAGGGCCCCCTGATAGAGGAGCATCCCCCATCCGTAATGGGTTTTTAATTTGAGGCGTCGCGCCTCCTTGAGGAGAGGGGTATCAAGCGGCGTGTAGACGATGTCTGACACGAGGGCGGTTGCCTTCAATTTCCGGAGCGGAACGGGGAGGCGGTCGGCCGGTTTCATCCCGATCGAGGTGGCATTGATCAAAAGATCGGTGGCCGGCCAGGCGTAGGGTTCGACCTTGTCGAGCCGCGACGCGCCGTAGACGGTGTGGGCAAATTTTCGGTTGAGCTCATGCGCCAGATCGAACGCCTTCTTGGCCGTGCGGTTGAGGATCAGGATCTCGCGAGCCTCTTCCATCCCGAGGGCAACCGCGATCGCCCTCGCCGCACCGCCCGCCCCGATCAGGGTGACATGCTTGCCGCGGACGCTGTATCCCGCCTCCTTCTTGAGTGACGTCACATAGCCGGCCCCATCCGTGTTGTGGCCGATCCATTTTCTGTTTCTGAGGATAATGGTGTTTACCGCCCCGATCATCTTCGCCTCTCTCGAAAGGGAATCGAGGAAGGGGATCACCCCCTGCTTGTGGGGGATGGTGACATTGAGCCCCGCAATGCGGCGGGATTTAAGCGTTCTGAAAAACTCCTTCAGCTGATCCGTTTTCAGGTGGAACGGGACATAGATGTAGGGGAGCCTCAAGTGCGCGAGGGCCGCATTCTGCATGACGGGAGAGAGGGAGTGGGCGACCGGATCGCCAATGATCCCCAAAACTTTTCGGGGTCCCTTAGGCATCGAAGCCTCCCCGGGAAAGAATCGAGCGTGCCTTGGCGATGTCGCGCCCGATCTGTTCTGTCAGTTTCGAAGGGGAGGGAAAACGCCTCTCATCGCGAATCCTCCCCAGGAAAAAGAGCCGGACCCTCCGTCCATAGATCTTTCGGCGGAAGCCGAAGAGATGCGTTTCAATCGTCCGATCCCCTTTTCCGAAGGTCGGCCGGACTCCGATGTTGGTGATTGACCCGTATTTTTTGCCGTTGAGGAGAACGCGGGTGGCATAGACTCCGTTCCGGGGGACGAGGTCATTTTCGGAGATGAGATTGATCGTGGGGATTCCAAGCGTTTTTCCCCTCCCGCTTCCCCGCACCACGCGGCCGTCCAGAAAATAGGGGCGCTTGAGGAGGGGGATGATGCTCCTCACATCCCCTTCCTGGAGATAACGGCGGATGATCGATGAGCTAACGAGAGTCTCTCCCGACAGGCAGGGCTGAACGATTTCGATGCCGATTCCGCGTCGTCTGCAGAGTT
>MHHD01000076.1 GCA_001805895.1 Omnitrophica WOR_2 bacterium RIFCSPLOWO2_12_FULL_51_8 | reverse complement strand
AGTCGCCGCAAAAATAGCGGCGCACGCCGCAGACATCGCCAAGGGGATAAAAGGGGCATTGACCAGGGATAAAAATATGTCCCTGGCAAGGAAATCCCGGGATTGGAAAAAACAGATTACGCTTTCTCTTGATCCGGCAAAAGCAAGGCGATACCGCGATTCTTCCCGGCCGGATGAACCGGATGTCTGCACTATGTGCGGCGAGTTCTGCTCTATTAAAATGATGGAGAACTGTTTGCGGGTGTAGTTCAGTGGCAGAACACTAGCTTCCCAAGCTAGATATGGCGGTTCGATTCCGCTCACCCGCTTAGTTGAGAACACCAGCTTCCTCCCGCTGAGCCACGCGAAGCGGGATCCCGCCGCGATTAGGAGGACAGCGGGACAAGCTAATACCAACGCATTAAATATTCTTACATTATATGACAGCGAATATACACAGATTGGCACAGATGAAAAGATACAAGATGATCACAGATGCCCCTTAAAATATCTGTGCCTATCTGTATCTTCTCCCGCTTTGCGGGATCCCGCTATATTTGTTTTAATTTGGCGCGGGATAATCTGGGATCATCTGTGCAATACAATATGTCAATTTATTTAGTTCGTTTGTATTAGATATGGCGGTTCGATTCCCCTCTCTCGCTTTAGAGAAATTCATACTTATGACAGTACTTTGTTAAAAATGCCTTTTTCGCAGATTCACACAGATTTTTTAGAGATGCACACAGATTTTCTCGTCGGTATCTGTGTGTATCCATCTTTTATCTGTGTGCATCTTTCACCAAGGGATAAAATTTCCTTAACTTGTTGGTAAATAACGGGTTATCTTTTAAGAGTGATAAAATAAGGCCAAAAATTAACATAGTAGTGCTTATGATTACGCGGAACCTTAGCTATTTAATCTTTTTCTTTTTCGGCTTGGCTGGATGCGTTACGGCGCCCTCTATCGCGCCGGAGAAACCGCCTGTCCCGGGCATGCCAGGAATATATCACCGGGTGGAAAAGGGGCAGACGCTCTGGAGCATCTCCAGGGCCTACCAGGTAGAGATAGAGGAGCTCACCAGCATAAACCGGATCCAAGATGCCGCCAGCATTGAGGTAGGCCAGTCAATTTTCGTCCCTCATCGCCAAAAAAAAATCCCGCTGCCGGCAAGCTACGTTGACGAAGACTTTATCTGGCCGCTGCGGGGGAAAATCATCGCTCCTTTTGGAGCAACCTGCGCTAATATGATCAATAAAGGCATAAATATCAAACCCTACGGCAGCTCCGAAGTGATTGCCAGCCGGAAGGGCAGGGTAGTCTTTCGCGCGGATAATTTCGGTGTATTCGGCAAAACAATCATTATCGACCACGGCGGCGGCCTGGCCACTGTCTATGCCGGGAATTCCTCGATTTTCGTTAATGCCGGTGACCAGGTGGAAAAGGGAGCGGCGATCGGGAAAATCGAATCTTCCGGCCAGAGAGAAAGCGGATATCTGCATTTTGAAATCAGAAAGTCTCATCTGGCGCAGAATCCCAGCTTTTATCTATCGAACTAATACAAGCGCATTAAATATTCTTACATTATATAACAGCGAATATACACAGATTGGCACAGATGAAAAGATGCAAGATGATCACAGATAACGTCAAACAATATCTGTGCCCATCTGTATCTTCTCCCGCTCTGCGGGATCCCGCTATATTTGTTTTAATTTGGTGCGGGATAATCTGCGCTCATCTGTGCAATACAATATGTCAATTTATTTAGTTCGTTTGTATTAAGATGTCAAACAAGATATTTTTTGACCGCGAGACTTACCTGGAGACCCTGATCAAACGTATCACGGGCCTCCTGGAGGGTTACCGCCAGAATATCGCCCTGATCGGCGATGAGCTGGTAGGCAAGACATCGATTTTATTTAAACTTTTGGATAAGTTTTACGATAGCCGGCTGGTGTTGATTTATCTGGAGGCCAGGCCGGAGACGATTGCCTCCTTCTCCAGGAGGTTTACCGGCGTGCTGCTCTATAATTTCCTGCTCAATAGCGGCATAGCGCTCAAGGAAGACCTGGATTTCCTGATGAGAAAATCTCAAGGGTTCGCCCCGAAGACCGTCCGCCAGGCCAAGAATATCCTTGAGGCTGTCCAGAGGCGGAAGAAGAACAACATCCTGGCGGATTTATTTTCCCTGACCGATTGCCTCTATGCGGAAACCGGCAAACGTTGCGTGGTGATCATAGACGAATTCCATAATTTGGAAAGCCTGGGGATAACCGGCCTCTACCGCGAATGGTCAAAATTATTGATCTCCCAGAAACACACTATGTACATTATCGCCAGCTCCCTGAAATTCAGGGCCAAATGTATCCTTACTAAAAACCTATCTTTATTGTTCGGCAACTTCGAATTAATCTCCATCGAGCCCTTTGATATAAAGACAAGCGGGAAATTCCTTGATTCTAACTTGAGCGAACTATGCCTCGACCAGGGCCTGCGGGATTTCATCGTGCATTTTACCGGCGGGATCCCTATGTACCTGAACGCGATCTGCGAGGCCCTGCGGAAAAATAGCCGGATGAATTTAGCTGAGGCGATCGAGGGCCTGCTTTTCGATTCTTCCGGCCTGCTCAATCAACGGTTCTCAAATTATATCAAACGGTTCATTGACCTGCCGCACAATGAGGCCTACCTCTGGATCCTTTATCTAACCGCCAGCGGCCGCAATAAAATAAAAGAAATGGCCCAGATCATGAATAAGTCCAAAAAAGAACTCTCCCTGCGGGCCAACTATCTCCTGGAGCTCGATACCATCAGCCGTAACGGCGACTTCCTGAAAATCAATGACCGGGTTTTCGGCTTCTGGCTGAAATTTGTCTACCGGGGAAAACTGGATTCCTTGACCTTTGACGCTAAGAATCAAAAAGAGTATTTCCGGGAAAACTTAGAGGAGATGATCCGGGAATTCCTCGCCTGCGCGCAGAAGCCGCTTCTGGAGCGTCTGGCGGAGCTGCTGCGCCTGTTTGCCGATGACTCCATGCAGCTTGAAAAAAAGAAAATCCGGCTCAATCATTTCCGGGAGATTAAGCCCCTGGAGTTTGGCCACAGGGCATTGCAGGCTGGGCTCTTGGGCCGTTCGGCGGAGAGCCTCTGGATAATGGCGGTCAAGAACGAACCGCTCACCGAAGACGATATTACGGAATTCGCCAAGGAATGCAGGAAATACCGCCACCGGCTCAAAAAATCAATCGTAGTCACGGTTAAAGAGATCGATATGAATACCCGCCTGAGGGCAATGGAAGAAAACATCTGGGCCTGGGATCTAAAGCGCCTGAACCAGATGCTCGACCTTTATTCTAGGCCGTGGGTGATCGCATGAGAATCGGGGTGATTTCGGACACGCATATCCCCGTTCGGGCCAAGGAGATCCCGGCAGAGATCCTGTCGGAATTCAAGAAAGTAGACTTAATCATACACGCCGGCGACCTGGTAGAGCCGGCGGTGCTCGAAAAATTAAAATCGGTCTGCGCTAACGTGAAAGCCGTGCGCGGGAATATGGACACCGAAGAGCTAAAAATCATACTCCCTGAAAAAGAAATCATCCAGGCGGCCAATTACCGCATCGGGGTGATGCATGGCTACGGACCGCCGAATAACCTGCTCGATCTTTTAAAAACGGCCTTCAAGAAAGAAACGCCGGATATAATCATTTTCGGGCATTCGCATGCTGGCTTTAATGAAAAGATCGGCAAGGCAATCTTCTTTAACCCCGGCAGCGCCACCGATAAGGTCTTTTCGGCCTATAATTCATTCGGGATAATAGAAATCAATGATAAGATAGAAGCGAAGGTGATCAAAATATAGGATGGATAAGCTCTGGGCCCCCTGGCGGATCAATTATATAAAAAATAAAAAGAGCAAGAAATGCGTCTTCTGCGAGCAGAAGAGTTATCTTCTGTTCAAGACGCAGCACTCTCTGGCCATGCTCAACAAGTTCCCCTACAATAACGGGCATGTGATGGTAGCCCCTCTAAGGCATATCGGAAAAACCGGCCGCCTGCGGGAAGAAGAGGCGCTGGACCTATTCCGCTGCCTGAACAGGGTAATTTCCCTGCTGGAGAAAGTGCTTAGACCCCAGGGTTACAACGTCGGAATCAATCTCTCCGCCGCCGCGGGAGCCGGGATCCCCGGGCACCTGCACATACACATCGTGCCCCGCTGGAAGGCAGACTCAAATTTTATGCCGGTAGTGTTTGATACCAAGGTCATCTCGCAATCCCTGGATGAGCTGTGCCGGCAATTAAAAAATGCTCAATCAAAACCAGATTAAGAAATTCGAAGAAGAGTTTTTGGCGCCTTACGCCGCAAAGAGCTGCGTCTCCCGCGGCAGGGTCTATGAAGAGGATGAACACCCCTACCGCTCGGCTTACCAGCGCGACCGCGATCGCATCGTGCATTCGGCCGCCTTCAGGAGATTGGAATACAAAACCCAGGTTTTTGTCAATCATGAGGGTGACTACTACCGCACCCGGCTCACCCATACCATCGAAGTCGCTCAGATTGCCCGTACCATTGCCGCCGCCCTGCGTTTAAATACCGACCTCACCGAGGCCATTGCCCTGGCGCATGACCTGGGGCATACGCCTTTCGGACACTCCGGCGAGGAGGCATTGAACGAGTTGATGGCAAAATACGGCGGGTTCAACCATAACCTGCAGGGTTTAAGGGTTGTAGATTACCTCGAAGAGAGGTACCCTGGTTTTCCCGGGTTGAATTTAACCTGGGAGGTAAGGGAAGGCATCGTCAAGCACTCTTCGGCTTTCGATATTCCGATAAAGGCCGCGGGGCTTGCCCCCAAAGAAACGCCAACCTTGGAAACGCAGGTGGTGGATATCGCCGATGAGATTGCCTATGATAACCACGACCTCGACGATGGCCTAACCTCCGGATTGATCCGGCAGGCCGACCTTGAAAAACTCTCTATCTGGGGCGAAATAAACAAGAAGATAAGCGCAATTTATGCTAAAATAGATACGGATAAAATCAAATACCTGATCATCCGCTCTTTGATCGATTTGCAGGTAACCGATTTAATCCGCAACAGCGAAGAGATTATCGAGGCGTCTAAAATAAAGACGGCGGCGGATGTAAAAAAATCCGGTAAAAAGACCGTAACTTTCAGCCAGGAGATGCGCGCCTTGAGGCAGCCGTTACGGGAATTCCTCATGCAGAAACTGTATCATCATTACCGCGTAGTGCGTATGAGCACAAAGGCAAAAAGATTCGTGCAGGAATTATTCAAGGTTTACGCGAAACAACCGGAACAGCTCCCCGCCCAGGCGCAAAAAAGGATCGCGCGTGACGGCGCAAGAAGAGTAGTCTGCGATTATATCGCAGGGATGACCGACAGGTACGCCTTAGATGAATACAAAAAATTATTTGACCCCTACGAAAAAGTATAAGACGCTGATCTCGGCCACTCACAGCGTCTACCGGCTGGTGAATTCCACTTATGAGCTAAAGGATTTAATCAGCCGCATGAGCCGGCTGATCTGCCAGATATTCAATGCCCAGTACTGCCTGATTACCCTCCTAGACCATACCAAACAATACTCGCAGCTTAAATGCCTCGCCTCTAACAGGAAAAAATATGTCCTTGATAAAAAGCTCAAGGTAACTGAAAGGGTCCAGAAAAATATCATCAAGAAGGCCTGTTCGGTAAGAAAAGGATTCCTCTTGGGCATTCCCCTTATCTGCGAAGATATTATCGGGGTGATCATCTTAAAACGCGGCCGGCTGGGAAAGGAATTTGATATCTTTGACCAGGAAATGCTGATGGCTATCGCGGAGCAGGCCATCACCGGGATCAAAAATTTGCAGCTCTACGAAGAACAGCAGAAAATCCTGCTGGGCAGCATCAAATCGCTGGTGACCCTGCTGGATACCCGCGTGCCGCAGGAATATACTCATTCGCCATATTTCAGCAGACTGGCCGTCTCCATCGGCGAGCAGATGCATCTGGACGAAAAACAGATTGAAAGCTTGAAATACGCCAGCCTCCTGCACGATACGGGGAAGATCGATATACCTCTAGAGATACTGACTAAAACCAGCAAGTTAACCGCCAGGGAATACAACATCATCAAAAAGCATCCGATCAAAGGCGTGCAGATATTAAGGCCCCTGCAGGTCCTCAAGCCGGTTATCCCGATCATTATGCATCATCATGAAAAATATAACGGCACAGGTTATCCCTCCAGGCTGAAAAAAGGCCAGATCCCGCAGGGCGCGCGGATTATGGCTGTGGCGGACGCCTTTGAGGCGATGGTCTATGGCCGGCCATACCGGGAAAGGATGGATATCGGCTCCGCGCTCAAAGAAATCAAAAAGAAAAGCGGCACGCAATTCGACCCCAAGGTCGTAGAGGCGTTCTTAAGGGCAGCCAAGAAGATCAGCACAAAAAATTACTTGAAAACCACCAAATAGGCGCGGTATAATAGAATCTAATACAAACGAACTAAATAAATTGACATATCGTATTGCGCAGATGATCGCAGATGAGAAGATACAGATGGGCACAGATATTCATGATGTTATCTGTGATCATCTTGCATCTTTTCATCTGTGCCAATCTGTGTATAATCGGTGTTATGTAATGTAAAAATATTTAATGGGTGTGTATTAGAATGGAGAACGGGTCGGATTTACAATTAGAGTTATTCCAGACAGAGAATGCCGGCAGGGCAATCCCCCAGGCCAATAATCCGTATTTTACTTTCCTGAAGAACTATGAGAAAACTGTCCTTCTGGCAATCGGCATAGTCGCTACCGGCATAGTTTCTTTCTCCCTGGGAGTAGAAAAAGGCAAGCAGGTATCCACTTTAAAAAAAGATTACCGCATGGATGTGGCTGCCGGCGTGAAGACAAAAGGCCTGACTGCCGCTCCGGCGCAGGTGTACCGCCAGGCGCCGGTCATCTACGAAGAGCAAGGCAGTAAAGACAAGGAAGACGAGCCGCAGGAAAAACAACGTTATTATATACAGCTGGCCAGCTACAAGGGCAGGGCAAACGCGCAAAAAGAGATGGATGTCTTGAAAAGACGGGGGCTTTCCGCAGTTATCCTGCCTAAAGGGAATTATATCGTGCTCTATCTGAATAATCTTCCCAGTAAAACTAAGGCCGAGGCCATGCTTTCGGAACTGAAAAAACGATATAAAGACTGCCAAATACGAAGGAGGCTGTGATTCATGTCCATCCATCCGTCACTGTCAATCTCCGATAAAGACAAAA
The DNA here is from genome assembly GCA_001805895.1 of Omnitrophica WOR_2 bacterium RIFCSPLOWO2_12_FULL_51_8. Classification (GTDB taxonomy): domain Bacteria; phylum Omnitrophota; class Gorgyraeia; order Gygaellales; family Profunditerraquicolaceae; genus O2-12-FULL-51-8. The sequence continues at coordinate 8,086 of MHHD01000076.1, read as the reverse complement.
AACAACGTTCGGTTTTAAAACGTACGGAACGGCTAAGGATAATGTTGGAGAAGGGTAAGTGGAAAGAAGGCGACAGCGTCTTCGGTCTGCCCAAGATTAAAACCGTGAGGATTAAAATCAAGAAAGAGAAGGCCGAGAAGCCAGCAGAAGCAGCTGCTGTTGGAGGCGCCGCTCCCGGCGCCGCCGCGGCTCCAGAGAAGGCACAAGGTCCTGCCGTCAAACAGGCAGCCGGCGCAAAGGCCGCTGCCCCCGCTAAAGAACAGGCAAAAAAATAAGATGGGTTTCCGTCTGCCGGGGATAAACAGGCTGCTCGCCTTAAGCTTATCGCTGTCACTAACGCATTCGTTCTCAGCGGCGGCATCCGAAACAAAATTTCCCTTTCAGGGCAGGGTCAATTCCGACAAAATCAATCTGCGCTCTGACGCCAGGATAAGCTCGGCCATAATCTGCGTTTTACCCCGGGGAGAAAACGTAGAGGCGGCTTCTATGCTTTACGACTGGTATAAAATAAGGCTTCCCAAATCTGCGCCTGCTTATATCAAAAAAGATTTTTGCGCCTGCCTTGAATACGGCCCGGGCGGCCCGGGCGGGCCGGCGGCCACCAACGTAACGCCCGCGGTAAAAAAATACTGCCAAAGCGCCAAGGTTACAGGTAACCGGGTCAATATCCGGCTGAGTCCTTCGGAATCTTCGCCCGTAATCGGAAGGGCCGGGGAAGGGGAGATAGTCAATATCCTCAGCGAGACTGACGGCTGGTTAAAGATCGAACCCACGGTAAACTGCTTTGGCTGGGTGCACAAAAAATTCATCGCCGCAGAAACAGCCGTATCGGGAACGGATAAACCGCGGGAGCCGGCGCCGCTATCCACGGTAAAAACAAAGAACCGCAGATCAAGGAACTAACCGCTATGGAATTACTTGTTTCTTTCGCGGTCTATTTCGCAGTCCTGATTCTGGCAATGAGCGTGCATGAATTCGCCCATGCCTGGACCGCTTATAGGTTAGGCGATACTACCGCGTTGTACTCCGGCAGGATGACTTTTAACCCGCTGGCGCATATCGATATCTTCTGGACCGTGCTCCTGCCGCTGCTGCTTTTTATTTCTACCCGCACCTTTATTGCTGCGGCAAAACCGGTGCCGATAAATTACTGGGGTTTGAAAAACCCTAAAAGGGATATGGTCTTAATCGGCGCCAGCGGCCCGCTGTCAAACCTTGTTTTCGCCGTTATCTTAAGCCTGCTCTTGAAATCCCTGCCACGCGTCTTCTTTGATTATGTCTTCGTCCAAAGACTGGCATATTTTATCCTGCTCTTGATTTACGTCAATGTCATGCTGGCAGTATTCAATATGCTGCCCATACCGCCTCTGGACGGCTCGCGGGTGCTGATGGGCCTGCTGCCGGAAGGCCTGGCTTCGCTTTACGCCCGGATTGAACCGTACGGCTTGTTCATAATCCTGGCGCTATTTAGCGTGGGGATGCTTGATTACATTGTCCGGCCGCTGATTACCCTGATCTTAAGCCTCCTTGGCACCGGAGGCAGCCCCTAAGAAGATGGAAACTATAAAGCTGGCCCTCATAGACCGCTCCTATAATATTATCGCGGGGGAAAATATCATAAAGGCTTTTGGCAGGAACGCCGCCAGGCTGAAGATCGGCACGGATGCCTATATTATCACTAATGAAAAAATAAAGAGGCTCTACGGAAACCGTATCCGGAAGACTATGGAAGGCTGCGGGTTTTCTCTGCGCTTCAGGACCGTCCCTGACGGCGAAGCCAGTAAATCCATCAAGACCGCCTCAAGCATCATTGCCGATATCGCAGATTATGACCAGAGGAGGCGCATCTTCATTATTGCCATGGGCGGAGGGGTAATCGGAGACTTAAGCGGCTTCGTCGCCTCGGTGTATAAACGCGGGGTGCCCTACGTACAATTGCCCACTACGCTCCTGGCGCAGGTAGATTCGGCTATCGGCGGAAAGACCGGAGTGGATTTGGCTGAAGGGAAGAACCTGATCGGCGCTTTTTATCAGCCGCGCTTAGTCTTCAGCGAAATCGGCTTCCTAAAGACATTAAGCCAGAGACAGGCGCGCTCAGGCCTCGCTGAAGTAATCAAATACGGCGTTATTAAGGATACCGCGCTTTTCTCTTATTTAGAAGATAATTACCCGGATATCTTGAGGCTAAAAACCGGCGCCTTAGAATATATCGTATGCCGCTGCAGCCGTATCAAGGCAAAGATGGTTTCCGCAGACGAAAGGGAAGAGAAGGGGGTACGTACCCTTTTGAATTTCGGCCACACCGCCGGACACGCCATTGAAGCGGCAGGGAGGTATAAATTGCACAATCACGGAGAAGCCGTGGCCCTCGGCATGCTGGTTGCCGCCGGTATAAGCAGGCGCTTAGGCCTTCTACCGGAATCCGGCGTAAAAAGAATAGAAAACCTTATCCGCGCGGTAGGCCTGCCTACCCGCATTACAGGGGTGACTTTATCCGCCGTGATCAACGCCCATTACCGCGATAAAAAATTCCTCGGTAAAAAAAACCGCTTCGTCCTCGCCAAAGGGATCTCAAAGGCCGTCATCCGGGAGAATATTCCTCTGGAGATTATCAAGGATTCGCTGCGGGAGAGAATGCGAGGCTCTACGGCTTTACTTCGCGCGGCAGGAAAGCTTGATCGTTGAACCCAGCGCGGCCAGTTCAACTTCATCTATATTGATTTCTTTGACCGTGGCGCCGTCAACCTCATCGCCTTCTTTGACAATCTGATTATTAATCAGGGCGTAACCTTCATCCCGGGAAAAGAAAATCCCGTTTAGCACCAGATTGGGGGCCCCTGAAACTTTAGCGGGCGGCGCCTGCTCCAGGGCAAGGCCTGCCGGAGCTAAAGGGGCGGCCGCTTTCGGCGGCTCCTGCATAGCCTGTTTAGCCGGCGCATCCCGCGCGGGAGTCGAAGGAGAAATCAAGACAGAAAAAATAAAATTTCCCAACATTACGCCCAGTCCGGCCGCCAAAAGATACGCCGCGGCCAACCCTATTTTCCGCGGTTTGGATATCTTCGCTTTCAACCGTGGTTTAGTTTCTGCCGCGGCAGAACACTCCACCTTCTTCAGGGCATCGTAGATTATGCTCATAAGCCCGCTCCTCTTACGCAATAGCTCTCCAGTTCCCCAATGCACTTATCGATGATGCCTATGTCTATCCTGTTTGACCCCGAGACAAACCCGGCCAGCAGGGCGCGGTCGCAGAGTATGTTGATCAGACGGGGGGTGCCCACGGAAAAATTCCAGATAGCGTTGACCGCTTCGGGGCAGAAATCTATCCTCTGTCCGGCGCCGGCGATATTCAAGCGGTGGTTGATATATCCGCCGATTTCATCTGCCTCCAGCGGCATGATGTGGTATCTTACCATGATCCTCTGCCGCAGCTGGCGTAAATCATAGAGGTTTAACCTCTGGCTCAACTCCGGCTGCCCCACCAAAAGCACCTGCAGCAGCTTTTCTTTCTCGGTTTCTAAATTCGAAAGCAGGCGCACCTGCTCCAGGATATGCGGCTTCAGATTCTGGGCCTCGTCAATAATCAAAATAACATTGTTACCGGCGGCTGATTCATGCAGGAGAAATTTGTTCAGCTCGCTTAACAGGTCAAACCTCGAGCTGTATTTGGCAACGATACCGAAATCCCTGACAATAGCCTCCAGTAACTGTGTTTCGGAAAAGTGCGGATTGAGAATAAAGGCGGTTTTGACATTCTCGCCAAGCTGATTGAGGAAAAAACGGCAAAGGGTAGTCTTGCCGGTGCCAACCTCGCCGGTAAGGGCGATGATGCCTTTACGTTGGGACGCGCCGTACAAAAGGTGGGCCAGCGCCTCTTTGTGTTTGCGGCTTAGGAAGAAAAAGCCGGGGTCAGAAGTGACATTAAATGGCCGCTCTTTCAGGCCGTAGAATTTGCAGTACATTTTTTCGCCTTCCTCGCTTATCCCCCAGATTAATTATAGCAAGATATTTAAATTTGTAAATATAAAGCTTTTTAGGTTAAGCTATTGACACTGATAAGAATATATGTTATATTAAAACTAGTCATGCTTCTTGTCAGCAAAGAGAACAGGCGCTTTGCGCGCATAAATCTGCATGTGCCGGTGCGTTTCCAGGTGCGCGGACACACCGAGGCTAACAGCGGCTTAAGTGATGATCTAAGCCAGGGCGGCCTTTCGTTGATCAGCGATGGTTTTCTGGCGACCAGCGCCACGCTCATGCTGGAAATCGGCCTGCCGCTGCATCTTTTACGGCCCATCGGGAGGGTTGCCTGGTCGCAGCCCTTGCCTCGTTCGAATAAAAACCGGCTCGGCATCGAATTTTTAGAAATCGACCGCCGGGAAAGAAATTACCTTGGTGAATATATCAACATGCGCCGGGGAGAATTTTAAAAAGGATTTTTCCATATGGCAGAGCAGAAAAAAACCGCTGAAGCGGCAAAACCCGCGGAAGAGAAGCAGGCTAACTGTTTAAGCTGCAATAAGCAGATTAAAAAGTTAAAGCGGTATTACCGCGACAGTAAATTTTACTGCAGCAAGAAATGCTGGAAGGATTATATCCGGAAAGCAAAGGAAGAGAAGAAATGACGCGCGCGGAAAAAACGGAAAGAAGGATTCATCCCCGCATTGACCACGAACTCCCCATCAGGGTAGCGGCTAACGGTTACGACTTCAGTACCTCTACCAGCAATTTAAGCTGCGTTGGGGCATACTGCCTGATCAAGAAATACGTCCCTCCCTTTACCAAGGTAATGGTCAAACTGGCCCTGCCGGCACAGATAGAAGCCGCCGGCAAGAAATGTGCCGTGGAGTGCAAAGGCGTTATCGTCAGGACAGACGACGAGGAAAGAGGCGGCTTTAACATCGCGATTTTTTTCAATGAGATAAACGATGAGCAGAGGAAGAAAATCGCTAAATACATAAACCAGCTCCTGCCTAATTGAACGCCCCCCGGGTCAAGCTAATCATTGGTCTTATCTTTCGGGAAGTTTCCGCTGCAGAGAAGGCGCGGCTGGCCTTGACTAAGCTTTTCGGAAACATTGATTTCGAAAGCGCGCCGCTTGCCTTCAATCACACCGACTATTACCGGAAAGAGTTCGGCAGCGGCCTAAAGAGGAGATTCTTCAGCTTCCGCAGGCTTATCCCCGCGCAGCATCTGGCGCGGATAAAAGTTTTTACCAATAATCTCGAGCAAAAGTTATCCCGCAAATCAACCCATTCGACGCGCCCCGGGCTAAAGCCCGGGGTTTGCTCAGGGTTGATACTGAGCGGCATACCTTTACCACGCCCTAAAGTGCGCGGTCTGAATGCCGCCGAAGTATCAAGGCGCCTGGTAAATATCGACCCCGGTTACTTAGATTTAGCCAAACTTGTGCTGGCCTCCACTAAAGACTATAGGCACCGCATCTACTTAGAGAGGGGCATCTACGTAGAAATCACCCTCTTCTACCAGCGAAAAACCTTTAACCCCTGGGAATGGACTTATCCGGATTACCGGAGCAGGGAATATATCGAAGTATTTAACCGCATAAGGGAAATCTATAAAAAACAACTCCAGGAATGCGCCCCGCATACCTCCAATCTTACCAAAACGGCAGGTTAGACCAGGCGATTACACAGGCCCGTGGGCTGTTGGAATCCTGCCGCATCTGCCCGCGTAAATGCGGGGTGAACCGCCTCAAGGGTGAAGAGGGATTTTGTAAGACCGGCTGCCTGCCGCGCGTGTTCAGCTTTATGGCCCACCATGGCGAAGAACCGCCCCTCTCAGGCACACTTGGCTCCGGGGCTATCTTCTTTGCCAACTGCAATATGGCCTGCGTCTATTGTCAGAATTACGAATTCTCCCAGTTGGGGCAGGGGAGGGAGGTTTCAGCCGAAGGGCTTGCTGAAATGATGCTCCAGCTGCAGGGGATGTGTTGCCACAACATCAATCTAGTCACCCCTACGCATATCATGCCGCAGATCCTGCAGGCCCTAAAGTCAGCCGTAGAAAAGGGCTTGCATCTTCCCCTCTGCTACAATACCAGCGGTTATGAATCAACCGAGGCCTTAAAGTTACTGGAGGGTATAGTAGATATTTACCTGCCGGATATGCGCTACGGAGATGCCGGAATATCCTCAGAGCTTTCTTCTGCCCCGGATTACCCGGAATACAATCAGAGGGCGGTCAAAGAGATGCACCGGCAGGTGGGGGTGGCGCAGATCAATAAGGAAGAGGGGGTTATCGAACGGGGGGTAATTATCCGGCACCTGGTCCTGCCCGATAATCAATCCGGGACAGAAAAAATTATGCGTTTTATCGCAGAAGAGGTCTCTGTGGATACCTATATCAGCCTGATGAGCCAATACCTTCCCCTCTACCAAGCCTCTAAATTCAAGGGAATCTCCCGGCGCCTGAAGGAAAGCGAATACGCGGAAGCAAAAAAGATTATGCAGAGATACGGCCTATCTTGCGGCTGGGTCCAGGAGTCTTACGGAGAGGAACGTTTTGCCGGGGTAAATATCAAACCGGCCTTAAAAAAAGATGGGGGCTGAATTGAGAAAAAGGGGAAATAAGCTCTTTCGGTTCTTTAAGCTGATCTACTTAAAGCTTTTCCGTATCAACGATACCCCCCAGAAAATTGCCTTGGGGGCGGGATTAGGCGTATTTTCGGGCATCCTGCCGGGCGCAGGCCCGCTGGCAGCTCTGGGCTTAGCCTTCATTGCGCGGGCAAACCGCGCCAGCGCGCTTCTAGGGAGCCTGCTGACCAATACCTGGATAAGTTTTTTGACTTTCTTCTTGGCAATTAAAACCGGTTCTTGCCTGCTGCGAATATCCTGGCATCAAGCGCACCAGAACTGGAGCGTATTCTTAAGGGAATTCAGGTGGAGGAGCTTAGCCGAGCTTTCCGCTTTGAAAATTATATTTCCGGTATTACTGGGATACCTGGTAATCGCCGTCGTTGCGGGGGCATCCGTTTATTTAATCACGTTTGTCCTTGTCACAAAAATAAAACGGAGGCATTCTTAAGGGATCATGAAAAAGATATTATTATTCCTGTTTGTCATCTTGCTCGCCGCGGCAGGCGCCTGCCTACTGCTGAATAAATGCCTGCGCCTCTTGCCTCTCCGGACGCCTTCCCAGATCCGCAGCTATACGGGCGAAAAGATTATTTATGATGTAAGGCTCGGTAGAGTTGACCTGGGCTCCATGAGCCTGAGTAATCAAGGCATAGTGAAACTGCAAGATAAGGAATTAAACTTGACTACGGCAGAGACGAAGCTGACACAGTTCAAGGATGTAGAAAATATTTACAGCGACCCCGAGACTTTTCTTCCGCTAAGGGTGGAACGTAATATCACTAAATGGCTGCTGCGCGAGCAGATCACCGAGGAATACGACCAGGACAATTTTACCGTCACGATTACCAAGGCCAGGGGCCGGCATGCCCACAAGACTCAGATCAAGAGCGACTCGGCTATCCAGAACCCGCTGCTCATACCGCATTACCTGCGCCGCATGCCGGAGCTGCATATCGGCAAAACTATCACCGTGAATTTACCAAGCAAGCGCCTGGAGGTGAGGCTGGCCGCCATCGAAGACGTCGAGGTACCCGCCGGCGTTTTCAAGTCCTACCATTTTATCAGTATCCCCGCCCACATAGAAATCTGGATCACCGCCGATGAGCAGCGTATCCCGGTCAAAATCCAAGAATCCGGGATATTAAGTTACTCCATGCTTATGCGCGAATACTCTCGCTAAAGGCTTGACACCACAACTAAAATGAGAAAAATTGACGATTATACTAAGGGAAAACTCAATTGGTATTTTTCCTTGCATTTCTGTATCTATCATTTCTGTATCTATAAGGTATATTTATCTTGTTAAACCTTTCTTCTACAGTTTGAACCCAAATTTTGCATTAGAAACAGTGAATTAAGCACTAACAGTATATGGATACATAGATTATGAAAATAGTCCTTTACATGAAAAAATGTAGTTTCTATTGCAACGCAATAGAACTTATCAAATGCAACCCCTTGTGGTTTAAAAGGTTGTAAAAAATAATATT
>MHHD01000075.1 GCA_001805895.1 Omnitrophica WOR_2 bacterium RIFCSPLOWO2_12_FULL_51_8 | reverse complement strand
TTTTTATGCAAGAGGGCGGACTGGAAAAGCATAACTTGGTTTTGCAGAAGAAATACGCGCGGATAGAGAGCCGGGAGCAGCGCTGGGAGGGTTTATTTGCCAAAGACGCGGAAGTGATCCTGGTGGCCTATGGGACGATGAGCCGCATCGCCAGAAGCGCGATACGGCGCTTAAGGGCAAAGGGCAGGAACGTCGGATTGATCCGGCCGATAACCTTGTGGCCTTTCCCGCGGAAAATATTTGAGCGGGTGAAGAGTGTAGGGTCTAGGGTGAAATTCCTGGTTGTCGAGATGTCTTATGGCCAAATGCTGGAGGATGTGCTCCTGGCGGTCAACGGAAAATTTCCGGTGGAATTTTTAGGCCGTGCCGGAGGAGGAATCCCTGGCGAAGACGAAATAATAGAGAAAGTTACTAAGGGTTACTAACGAGAGGGGAAATAAAAAGTTAGTTACTAATAGTTACTACCGGTTACCGGAAAGGCCTGCCGGCAGGCAGGTAACTGTTAGTAACCGGACTATATTTTTTTTAGCCTTCGTTAGTAACTATTAGTAACCGATAGTAACCTATGCATAAGATATACACTCACCCTAAATCCCTGCGTAAAGTCCCTACGCACTACTGCCCTGGCTGCGGCCACGGCATCGCCCACCGCCTGATTGCCGAGACAGTGGACGAACTGGGCATCAGGGGGCGCGTGATCGGCGTCACTCCGGTGGGCTGCGCGGTGGTGGCCTATGATTACTGGGATTTTGACTGCTGCGAAGCGGCGCACGGCAGGGCCCTGGCAGTGGCTGCGGCGCTCAAAAGGGTCAGGCCGCAGAATATTGTTTTTACTTATCAGGGCGACGGAGACTTAGCAGCCATCGGCACAGCTGAAACCATCCATGCCGCTAACCGCGGGGAAAATCTGACCGTGATTTTTATTAACAATGCTATCTATGGCATGACCGGCGGGCAGATGGCCCCCACAACTCTCTTAGGGCAGAAAACCGCGACTACCCCGCAAGGTAGGGAAGAGCGCTTGCATGGCGCTCCGCTTAAGATTTGCGAAATACTGAAAATCCTGCCGGGAGTAAAATATCTGGCGCGGGTTTCCCTGCATGCGCCGCCGGAAGTGGTGAAGGCCAAAAAGGCGGTTAGTCGGGCCTTCCGAAACCAGATGGAAAATACCGGTTTTTCCCTGGTAGAAGTCCTTTCGCCCTGCCCGACCTACTGGGGTTTATCTTGCAGAGAGGCGCTGGATTGGGTGAGGGACGTGATGGTAAAAGAGTTCCCTTTAGGAAGAATTAAGTAAGAGATGTTAGAGCGCATTATAATCGCCGGTTCAGGAGGGCAGGGGATTATGCTTTTAGGCAAAGTCTTAAGCCTGGCGGCGATGAAGGAAAATAAATTCGTCACCTGGCTCCCCTGTTACGGGGCGGAGGTGCGCGGCGGCACGGCTTATTGCATGGTAACTATCTCCAGCCGGGAAGTCGGCTCGCCCTATATCGGCCAGGCCGATGCCCTGATCATTATGAATGCCCCGTCGCTGGCAAAGTTTAAGCAACGGCTAAAGCCCGGGGGGCTGCTGGTGCTGAACAGCTCTTTAGCCCGAGAGAAGCGCGCAGCACGGGTAAAACTACTGTCTTTCCCTTTCACCGATATTGCCGCCGGGCTGGGCAATGTCAAAGTGGCGAACATCTCTGCCCTGGGATGCTACCTGAGACAAAAGAAAACCGTGGCGCTAAAAAGCGTCTTAGCTGTTATCCAGGAGATTGCCCCTTCCGGCAGGGGCGGCCTGGTAGAAATCAATAAAAAAGCGCTCTTGGGCTGGGGGAGACTGACCTGATGAATAGGGTCCGTCCTTCGACTCGCTCGGCTTTCGGCCTCGCTCGCTCAGGGCTTCACCGAAGGAGGAAGTAATGGTGAGGGTTCGCTTCGCGCCGTCGCCGACGGGAAATCTGCATATCGGCGGCGCCCGTACCGCCCTATTTAACTGGCTGTATGCAAAGGCCCAGCAGGGAAAATTTATCCTGAGGATCGAAGACACCGACGAGGCGCGCTCCCGCAAAGAATTCGTCGCTGAGATCCTGGGCAGCCTGGAGTGGCTGGGGTTTTCCTGGGATGGGATCTATTACCAGAGCGGGCGCTCCGCGCTTTACCGCGGCCGTGCCGAGCAGCTGCTGCAGGATGGCAAGGCCTATCTGGAAAAGAGCGAGAAAGGCGAAGCAATTATTTATCGGGTCTCTCCGCAGAAGATAAAGATAAATGATTTGATCCGCGGAGAGATAGAGTTTGATGCCGGCGTGATCAAGGACCAAGTCCTGATCAAGTCTGACGGCACGCCTGCCTATAATTTCGCCTGCGTGGTGGACGACGCGGATATGCGTATTACGCATGTCATCCGCGGCGATGACCATATTTCCAATACGCCAAAGCAGGTCATGATGTATCAGGCGCTGGGATTCGACCCGCCTTACTTTGCCCACCTGCCGCTGATCTTAGGTATGGAGGGGGGCCGGCTTTCCAAGCGCACCGGGGCAACGGCGATCAGCGAATTCCGGGCCCTGGGATACCTGGCTCCGGCGCTGGTGAATTATCTCCTGCTCTTAAGCTGGTCACCGGGCGAAAACCGCGAGGTTATCGATATCCGCGAGGCGATTAAATTATTTGATCTTAAGGCAGTGAATAAAACCGCGGCCGCCTTCGATTTAAAAAAATTAGACTGGATAAATAACCAGCACTTAAAGGTTATGGATGTAGAAAAACTTACTGATGAAATCATCCCGCAGTTAATCGGCAGGAAATATATCCCGCAAAATAATTTTGATAGAAGTTACTTAGTTTCTCTGGTAAAATTATTCCAGCCGCGCTTGAGCAAGGTCAATGATTTCTGCGATTGGGCGGATTTCTTCTTTCTGGAAGAGATTACGGTAGAGCCCGCCCTGGAGGAAAAATTCCTTAAAACAGACCTCTCCCGGGAATTTAAACTTTTTATCCAGCGGCTGGAGGGGCTAAAGGTATTCGATGTTGCCGGCATCGAGGCCTGTTTCCGGGAACTGGCGGCAGAATTGAATCTAGAAACCAGGAAATTAGTTCATCCAATCAGGGTGGCGCTTACCGGCAAGACCGTCGGTCCGGGGCTGTTCGAGGTAATCTACTATCTTGGCCTGGGGCGCACCAAAAAAAGACTGCTGAAATGGGCAGAAAGGAGTTGCTGATGCAGGAAAAGAGAGTTTTCTTAGCGCTGTTATTATTTTTGGCAGCGGTTACGTTTGCCGGCTGCGAGACATCTACCGGAGCGGTGAAGGGCATCGGTACCGGGCTGGGGGCTACGGCCGAAGGGATCGGCAAGGGCGCGGTCAAGGACTCTACCGACACAGCCGGCTTCATCATGGGGGTAGATGACTGGATCAGAAAGAACCTCTGGTAAATTTATTGCCCTGTCGTCTAATCGGTAGGACTTCAGATTCTGGATCTGACTATCATGGTTCGATTCCATGCGGGGCAGCCAAACTGTTCCATAGGCAGAACTTCTCTTATGAGGCGTTCTGCCTTGGCTGTTTTTAAAGGCAGGACATATTCTATGACTATTTTAGGCGGATGAACCTCAATTCGCTTGATAAAGGTACGCAGGAAGCCCTTTTGTTCAACTAACGTGCCTTTTCTAAGAAGGGCGCACAAGTCTTCTACAAAAAACTTAATCTTGGCAGGTTCAAAAGGCAGGGTTTTCGGAGAGTCAGCTTTCTCCAGCACCTCCAGCTTCTTTATCTCTAAAATATCCATTTGGTTCTTAAGTTCTTTTATACGCGGCGCGAGATCGCCTATACTTACTTTCCCGGTTTCGATGGCAGCATAGAGCCTCCCAAGTTTTCCTCGTAGCGTTTCCAGCTGGCTGTTTAGGGTATTGAGCTCTTCCTGAACGGTTACTCTATTCTGGTTCAGCTCATCTAGGACAAGGTCAATAAGCCCCATAATATTTTCTTCGGTCAGGACATTGTTTTTGAGGGTATCTATAACCAACCGCTCGACAACCTCTTTATTAATCAACTTTAATCTGCAGATATCTTTACCTCGTTTTACATGATTCTGACAGGCATAATAGAAGAATTTGCCTGATTTGGCAGAGCTTCCCACCAGCTTAAGGCCACATTTACCGCAGTAGATAAGCCCGCTTAAGAGATAATCGCTTGCTACTCGCCTGGGATGCAGTATCTTTGGGCTTCTTTCGTTGATTAGCTTCTGGACAGCTAGGAAGGTCTGCTTGTTTATGATAGCGGGGTGGTTATTTTCAACCCTCACGATGTCATGAGGTTGATTCTTGCGGTATTTGCTTATTTTATTCCAGAGCAGCGTTCCTGTATATGCTTCGTTCTTCAAGATATAGGCAATAGTAGTGGTTCCCCAAGGCTTACCTTTGTTAGTCTTTAGGCCTTCGCTGTTAAATGTTTTAGCAATTTCCTTTATGCCTATGTTATCCATGCTCATCTGGAATATACGTTTTACAAGTGGAGCAAAGTTCTCATCCGGCTCAAGCTTGGACCTTTGCACGTTTCCATCCATGACATTCTTGATCTTATAGCCTAAAGGCGCTGCTCCGTTTTGAAATCCTCTGCCTGCATTCTCCTTAAGCCCGCGAATAGTATCCTGGGCAAGGTTAGAGGAGTAAAATTCATCCATTACTTCAATAATGCCTTCTAAGAGTTTCCCTGAGGGAGTATCATCGACCTGCTCATTGATTGAGATAACTGATACTCCGTGTTTTCTAAGAAGGGATTTATAGATAATGGCGTCTTCGCGGTTTCTGGCAAAGCGGGAGAACTTCCAGATGAGGATGATTTCAAAAAGCTTTTCTTTTTTCTTAGAATAGGAGATCATTTCCTGAAAAGCAGGCCTATCCGCAGTGCGGGCGCTTTCAGCCTCGTCAATAAACTCCTTGCATACGATCCAGCTGTTTTTCTGCGCATGCTCGCGTAGGGCTTTTAGCTGCGCGGCTATGGAGAGGTCGTTTTCAGCTTGTTTTTCTGATGACACCCTTGCGTAGAGTGCGACGTTCATATTTCATCACCCCATGACGGCCTAACTATAGATGCCCAATTGGCCCCTTTGATTTTAGGAAGTGCATTTCTCACGGCAATATCAGTGGCTTTGATTAACAAGAAGGCTTCATATCCGTGAGAGTTAGCAGCATTTTCTTCATAAACCCCTTCTCCAGTGGCTGTTTGAATAATTTTCTCAGTGCCTAGTTTTGCACCTTCAAAATAAAATTTCTCTTCATCTAACTCACCTTCGGTTTCAGTGCAAGTTACACGGACCCGGTAGCGAATATAGGTTTTGGCGCCAGACTTATAAGTATCACGGATTGCCTCTTCAGTTTTCCATCTCAACGTCTTCACAATGTTCTTTTCGACAACTGTTCCAGCAGCCTGGGGAGTCACTAGAAAGGAAGATTTTTTGACATTATATGCATACATTTCCAGGACGAACCGTTTAACATCCAAGCTAATTTCTTTTGGGTCAATACGGGGCCCGGTGCTGAATTGAGGGTCGGAAATAACATGCAGGAAAGCCTTATTGGTTCTTTCTTCAAAAGTTTCTTTAATCTCTTTAGGCTCATAGTACCCTGCCATAGCCAAAAGTTCTTTTACTGAAACATTGTAATAATTAGCTAATAACTTAAGCCGATCAGGAGGGGGAAGTCTTCTTCGTGCGCCCGTCTCTAATTGCGATAGATAGGCGTTTGACATGCCAGTCGCTTTCTCTACGTCCAATAAACTGACGCCTTTTTTTTCTCGCAGAAGTTTTAGAAATTGACCAAATGGATATTCTGGTTTAGCTTTTTTAGCCATTGGCATCCGCTCCTTTCAGCAAACAATTATATCATAAAATCAAAGCAATGCAAGGGTTATCTTCAAACAAATGAGAAAAAATGATTGACAAGCCTTTTTCGCCAAAATTTTCCTAAGATTTTACCTGTCCGACGAGAAGACAACCAAAGGAAGGTGATTTTTAGCACTAATGACCATTTTTG
>MHHD01000074.1:3075-5990 GCA_001805895.1 Omnitrophica WOR_2 bacterium RIFCSPLOWO2_12_FULL_51_8 | reverse complement strand
CAAATCCAGAATTAAATAAACTGCTGTCTTGGCCATAACCGGTAACGTGGCACTTCAGGCACTGCGGGGCCTCCTGCGGATTTGCTGAGAGGCCCGCTTTCTTTGCCGTCTCCTGCGCCTCCGGTGTAGCCAACGTTGCATAGGCCTGGGAGTGCTTGGTAGAAAGCCATTGCCCGTATTGATTCCCTTTTGATTCGGACTTGTGGCACATCGCGCACTTCTTGACCCCCATATATTTGTGGCCCGCCTCTGCCGAAACCGTGCTGATGAAGCCGAATAACAACGTCGCCAACCCCAAAACTACCCTGGGCATTCCCCCTCCTCTAGTTATGTTCGATTATCTCATGACAATTGATGCAGGCCAGTTTACCCCGCTCAATATGCGCCTGATGCAGCAATTTATAATCTTTTATTTTTCCTATTTTCTCTTTCTCGGCATGGCAGAAATAACACATCTGACTGCGCACCTGGCCCTCGCCTTTTTTTGCCTCGCTGTGGCAGTCAATACACTTAGAGCCTGAAGCAAGATACTCTTGATGCGGTTTGGCTGCTTTAATCCCGGAGTGGCACCTTAGACATTGCCTGTTTAACTGACTCAGGGGGATATCCTTAAAATGGCAGATAAAACACGTATTTTTATCTACCGCCATATGTCTATCGCAGGTAAGCTGCGTATGGCAGCTGGCGCACCTTAAACGTATGCCCGACCTTAAATCATCAAGGTGTTTCGTATGGTCAAAATAGGCTGCCTTATTGAAGACAATTTTTCTATATTTTAACTCCTCCTTCGCGTGGCAGCCCGGCCTTAAACACGAAGCGTCGCTCACGTGGGCATTGGGCTTGCCGGAATAACGGTGGGTTAAATATTGCGCGACCTGCACCAGGCCGTTTATCTTACCCTGCACGTGCGCCTTAAACGTTGGTTCGTAATGGCACATCAGGCAATTTATTTCTTTATGCGCTGATTCTTTCCAAGAGGCATAATAAGGTTTCATAATATGACAGCTGGCGCAGAATTTAGGCCGTTCCGTGTAAATAACCGCCGCGATCGACCCGGCTACGAATAAGACCGCCAAAAGGATTAAAATAAAAAATGTTTTTTTCTTCATCTAGTACACTACAGCCGTCTTTTTATATTCTTTAGTAGAGAATAAAATTTTAACATCTTCACAGCGGGTCCTGCGGGAGATTGCCCTGACTACCCTCAGGCATTCTCTTCTGCTCTTTGCGTGGATCATAGAATATAAGTTATACTTCCAGCCAGGAGCCTTTTTTCGCGCGTAACAATGGCTCACCTCTCTAAAGGACGCCATTATTCCGCCGGCCTCGGTAATGTCTTTCTCCGGCATGTTCCAAAGCGCCATGGCATTATGTCTGAACCCTATCTTTCTATGGTTAAGGGCGGCCGAGTATTTGCGTAAAAGGCCTTCTCTCTTGTAATCCCTGATGCGCTCAAGCAGCATCTGCTCCTCTATCCCCAACTTAGAGGCCAATGCCTTAAAGGGCCGCCCAACCAGGGGGATATCCTGCGCCAGCGCGCCGATGATTGACCTGTCTTTCTGAGTTAACACTCTTGCCGGACGCCTCATTTTATAGGGAACTTGGCGTCAATCTTAAATAACCTTATAGCCGGAAGCACGATTAAGGAATTTATATCTCTGTATTGCCTGATCCGGTTGATCACCCGGCTGATTACCCTCCGGTTTCGGGCAACCAGGGTAAACCAGAGGTTATATTCAGAGTCCCGGCGGTAATTGTGGGTAATCTCATGATATCCGTTGAGCCTCTCGGCCACCTGATCAACAATCTCCGGAGCTACCTTTGCGGCCGCCAAGGTAGAGGCAAACCCTAATCTTGCGGGATTAAAGGTCGCGCTGATCCTGCGGATAACACCGTTTTCCTTCATCCGGCAAAGGCGCTGCAGGAGAAACACCTCAGAGATATCCAGCTCCCTGGCCATTGGTTTCCATGGCCTTTCTACAAAATATATATCCTGCTGCAGCCTCTCCAGGATGCGCTTATCAATCGCGGTTAATTTCCCGTCCCGCAGAAGATGCCGGCGGTAAGGCTTATTTTTTTTCAGTGAGGGATGGTTCATATACGCAATAGGGCTCCTCGGCTAAGTAATCTCCGTTTTTGGCAAAGGCCCGGGCGCGGCACCCGCCGCACACCGCTTTAAATTCGCATCTTCCGCATTTCCCCCTGTATTGGGAGAAATCCCGTAAATTATTGAATACCTCTGATTCCAGCCAGATTTTTCTAAAACCAGAGTCCCGGAAATTACCGCATTTAATTTCCAGATATCCGCACGGTTGAAGTTGGCCGGTATGCGAGATGAAACAAAAACTGACTCCTCCCATGCAGCCCCTCCCTTTAAGAGAGGCCGCGGCATCAATAGGGCCCTCCAGCAGCAGACGGTTGAAATGCGGGGCGCAGGTAACCTTCATCTCCAGAGGAAATTCTTTTTTTCTCTGGCTTAAGAATCTTAGCGCTTCCTCATATTCCGCAGGCGACAATTCTTCTTGCAGCATAACCTTGGCGCGGCCCGTAGGCACGAGTAAAAAGAAATGCAGCGCATCCGCCTTTAAATCCTCAGCCAGCCGCATCAGCGCCGGGATTAAACGTATATTTCCCTTGCTGATCGTAGAGTTAACTTGCACCTTAAGGCCTGCCTCTTGCGCCTTTTTTATGCCTCGTAACGCCCCGGCAAACGACCCGGAAACCTGCCTTAAGCTGTCGTGCGCGGCCTCGTCCGGGCCGTCTAAGCTTATGGAAATTCTGTTTATCCCCGAGCGCTTAATCTGCCCCGCGCTCTCTTCGGTCAGGAGCGTGCCGTTAGTGGCCATGACTACTCTCAGGCTCTTACCGCTTGCGTATTCGGCAATCGTAAAAATATCCTTTCTTAATAACGGCTC
>MHHD01000074.1:2098-3045 GCA_001805895.1 Omnitrophica WOR_2 bacterium RIFCSPLOWO2_12_FULL_51_8 | reverse complement strand
CCAAAATAAGCAATCTCGTCAATGATCCGGAAACATTCCGCGGTGGTGAGTTCATCCGTGTAAGGCCCGAATTCGCTGGAGGCGCGACAATGCCTGCAACCCAGGTTACAGCTGCGCGTTACCTCCCAGGCAATCATCCTTAAGTCTGCCTTTATCATCTCTGTGTAAATCAGCGGCTGGTAATTTCCTCTTCGGTTAAATAGCAGGCCGGGTCCTCCTGCCAGGTATCCTGATGCGCCGCCTCTGCCCTGACCCGGAAATTCCCGCCGCAGAGGTCTTTAAAATTGCAGCGCCCGCATTTTCCCTTTAAGAGGGGAAGGCGGTTACGCAAACTCTTCAATAAGGGATCGCTCTCGTCCATCCAGATTTCGCTGAACCTTCTCTCCCTGACATTACCAAAGGAATAATGCCCCCAGAACTGGTCCGCATGCACAAAACCTAAGTGATCAATATTGGCAATGCCTATTCCGGATTTATTGCCTCCGTTAACCTTAAGCAGGCTTAACGCCGCTTCCGCTCTGCGGGGGTCTTTTTGCTTAAGCCGCAGGTATAAATAAACTCCGTCTGCGTGGTTATCTACGGTCAAGATCTCGGTATTACTTGCGGCCCCGGAGCGGACGGCGCTTCCGGCGGAGAGTTTCCTGCATCGAGAAAAAATCAAATCCATAACCTTACGCGCCTGGCTGGGCGATAGGTCAGTACTGGCCATTGATGCGCCCCGGCCGGAATATACTAAATGATAAAAGCAGGCGCGCTCTATGCCCTCCCCCGCTATCAAATCAAAAATACCGGCGATATCCCGGAAATTATATTTGTTGATGGTGAAACGCAGCCCCACACGCACGTTGTTTTTTACGCAGTTTCTTATCCCCTGCAGGGCCATCTTGAAGGCGCCGGCTTGTCTCCTGAAATTATCATTGGCGGCCGGCAGCCCATCCCAGCTGATG
>MHHD01000074.1:0-2075 GCA_001805895.1 Omnitrophica WOR_2 bacterium RIFCSPLOWO2_12_FULL_51_8 | reverse complement strand
AAGAAAAGCGCGCCTGGCTGATCTCTTTAGCCGTATCCTGGCTGATCAAGGTGCCGTTAGTAGAAATGACTGTCCTCAATCCCCGCGAGACGGCATACCTGCCTAAAGAAAATAAATCCTTGCGCAAAAATGGTTCGCCTCCGGAAAATAAAAGCGCCGGCACCCCGAAGGAGGCCAGATCATCAATCATTGCCTTTGCCTGCGCAGTGGTAAGTTCGCCGGTATCAGCTTCTAGTGAAGCGTCAATGTAGCAGTGCCGGCAGCGCAGGTTGCATTTCCGGGTTACATTCCAGACCACGATAGGACGATTGCGGTCCGCAGGCTTTCCCTGCCTATAGCGGATGTGGTCATGCGAACCGGCTATGCCGTAAAGCAGCCGCGTGCAATTAACCATCGAGCATCCTTTTCTCCGGCCTCCCCCAGTGATACCCGGCAACAGCCTCTACTAATCCGTTAACGGTAAAAACCTTTGCTTCTATGTCTGCCTGCAGGCCAAACTCTTTCAATGCAGCGGAGGTAATTGGCCCGATACAAGCAATCTTCGCTCCCGCAAGCCTGCGTCGGTAATCACTGCCGGTTAATTTCACAAAATTTTTTACGGTGGATGAGCTGGTGAAAGTAACTAAATCTATCCCTTCCTTTAACTCCTCTTTCAGGCTTAAGGCGCTTTCCTGCTCAATGCGGGTATCATATAAATCTACCGCCTTAACCGTTAAGCCTGCCCGGCAAAGCCCCCGGGGCAGGCAGTCGCGCGCCTGTCTTGCCCGCAGGATTAAAATGCGGCTGCCTTTAAATTCCGGGTTACGGAAATGCCTGACAATGGCCTCGGCAAAATAATGCCTCGGCACATAATCCGCCTTTATTCCTATTTCCGCCAGGCGCCTCGCCGTCTCGGGGCCGATACAGCAGATTTTTACCCCGGCGAATATACGGCTGTCTTTCCCCGCCCGGAGCAAGAATGCGGTAAATTCGCTCACCCCATTCTGGCTGGTAAAAATTATCCAATCATATTTGCGGCGCGACAGGGCAGCGGACAACTGCCTGTCCGGCCTTAAGGATACAATCTTAATCACCGGGATCTCTATGGCCTCGGCCCCCAGCGCCATAAGTTTTGCCGACAATGCGCCTGCCTGATGGCTGGCGCGGATGACCATTACCCTTTTGCCAAAAAGCGGCTTTTTCTCGAACCAGTTTAATGCCTTTCTTAACCTTACGACCTCTCCTACCACAATTACCGCCGGAGCCCGAATCTTATTTTTTCCGGCTAACGCAACGATGCCGGCCAAGGTACCGGTAACGGTTTTTTGTCCGGCAGTGGTCCCGCGGCTAATCAGGGCAACGGGCGTGCTTCTGGGTTTGCCGCAGGCCAGCAGCTTATGGACGATTAAGCGCAAATTGCCTGCGCCCATGAGAAACACCATTGTCCCCAGCGCCTTTGCCAGCGCGTTCCAGTCAAGGCTTGATTTTGTCTTTGCCGCGTCTTCGTGGCCGGCAATAAAACCCGCCGCGGAGGTAATGCCTCTTGCGGTAAGGGGAATCCCGGCATAGGCCGGAACGGCAATGGCGCTAGAGATACCGGGGACAATTTCAAAGTTAATATTTTTACGCTTTAGATAAAGCGCCTCTTCCGCCCCCCGGCCAAAAATAAAAGGGTCGCCGCCTTTAAGCCGCACAATCCGGCGATTTATTTTTGCCCTGACCGCAAGAAGCTGGTTTATCTCCTCTTGCTGCAGGGCGTGCGCCCCGCTCTTTTTTCCGGCATAGATTAGCCGGCAGTCATTACTTCTGAATTTAAGCAAATCGGGATTCGCCAGATTATCGTAAATAATGCAATCGGCGGTCTTTATCAGTTCCAGCCCCTTAACCGTCATCAGGGAACAATCGCCGGGTCCGGCGCCTACCAAATATACTGTGGACCTATGCGCAGGCATCATTTAATACAAACGAACTAAATAAATTGACATATTGTATTGCGCAGATGATCACAGATTATCCCGCACCAAATTAAAACAAATATAGCGGGATCCCGCAGAGCGGGAGAAGATACAGATGGGCACAGATATTGTTTGACGTTA
>MHHD01000073.1 GCA_001805895.1 Omnitrophica WOR_2 bacterium RIFCSPLOWO2_12_FULL_51_8 | reverse complement strand
CCATACTCGCCGCTGATAAACTCAAAGGTCGCTAAATATAGTTTTCTACCGCCTTTTTTATCCATTGGAGCCGGCTTTTTTTTCAAATCCTGAATTAAACTCTACCAATATTTACTACTCATTTTTCTATGCAGAATTAAACATAATATTATGCAAACGGTTCTGCAAGAATTGCCTCGATATTTCTTCTCAATCCTTCTTGAATTTCATTTTTTCTTTAATTAGCGCTTCTTCATTAAAAACAAATATTTAAATCCTCTAAGATAAAAATTATACATTCTCGCTCTTTCGTGCCAAATAGGAGTATTTGAAGTTTGGTTATGCCTTGAAATACAAATTAAGTCTATTGGTTCAAAATATTTTACTAATATTTCATATAATTTAAAACCAACAGGGATATATTTCTTTTGTTTGCATTGATCCCCTATTAACCACGCCATTGCTTTTGTGGGTTTTAATATCCGGTGGATTTCTTTTGTAACTATATCCAAGGCAACAAAAAAATATTCTTTTTCACACGACAGCTTACCAATACACCTTGATTCATCAGAGTATTTAATGTTACTCTGAATATGGAGGCTTAAATCTTTGAATAATGACTAATCCTTTCTCTAATCCAATTCCAATCTGGCGTGCCATGGTCGAAGAAGGTTTTGAAGTTGTCTTTAATCCATTCGTAATAGTCATCTTCGGTAAATTGACAGAAGGTTTCGGTAAGCGACATTTTGGAAATACCATTAGGAATCTTGATTCTTCTTTCTCTAAGCGCTGCTTCTAGAAATTCTTTTACAACATTTCTATCAAGCATTTTTAACCCTCCAATGGATAAAATATTAATTTATGATTTTCGACCAAGTATGTGTAACACTTAATATCATATAAGGAACCTGCATCTTTAATGCGATGTCTTAATAAATTCTTAGATTCGTTTTGCTCACCAAAATCCCTGCCTATTAAAACACCTTTGATCATCCTATGTTTAGCACCAGGTATCAAACGAGCCGTCCATTCTATGTATCTTGCTAATTGCTCTACAAAAAACGGATCAATAACTCCCTTTTTTAATTCAAAAACAGTAGCATTTATTGTTAGCCACATGCCTAAGACTTTCTTTTTATATAAACAAACTATATCTATGGCTCCACCAGCGATATAGGTACTCACTTGATTTAAAATATTGTATTCATAGCTCTCATTCACTCCATCTTTAAAACCCGCGAGTTCATGAATTATTTTAGGACTCCTTAATAAATATGCTTCGAGATACGATTCCATTTTAAATTCTTTAATCTTGTCACCCTTAAATTGTAACAGATCTATCTTTTCTTCACGAAAGTCGCGACCTTTATATTCATTTGAATATTTTCCACTTTTTGGATTTTCCTGTAAGAGAGCTTGCAATAGTAATATTCCCTCTTCGTCCAAAAGACTTATAACTGCCTTATCGATTAAAGCTGAGCTATCTATAACAGTTTTTATCTTACCTTCTTCCTTTAGGTCCCAAAATATTTCAATCGGTATTGGATTTAAACAAATATGCTCTTTTAAATATTCAAATTTTATTCTATGAGGATATTTGTCTTTCCCGCGATGCAGGTCATCTTTGGTCCATACAATTTCGTCATTATAAAACAACTCACTTGTAACTTCAAAAGGACCGTGAATAAAACCAGAGGTTCTCAATCCAACTTTATGCGCCGTATAGTAAAATACAATGTCACCTTTCCAAATATTGGCTAATTGATTTAAGTTTCTTTCACTTACCCCAAACAGGCCATAGCTTTCACTAATTGAAAAATATTTTGGTGAATTTAGCAGATGGAATTTGCGCTGCATTTATAAATCCTCCCTGTAGTGCTAGCAAAATACCCTCGTGCAATGGCGCACGCTAACGTTGTGCCACTCCCCATAAACAAATCATTAACATAGAACGGCCCAAATCCAATAAGATATTCGTCCATCAATTTTTCTACTAGCTGAGGAATAAATTTCGCGGGATAGCGATGATAACAATGTGTTAATTTAGAAGTCTGGCTTGGAGTTGTGCCTTCAAAGCTCCAATCAGAAGAAGTTTTAGTCTCCTTTAATAAATCTAAAATCTGATTTGAGCTAAGGATCTTGCTTTTTTTCGGAGATCTTTCTAGGATTATAGTTTGCATAGGATTTAAATAAAAAACCTCCGCTTTTCAAGCGAAGGTTTTTCCCGCACTAATATCTTAGTATCAAGGGCGGGATCCCGCCCTTACAATAAACGAGTGGCGGGAAATTATTTTTACGTGGCAGTTCCCCCTTCAAACATACCACTTTGCCCAATCGTTGTATAATTCTTACCATAAAAAATTGAGCTTGTCAATTACTTTCGGCTAACCGGCTGGCCAACGGTCCCCTGCTCCACCAGCGCGTCTTTAAGGAGTTTACTTTGGCGCGCGAAGGCCTGACGGGGGTTGCGCGGGTCTTTCATTAGGCAGATCTCCTGCGTAAGCAAGCGCGCGATATGCAGGATATAGGTGTCTTTCTTCTGCGCCTCCTTTTGATAAAGCGGATGGTCGCGGTTGATATAAATTATACTGCCTTCGCTGATGCATTCCGGCTCCTCCGGGCCTAAATGGTCAACGCAGCAGCTTACTCCCTGCTGGCCCATTTTTAATTTCTTTATCACCGCGGTGGTGCTCAAGCGCTTTACCGCCGGTTTCCTGCGACGCTTCCTTTGCGGCTTTGGCTCTTTCTCCCCGCCGGCCCCCGCTGCCTCATCGCTGTCTGCGGCGTCTTTCTGGACAGAGACATAACCTGGCTGCCCTGTATCCGACTGCGCGTCCCCCACCGGCAGCCAGCCTTCCGGGCAGTAATCCGGATTTAACGTCAGGGCAGTGCGCACTTTTTCCAAAACCTCGCTTAGCGATCGGCGGATACGTCTATTCTCTTTGCGGTCCGCCAGTTCATCTAAAATCGGCTTGGCGCGCTCTACTATCTGCCGCATCACTTCCAGGAATTTCCCGTACTGCGGCGTATCTTTGACAAAACCGCTGCGGTCGCTGGTTACGGAGAGAAAATCCGCATTCACCTCTCCGCGGATACGGGCAATGTCGGCTACCCATTTCTCCAGGCCGAAAAAGTCGCGGGTTACGGTTACCTGTTTTACTTTACATTCTATCCCGGCTTCGGAAATATCCTGCTCTGCAGCCGGCGCAATCACAATCTCGCCGTGAATAATACCGTATTCAGTGCCCTCCAGGAAAGGAATTCTGTGGCCGACGGCCATACGGGGATTTACCTTGCGCGCGTTGATATAGACCGAAAAATTATCCGCTTTAATCGGCACTGCCTCAATAATCCGCCTCTCAATATCCGCAAGGTCAAATTTTTTATTCAGGCCGAAGAGGGTAACCTTTGTGCCGTCTCTGAAGCGCTGTGCCGGCTCCTCAATTTCAAACGGCAGGGGCCATCTGTCCCCGGAATCTTCCCATTCCTTCTTGTCAAAAATAACCCGCGCCTGAAATTCCCCTTTTTTTGTCCAGACTTCAAAACGCGCGCAGGCAGAAAGCGAAGCGAACTTTCCGATGCCGAACTCGCCAATACGCTGCCTCTTAAATTTCGGAGAAAGAGGATTTTCCCGCTTGGCGGTGGAGCCGATATTAAAATACTGGCGCAGGCCGTCTATGTCCATGCCTGAGCCGTTATCCTCCACAATAATCTGGTCCTCAGCGACAGTAAGCCTTACTTCGCTGGCATCGGCGTCATAAGCATTGTTTATCAGCTCGCGCACTAATTCTACGGATTCGCTGTAGAGCCGCTCGCCGATAGTGACAATATGGCTTTTGTCAACCGTAACCGCAATCGTATTAGGGTAGTTTTCCGGCATAACCTAGCCTGACTGTCTTACCTATATTATTATTGTTTCGGCCCGTGAAGAGCCTACAGAGACCATGCTGATTTTCGCGCCCAACAGGTCCTCCAGGCGCCTGAGGTAACTTTTGGCGTTGGGATGCAGCCGGGCGAAACCCTGAGACCTGCCCGGCGCCTTTTCCCATCCGGGAACCGACTTATACACCGGCTTGGCGCGGGTCAAGACTTCCCAGTCATCGGGGAATTCCCGGAATTTCTTACCTTTATATTTATAGGCAACGCAGATCTCGATTTTCTTTAGGCCGTCTAACACATCCATCTTCATAATCGCCAGCTCCTTGATGCCGTTGATCAACACCGCGTACCTGGCCATCACGCTGTCAAACCAGCCGCAGCGGCGCGGCCTGCCGGTGGTGGCGCCGAATTCATTGCCGCGGTCGCGCATCATTTCAGCGAAAGGCGGGAGAAATTCCGTGGGAAAAGGCCCTTCTCCGACGCGGGTGGTATAGGCCTTGGCCACGCCGATTACCTTATCCATCAAAACCGGGGACACGCCTGTGCCGATGCAGGCGCCTCCGGCAGTGGCCGATGAAGAAGTCACAAAGGGGTAAGTCCCGAAATCAATGTCGAGAAAAGTGCCCTGCGCGCCCTCAAAAAGGATGTCTTTTTTCAGCGCCACAGCCCGGTTCAGCAATAAGGCGCAGTTAGAAATATAGCGGGACAATGCCCTGCCGTAATCTAAGTATTCCTCGTATATCCGGCTGAAATCAAAGCCCGGGTGAGCGTATACCTTTTTAAAAATCTCGTTTTTTTCCCTCAGGTTATCCTTCAGTTTTTCGCGCAAAACCCGGCGGTTCAAAAGGTCAGCCATCCGGATGCCACAGCGGATAGTTTTATCGGCGTAACTGGGGCCGATGCCGCGCCCGGTAGTCCCGATCTTATGCGCGCGCTTAGTTTCGCGCAGCTGGTCTAAGATCTTATGGTACGGCAGGATGACGTGCGCCAGCGAAGAAATCTTCAGCCGGCCGTCTATACGGATGCCCGCCTTCTCCAGGCCTTTGATCTCCTGAAGCAAAACCTGCGGGTCGACCACGACGCCATTGCCTATACAGCAAACCTTGCCTTTATGCAGAATCCCCGAAGGAATAAGATGAAAGATATATTCCTTGCCATCGACTACTACCGTGTGGCCGGCATTGTTGCCGCCCTGATAGCGCACGATAAAGTCGGCCTTCTCGGATAAGATATCAATGACCTTACCCTTGCCTTCGTCGCCCCACTGTGTGCCTACGACTATAGTGTTCATAATCTTCGAAGCTTTAGGTGGGACAGTCCCCTTTCAATATTGCCTATAGCTTTGGCGGGGACAGTCCCCATGGCATGTTTACGGAGTCATAGTAAAGATCTTGCGCGCGATGTCCGGATAAGCGGCGATAAATTTCAGCTCCTCGTCCACCAGCGGTTTCTGGTTATGCACATTGGCATAGCGGACCAGCTCCAGGATCCGCGCCGCCTCTTCGTCATTACGGAAAGCCAACTCCAGTTTTTCATAGACATTGCGGAAACCCTTGATCCCGGAATACTCCCCCGCGGTAATCTTGCGGCCGGTCTCAATGATTTCCGGCTCGCCGCGGCCCAGCTCTTCAAAATCATAAAGCTCGTAGTTACGTCTGTCTTTCAGCGCCCCGTCGGCGTGTATCCCGGATTCATGGGCAAAGGCATTGGCGCCTACGCCCGGCTGGTTGATCGGGATAGGCACGCCAAAGGCGTATGAGGCGTACTTGCAGGTCTTCCAGGCAGCCTTCAAGTTGATCTTTTCGCTCAACGGGTATCCCTGCATGCCGCTGCCGTATTTGAGACTCAGGATTACCGAGACCAGGTCCGCGTTCCCGGCGCGCTCACCCATGCCGTTAATGCAGGTATTTATATATGCGTCGCAGCCCGAATCGCAGGCGGCCTTAGCCCCGGCCAGGGAATTGGCAACCACCATGCCTAAATCATTGTGACAGTGGATTTCGATAGACATAGAGACCGCCTCGGCCAAAACCTTTATCCTCTCAGAGATACTGAACGGCGTATCGCAGCCTAAGGTGTCGCAATAACGGATGCGCGCCGCCCCCGCGGCCTTGGCAGCGTTGGCAAACTCGATTAAATAGTCCAGCCGCGTGCGCGAGGCGTCCTCGGCGTTAACCCCTACCGAATCCGCTCCTTCATGCAGCGCTAATTTCACCGCCTCAACCATCTCTTTTACCACCGAGACGTGGTCAAGTTTGCCTCTAAATTTATGCAGGATCATCTGGTCGGAGGTAGAGATGGATAGATTCAGATGTCTGATTTGCGGCGCCAGCTTGAAAGCGGCCCTGACGTCTTCTTTTGTCGCCCGCACCCATCCGCCCAGCCGGATGGGAGAAATGACTTTTAGTTTCGCCAGCTCCAGGTTGGCATTCAGATAATTTGTTTCATGCCGCGTCACCGGGAAACCGAATTCCGACTGGAATACGCCCATCTCGTTCAGGAACAGATTGATCATCGTCTTCTGCAGCTTAGAAAGGCAGATGCGGGAAGTCTGCACCCCGTCGCGGTTCGTGACGTCAATAATGTGAATTTGCGCTTTATTGCCCATCTCTTCACCTCGCTAGCATCTTTTTTAATTCTTCCTTGGTAACTTCGCCCCGGGAGCTGAAAATTTCCTGGTTATCCACCAGATACGTTGGCCCGAACATCACCGACAGCTCTTTGTTTAAAGCGCTGTTTTCCCTCAACAGGCGGTTTGCCTCCGGGCCCTGGGCGCAGGCGCTGACCTTGGCGGCATCCAGGCCTATGGCGCATTTCTCCCACCAGGAGCTATTGCTGGACTTGGCCCGGCAGATAATATAATCCCAGAATCTCGACGGAAAATGTCCCCCGATGCAAAGGGCGCGCTTATCCTCTTCGACTTCTAAGTTGCCGCCGGCGGCCTCGAAGCTATCCGGCTGCCTTTCTACCACCAGGAAATGCACCGCCGGATTAAGATCTTTGATTGCCTCCAGCAGCCCCGCGCTCTCCTTATTATACAGGCTGATAAACAAATCCACCCGCCCTTTTAATTTAGGACGGCGGAAAAAATAAGCCACTCCGGCAAAGCTCGGCCTTAATGCATAAAAATGGCCTGCCTTGACCAGATTCTGTTTTAACCCGGGGAAGGCGGCCTCATTTTCGATCTCGCTTCCCAATAGATATGCAGGCAGCGCCTCGAGCTTTAGGTCTTGCGCCGCCTTTACCGCCTGCCGCGAATCCGGGTAATAATCATAAGTAACCGCTAAGCCGGGGAAACGGCTCTTTAAGTATTCCGTTACCGGCAGCGGGTTGCAGGAAACGCAGGCGCGGGAACTGATCACCGAAAGGGTTACTTTATTCGCCTTTCTAAACTGGCACTGCGCGCCTATCTTGCCGGGATCGGCGCAAAAACCGGAAAACCCTTCTTTCCTGCAGTCTTCGTCGGAAAAACAGCGGGGCAGGATCTTCAAGGCCTCCCCGTCTTCGACAATCTTATCCGAAAGCCGCAGGTATTCGGTCTGGTAATCAATAATCTTCCTGTCTTTCAGGACAAGGGTAAGCCTGCCTAACTTGCGGCCCTGCCAGGCCGGCTGCAAGATTATCGTCCCGGCGGCAGCCTTCCGCGCTGTCTCGACGTTGCGCGGGGCGCGCCCGGTAATCAAAATATCTATTCCCCTGACCTCATCAACTAAACCCAGGGCCTCTTCCTCATCCAAATTAGCCAAAAGCACGACGATATCTGCCCCGCGCTTTTTCAATCCGGCGACGCGCGCGGTTAGCGCGGGTTTGGCATCGCCGAATTCCACGCCCGCCGCTTTCTGGCGCGCCAGGGGGCTGGTCAGGCCGATAATGCCGATTTTTACCCCCGCTGCTTCCTTTATCATATCAGGCAGGACCTTCCCCTGGGTGAAATTACAGGAAAGGATTGCCGGGCCGAAGACAGCGGTATTCTCCTTGAAGAAATCCCAGCCAAAATTAAACTCGGCCTCGCCAAGCGCCAGGGCGTCATATCGCATCAGGGCCATGGCCTGCAGGTTGATCAGCGAGCGTTCTTTATCTAACTGCGTATTCTGGGAATAATTATCGTATGGGCCGCCGGCAAAAAAATTCCCGGAATCTAAGAGCAATGCGCCGGGGTATTTAGTTCTCAATTCCCTGACCAGGGCGGCCCGGCGGGCCACTCCCCCGTCCGGCTCTCTGGGACAATCGCAGTGATAGAGCATGGCGCGGGTATTGCCGGTGTAGAGGATGGTGATTTCTTCGGCAATGCATTTAGACACAAGACACAAGACACAAGACACAAGACACAAGACACAAGACACAAGACTAAAAGCTTCAATTTTCCATTTCCCGCTTTGCGCTTTTCGCTTGCTCATAATCTAATCACCTTCGCAGTGAGGATATTCTCCAGTTTTTTGATCTCGCCCATGATCTCCGCGGAAATCGGGCTGTCCACATTTAAGACGCTGACTGATTTTCCTCCGGGTTTATCGCGCCCGAAGCTCATCGCGGCGATATTAACGCCGTGCTTACCCAGCAATGTCCCCAGGCCACCGATAATCCCGGGCTTGTCCCAGTTCTGGATAAAAATCATTTCTCCGGCAGGCGGTATCTCCACGTAATAGCCGTCGATTTTGACGATACGCGGCTGTTTGTTCGCTGATAGCGTGCCGGCAATTTTCTTGCTTTCTCTGTCGGTCTTAATCTCCAGCTCTACCAGGGTGACAAATTCCTGCTCCATCGAAGACTTGGATTCCTTGATTTTGATCCCCCGCTCCTTAGCCAGGCTGGTGGCATTGATAAAGTTTACCGTCTCTTTCAGAATCGGGGAAAGAATGCCTTTGGATAAGGCCATGGTCAGAGGGCTCAAATCATACTGGTTAATCTCTCCGCTATAATTGATGCTGACTTCCTGGAACCTGCCCTCAGCCAGTTGGCCGGCGAAATTACCCAATTTTTCGCACAAATTTATGTAGGGGTCGAGGATCTTGCAGACCTCTGCCTCTAAACAGGGGTAATTTGCGGCATTGCGGATGCCTTTGCCTAAAAGCGCGTCGCGCACGATCTGCGCCACCTCGATGGCCACATTTACCTGCGCCTCTTCGGTAGACGCCCCCAGATGCGGGGTAACCACCACATTTTCAAGCTTCAAGAGTTCGCTCTCCGGGTCAATCGGCTCTTTCTCGAATACATCGATCGCCGCCCCGGCGACCTTGCCGCCTTTAAGCGCCTCTGCCAGCGCCACCTCGTCAATAATCCCTCCGCGCGCGCAGTTAATCATGCGCACCCCGTTTTTCATCCGGGAAAACTGCGCCCCGGAAATCATATGCTTAGTCTCATCGGTGAGCGGGGTATGCACCGTAATATAATCCGCGCGTTCCAGGACGTCGTTTAATTCCGCTACCTCGATGCCTAAACCCTCGGCAACCTGGCGCGACAGGAACGGGTCATAGGCCAGTATCTTCATCCCGAAGGATAAGGCCCGGCGCGCCACCTCCGAACCGATCCTGCCCAGACCGATGATACCCAGTGTCTTACCGTAAAGCTCCACCCCCATAAATTTAGAACGTCTCCATTCGCCTTTACGGGTGGAGCTATTCGCCTGCGGGATATTCCGGGAAAGCGCTAAGATCATGCTCATGGTGTGCTCTGCCGTAGAGATGGTATTTCCGGCGGGCGTATTCATCACGATGATGCCTTTTTGCGTAGCTGCCTCCAGGTCCACGTTATCCAGGCCTACGCCTGCCCGGCCGATCACCCGCAGATTGGCAGCGGCGGCGATAACCTCTTTGCTGACCTTGGTCGCGCTTCTCACAATCAAGGCCTCATAATCCTTGATAATCTGGCGCAACGTTTCCGGCTTAAGCCCGGTTTGGACATCTACGGCGAAATCCTTAACTTCCTGCAGAATCTTTAACCCTTCTTCCGACAGCGGATCGCTGACTAATATCTTAATCATCTCTCAAAAACCTCCCATCATTTCAGAAATATTTCCTCCGCCGCCTTGACCCCCGCCCCCAGGGTAAACTGATAACCCATCTGAGCGAGGACCTTTTCTAAGCAGGAAATTCCGGCGATGATATCGAACTCCTCGATAAAACCCATATGCGCGACGCGAAAAACCTTTCCTTTCAGTTCCGCTTGTCCCCCGGCAATGGTTACGCCGTAGGTATCGCGCATGGTCTTGACCAATTTTTCTCCGTCTATCCCCGCCGGGACTTTCACCGCGGTGACTACGTCGGAAGGGGCAGCCGACGCAAATAACTCCAGGCCGAGCGCCTTTATCGCAGAGCGCGTGGCTTGCGCCATTTTTTTGTGGCGCAGGAAAATGTTTTCCAATCCGTCCTGGCGCATCATCTTCAGGGCTTCGCTCAGTGCGATAATCAATGTTATCGCCGGGGTAAACGGCGTATCAACGGACTGCAGCGCCTTTCTGGCTTTGCGCAGGTCAAGATAATAACGGGAATTTTTTGAAGTCTCTACCAACTTAAGGGCCTTGGCGCTGACGGTAATAAAGCCTAAACCCGGCGGAAGCATCAGGCCTTTTTGCGAGCCGGAGACCGCCGCATCCACCGCCCACTCGTCGGTCTTCAGGTCAATCGCCCCTAAGCCGCTGATGGCATCCACAACCAGCGCTGCCTCTGTTTCTTTCACGGCCTTGCCCAGCGCCTCGATATCCGTGTCCACGCCGGTAGAGGTCTCGCAGAGCGTGGCAAACACCGCTTTGATCTCCGGGTTTGACTTTAATTTCTTCTCCACTTCCCTGGGGTCAACCGCCTTGCCCCATTCTACTTCGATTACTTCGGTATTGATCCCATAGGCAGCGCAAAGCTCAGTCCAGCGCTCGCCGAATTTCCCGCCCTGAATAGTCAGCGCCGTCTCCCCAGGCGATAATAAATTGGCCACTGCCGCCTCCATCGCCCCGGTGCCGGATGAAGCCAGGATGTAGACGTCATTCTTGGTCTGAAAAACAAACTTCAAGCCTTCGCTGACTTCCTTGATTACCGCCTGGAACTGCGGGGTGCGGTGATGGATGATCGGGCGGGCCATTGCCTCGGTAACCTGCGGTGGCAGCGGCGTCGGGCCAGGGGTCAATAAATAGTTCTTTCTCATTTCACAAACTCCTTATTATTTCTTCTTCTCTCCCGGAATTATCACCTCATCAATCAGGCGGTATTCCAGCGCCTCTTGGGCAGACATAAAATAGTCGCGGTCAGTATCCTTCTGGACCTTTTCTACCAGCTGGCCGGTGTGTTTCGCCAGGATTTCGTTAATCCGGTCGCGCATCTTTAAAATCTCCTTGGCGTGGCGGGAGATATCTTCGGCTGCGCCCTGAATGCCGCCCCAGGGCTGGTGGATCATCACCCGGGAGTTAGGCAGGCCGTGGCGTTTGCCCTTAGTGCCGGCGCACAAAAGCAGCGCCCCCATGCTGGAGGCCTGGCCCACGCAATAAGTTGCCACGTCGCATTTCACAAACTGCATGGTGTCGTATATTGCCAGGCCGCTGGTCACCGAGCCGCCGGGCGAATTGACATAGACACTGATATCTTTAGTAACATCTTCCATCTGCAAGAAAAGCATCTGGGCAACCACCAGGTTTGCCACGTAATCATCGATCGGCGTGCCGATAAAAATGATCCGGTCTTTTAAGAGGCGCGAA
>MHHD01000072.1:4797-5592 GCA_001805895.1 Omnitrophica WOR_2 bacterium RIFCSPLOWO2_12_FULL_51_8 | reverse complement strand
ATTCAGCAATTCGCGAGACAACAGCGATATTGATTTTTTTATCGTGGCGAAAAGAGGGTATCTTTGGTTCGTGCGCGCATCGGCAATCGTTCTGTCAATGTTATTCGGCAAGCGGCTTTCGGAACGGCACATCCGCGATGCGCTCTGTTTGAGTTTTTTTGCGGATGATGCGGCGCTTGACTTTGCGGGATTGTCAATTCCAAAACATTCGGGGATCGATGACGTGTACTTGGCGGTATGGGTTTCCCGATGCGTCCCGCTGTATAATGAGAGAGGAACATACGAGCGGTTTTGGCGCTGCAATGCATGGTCTCAACAGATCCTTCCCAACCGCCTCGAGTATGTTCCAAACCATATGCGCCGCATTCGGTTGCCGCGCTATGCCCAGTCGCTCAAACGGGCGCTTACCGCCATGCTGGCGCCGTTCCAGCAAAGCATAGAATGCGCATGCAGGGCAATTCAGCGGAAAAAATTTCCTGACGATATCAGGCGAGCGGCAGTGCAAGCCGATTCGGGAGTCGTGATTACCGATTCAATTCTTAAGTTCCACCTCAATGACAGGCGCTTTGAATTTCGCGATGCGTTTTGCGAGAGGCTTCGATTGTATCGAAAAAACAGCCGGAAAATGTATGACACGAATTGATTCCATACTTGTCGCACTTCTTTCCGTTTTTCTTTTTTTCATTCCATGGCAGACAGCCTTCATTATTCAGCAACCTGCGGTTGGGACGACAGGGACACTTTCAATTACGCTTGCCGATATTCTTCTGGTGTTCATGGGCGTCATTGTTTGTA
>MHHD01000072.1:4379-4786 GCA_001805895.1 Omnitrophica WOR_2 bacterium RIFCSPLOWO2_12_FULL_51_8 | reverse complement strand
CGGAATATGCATACGCAAACCATTGCCCATGCTCGGCCTGGCATTATGCGCATATGCATTTCTTTCAATCGTATGGTCCGATAATCGCTTCATTGCATTCGCAGGCGCGCTGCGATTGGCTCAAGCGCTGTTCGTGTGCGCGCTTCTTATTCAGTATCGCATGCATCGCTCATTATTTGCCGTATGCATTGTTGCGGCAGCGGTACTGCAATCTCTGTTTGGATTTTTGCAGTTTTCAATGCAGCAAAGTCCGGCATCATCATGGCTTGGATTGGCCTACCATGCGGCGCACCAGTTGGGAGACGCGGTCGTGGAAGTTGGTGAAACACGGTGGCTTCGCGCGTATGGGAGCTTGCCCCATCCGAATGTTTTGGCTTCGTTTTTATCACTCGGACTTTTTTCATGCC
>MHHD01000072.1:3039-4309 GCA_001805895.1 Omnitrophica WOR_2 bacterium RIFCSPLOWO2_12_FULL_51_8 | reverse complement strand
TAGCGGGCTCTTTTTTGCCTTTTCACGAGAAGTCTGGATTGGAACGCTTGTTGGATTGTGCGTTATCGCATTGATGGGGAGGCGCATGAAGAGCGGCACAGAAAAAATTTCACCCTTTCTTATGACAGCAGTAGTGAGCGGTGTTCTTATTGCAAGCCTTTCAATTATGTATTGGGAACCGCTTTCGGGCCGTTTGGGCATAGGCGGCGCGAGTCCTTTGGAGCAAAAATCAATCAGCGAACGCATGCAATCATATCGCGATGGATTATCGCTTGCGCGCCGTTCGCCGTTTGTTGGAGTCGGAATGCATCAGTCCGTATCGGCGCTCTATAACCAGGATGTAAAAAATAATGCCATACGCCCCCTCTATGCATACCAGCCGCCGCATAATCTCTTCATTCTCATTTTCGGGGAGCTTGGAATAATCGGAATCGTATTGTTTGGCGCATTGAAGATCATTTTTCTTGCGCCGTCTGTGCGCACCGCTCATATGTCCGTATTTCTTGGAGCGGTTGCCATGGTTGCCATAGCTGGAATGTTTGATCACTTTTTTTGGACTCTGCAGAGCGGATTGTTTGTATGGTGGATCGCATTTGCTTTTTCATATACCCCTTCTTTCGCCCCTCTTGACAGAAAAAAAAATGTTTTGTAGAATTGCCCCATGCTCGCAATAGACTTTTTATACATAATGAAGTAGCAGTATGCAGCTTAAACCCCTTGGCGACCACATTATCGTGGAGCCTCTGTCATCGCAAGAGGTGACGAAGTCCGGCATTATTCTGCCGGAGACCGCAAAAGAAAAGCCGGAACAAGGAACCGTCATCGCAGTCGGACCCGGCAAAATCTTAGATAACGGACAACGTGCGCCGATGGATGTAGCGGTTGGCGCCATCGTCGTATTCAAGCGTTACAGTCCTGATGATTTCAAATTTGAGGGCAAAGAGTATCTCATTCTGTCCCAATCGGACGTGCTTGCAATCGTGGCATAGCATTCTTAATTAAAGAGACATATGGCAAAACAAATAGTGTTTGATGAAAAAGCGCGCGCGGCATTGAAGCGCGGCGTTGATAAGCTCGCTGATGCGGTGAAAGTCACTTTGGGCCCCAAGGGGCGCAATGTGGTATTTGATCGCGGATACGGATCACCGGTTATTACCAATGACGGCGTAACAATTGCGAAGGAAATTAGTCTTGAAGATAAGTTCGAACATATCGGCGCAGAACTAGTGAAAGAAGTGGCGACGAAAACAAACGATGTCGCAGGCGATGG
>MHHD01000072.1:1331-2944 GCA_001805895.1 Omnitrophica WOR_2 bacterium RIFCSPLOWO2_12_FULL_51_8 | reverse complement strand
GAAAAAGGCGTTCATGTGATTGTCGCCGAACTGAAACAAGCGATTTCAAAACCCGTCAATGGCCAGGAGGAGATCAAGCAGATTGCATCGATTTCCGCAAATGATGCGGAGATCGGAGCGATCATTGCCGAAACCATGAAAGAGGTAGGTTCCGATGGCGTCATCACGGTTGAAGAATCGCAAGTGTTTGGCGTACAGAAAGAAGTTGTGGAAGGCATGCAGTTCGACAAAGGCTATGTATCGCCGTATATGATCACCGATTCCGATCGTATGGAATCAATACATAACGATCCCTCCATTCTTATTACCGACAAAAAAATAACGTCGATACATGACCTTTTGCCGCTTTTGGAAAAGATTGCGGCAACCGGCCGAAAAGACATTGTCATTATTGCCGAAGACCTGGAAGGCGATGCGCTTGCAACGTTGGTTGTCAATAAGATTCGCGGAACATTCAACGCATTGGCCGTGAAAGCGCCGGGTTTTGGAGATCGAAGGAAAGAGATGCTGAAAGACATTGCGATTTTGACGGGAGCGACGGTGATATCCGAGGAAGTCGGGCTCAAACTTGACAATGCGTCGCTTGAACATTTGGGCAAAGCCCGCAAAGTCGTCGCGACAAAAGAACATACGACAATTATCGAAGGCAAGGGAGATCAAGAAGCGATCAAAGCGCGCGTGGGACAAATTCGGAAAGAGATTGAAAAAACGGAATCGGAATTTGACAAAGAAAAGCTTCAGGAGCGCCTTGCAAAGCTGTCCGGCGGCGTAGCCGTTTTGAAAGTTGGTGCGGCAACCGAAACGGAAATGAAGGAACGCAAGTATCGCATTGAAGATGCATTATCGGCAACAAAAGCGGCGATTGAAGAAGGGATTGTTCCCGGCGGCGGCGTTGCGCTGGTGCGATGCGGAAAAGCGCTTGACGGACTTGCCGTGGAAGGCGAAGAGAAAATCGGCATTGATATTTTACGCAGAGCGCTTGAGGAGCCGATTCGCCAAATTGCCCACAATGCGGGCAAAGATGGCAGCATTATTTGCGCTGAAGTCAAAAAACTTGCGGGTTCGATGGGGTATAATGCGGCTACGGACGCATTCGAAGATCTGGTTGCAAGCGGCATTATTGATCCGACCAAGGTTACAAGGTTTGCATTGCAAAACGCCGCATCGATCGCTTCAATGCTTCTCACAACGGAAGTGGTGATTGCGGATATTCCAAAAGAGGAAAAAACTCCGGCAGGAGGCCCTCCGGGAATGGGAGGCATGGGCGGATATGATTACTAAAACAATCTAACCCAAAATTTGAATCAAAAGAGGCTTTACACAAAGCCTCTTTTGTATTGGCGCCCTCTCTTTTCTTGTCTGGACAAACGTTCTTTGGTAGGGTAGGGATATATGGACGACCTCTTTGATTCAACACTACAGAAGAAGGATTTTTCGCCCCTGGCGGATCGGATGCGGCCCCGAACGTTGGAAGAAATTATCGGACAGGAGCATTTGTTGGGTGAAGGTAAAATTCTGCGCCAGCTCATCGAACAAGATGAGCTGCGTTCGCTTGTTTTTTGGGGACCTCCCGGGGTTGGCAAAACAACGATTGCGTCCGTTATTGCCAACCA
>MHHD01000072.1:0-1180 GCA_001805895.1 Omnitrophica WOR_2 bacterium RIFCSPLOWO2_12_FULL_51_8 | reverse complement strand
CAAGATGCACTTTTGCCTGCCGTGGAACAGGGAATGATTATCTTAATTGGCGCGACAACGGAAAATCCGTCATTTGAAGTGAATGCCGCATTGCTATCCCGTTCGCGGGTATTTGTACTGCATGCCCTTTCGCCTGAAGATCTTTCCTTAATTATTGACGTTGCTCTTTCTGATGATGTTCGAGGGCTTGGAAAGCAGCAACTGAATATTGCCAACGATGCGCAGGAGTTTTTGATCCAAGCGGCGAACGGCGATGCG
This sequence comes from Omnitrophica WOR_2 bacterium RIFCSPLOWO2_12_FULL_51_8, assembly GCA_001805895.1. Taxonomy (GTDB): domain Bacteria; phylum Omnitrophota; class Gorgyraeia; order Gygaellales; family Profunditerraquicolaceae; genus O2-12-FULL-51-8. The sequence continues at coordinate 922 of MHHD01000072.1, read as the reverse complement.
CGCACGCTCCTTAATGTACTTGAACTTGCGTCGTTTTTACTTGCCCAAAAACAAGAAAAAGAACTGACCACCCCTATTCTGTCAGAAAGCATGCAGCAAAAAGCCCCTAGATATGATAGAGCTGGGGAAGAGCACTACAATGTCATTTCGGCGTTTATTAAAAGCATGCGCAATTCCGATGCAAGTGCTGCGCTTTATTGGCTGGCGCGCATGATTGATGCAGGTGAGGATTCCGTTTTTATTGCACGTCGCATGGTCGTCTTTGCTTCTGAAGATATTGGTAATGTCCAGCCGACCGCACTGGTGGTTGCAAATGCCGTGATGCAAGCTGCTCATGCAATCGGCATGCCGGAAGCTCGCATTAATCTCGCGCAAGGCGCAGTGTATTTAGCGGAATGCAAAAAAAACAATCGTTCGTATGTTGCTCTCGGCAAAGCAATGGAAGATGTGAAGACTTACGGAAACTTGGCTGTGCCGCTTCACTTGCGAAATGCACCAACAAAACTTATGAAAGAGTTGGAATACGGCAAAGGCTATAAGTATGCGCATGATTTTGAAGAAGGGACTACAGATATGCAATGCATGCCCGATGAGCTGAAAGACAGAAATTATTTTAAGAATTGACAAATTTGTAGAAAGCATGTTATTTTTCTTACAGTAGATTACATGAATATGAATACTCAAAAAAATATCATCACAATTCCAAAACACCTTACGCGAAAAGGTGATTTAGTTGTTATTTCACGCGAAGAATACGAAGCATTACAGACACTAAAAAAAATACAGGATTTTTCACCCACACAGTCTCAAAAAAAAGCTCTACGATGCGCCGAACGTAATTTTTTACGCGGCACTACCCTGTCATACCATGAACTTTCAAAACAATTGGGATTTACACATTGATCCTGCTGTCGTAAAAGAG
>MHHD01000071.1:2978-7502 GCA_001805895.1 Omnitrophica WOR_2 bacterium RIFCSPLOWO2_12_FULL_51_8 | reverse complement strand
GGTGAAAGAAGGCGCGTTAGACGCTAAGGCCGCGCGGATAGATTTAACCGCCGATTATGTAAAATTTATCCGCTCCTACATAGATTTAAAAAAGATCCGGGATAAGAAATTCAAGGTTTTAGTGGATGCGATGCACGGCTCAGGGGATAGTTTCATCTTGCGGATACTGCGGGGTACGAGGATCCGCCTGGAATTCATCCGTAATTCCATCAATCCTTCTTTCGGCGGCAGCCGGCCGGAGCCGATAGAGGAAAACCTGGAAGAATTAAAATCCCGGGTAAAAAAAGGAAAATTCGACTTAGGCATTGCCTTGGACGGCGACGCCGACAGGATCGCCGCCGTCGCCCCTGGAGGAGCATTTATCCACCCTCAGAAAATATTAGCCCTCCTGGCGCTGCATCTGAATCAGGACCGGCATTGGTCGGGGGGCATCGTGAAAACCGTCTGCGGGACAACGATGATCGATAATATTGCCAAGTTTCTGAGAGTCAAGCTTTATGAGACGCCGGTCGGGTTTAAGTATATCTCCAATCTGATGGAAACCGAAGACATCTTAACCGGCGGTGAGGAGGCTGGCGGGATGGGGGTTAAAGGGTACATCCCGGAGCGCGACGGTACCATCGCGGGCTTATTGCTGCTGGAGATGATGGCCTATCGTAAAAAAAATATTTTGAAAATCCTGAATGAAACCGAGGAACAGTTTGGCAGGTTTTATTACCTGCGTTCCGACCTTAAGCTGGGGAAAAAAGTGGAGCTTAAGAAGGCAGATCTTCCCGGTGAACTGCTGGGCGTAAAAGTGGTTGAGGTCAAGGATTACGACGGCCTGAAGTTAATCTGCGCGGACAAAAGCTGGCTGATGTTCAGGGCCTCCGGCACCGAGCCGATTATGCGCGTTTATTCCGAAGCAAAGACATTGAAAAAATCAAAGCGGCTGCTGGAGTTAGGCAGGGCATTAGTCAACAAATAGGTGTTCCATTGGTCTATCTAATTTTTCGTTTTATCTGTTTTATCCTCGCTAAGCTGGTCTTCCGTCTGGAGATCAGGGGCAGAGAAAATATTCCCCGGAAGGGCGGGTTCATCCTGGCCTCTAACCATACAAGCTTTCTTGACCCGGTGATCCTGGGGGTGGGTTGTCCGCGGAGGTTAAATTTCATGGCGCGCAGCAGCCTATTCAGAAACCACGCCTTCGGGTGGCTGTTAACCCGTTTGAATGTTTTTCCTCTCAAGCGTGGCGAGGCAGACATCGGGGCATTAAAGGCGGCAATGGCGCGCGTCAGGAAAGGAGCGGGGCTGCTGATTTTTCCCGAAGGCACGCGCCGGCCCGTGGTGAGCAAGGCCGAAGGCCGCGTCGAATCCTTCGACTTAGGATTAGGATTCGACCCTGAGCAGAGCCGAAGGGTCGAACCACAAACTAACCAGCCTGGCGATGCTCAGCCCGGAGTGGGCTTTTTGGCGGCAAAATTGCATACGCCGGTCATCCCCGCCTTTATCCAGGGCACGGACCGGGCGATGCCCCGCGGAGTTAAATTTATTCACCCGGTGAAAGTTAAACTGATTTTTGGCAAGCAAATTCTTATAGAAAGGGGGATGCCTTACCGCGTTTTTGCCGGTAATCTGATGAAAAACATCGGGCATCTTTCATGTTCTATAACGTAGCGTCCTTCCCCAAAAAACCGTTCAAAATTTTTCCACTCTTCAATGATGCCGGGGTGTATTTCGCCCGGCCAGCCTTTTTCGATAATTCATCCGTAAAGGAGGTGTGTTTTTATACTACACAGATGATCGCAGATATTTTAAGACGTTATCTGTGATCATCTTGTATCTTTTAATCTGTGGTTATCTGTGCTACAACAAAAGAAAGGAAGTAAAAATGACAGAGGTAAAGTCGGAACTGGAGCAGCTTTACAACCAGAGCATCAGGATTATCCGCGAGAACCAGGTGGTGCAGGGTAAAATCGTAGCCATCAGGGCCAAAGAGGTCTTGGTGGATGTGGGTTTTAAATCCGAAGGCCTGGTGCCGATCACGGAATTCAGCCCCGCGGACCTGGAGGCGGGCAGGGAACTGGATTTTTTTGTGGAGTCCATCGAAAACGACGCCGGCAATATTGAGCTGTCCCGGGAAAAGGCTATCCGCATCCAGGGCTGGGATAAAATCGTCAAGCTCTCCCAGGGCAGCGATCTGGTGGAAGGACGGCCGGTCAAGAAGGTCAAGGGCGGATTCCTAGTCGATTGTATGGGTATTGAGGGGTTCCTGCCGTCTTCTTTGTCCGCGTTCAAGGGTATGGCAGAGAAAGAGATAATGTATAAGCCATTCAGGTTTAAAATCGTCAAGGTAAACAACCTCAGGCGCAGTATTATCGTCAGCCGGCGGGAGGCAGTGCAGAAAGACAGGGAAATGATCAAGGATAAGCTCTGGCAGGAGTTAAAAATTGGGGCAATCCGCCCCGGGGTAGTCAAGGCGATCACGGATTTTGGCGCCTTTGTGGATCTGGGCGGAGTAGACGGCCTCCTGCATATTACCGATATGTCCTGGTCGAAGATCAGTCATCCTTCGGAAATCGTGGCCTTAGGCGATAAAATCGAGGTGGCGATCCTTAACTTAGACCGCGAGGCAGGCAAGGTTTCTCTGGGATTAAAGCAGAGGCTGTCTGACCCCTGGCAGGATATCGAAGGTAAATTCGAGGTGGGCGCGAAAGTAAAAGGCAAGGTGGTAAACATCCTTCCCTACGGCGTGTTTGTCGAGCTGGAAAAGGGGATCGAAGGGTTGATTCACGTCTCGGAAATCTCCTGGACCAAGAGGGTAAATAACCCGCAGGAGATGTTTGCCGTCGGAGACATTACGGAAACCCAGATTTTGAGCGTGGACAAGGAAGCGCGCCGGATCTCCTTAAGCCTGAAACAGCTGGAGCAGAATCCCTGGCTGGAGGCGGAGTCAAAATACCCGGTTGGCTCAAAGGTCAGCGGAAAGGTGCGCGGCTTTACGGATTACGGGGCGTTTGTGGAGTTGGATTCCAGCCTGGAGGGGATGATTCACGTTTCGGATATGACCTGGACCAAGAGGATCGCCCATCCCCAGGATGTGCTCAAGAAAGGGCAGAAGGTAGAGGTAACTGTATTATCTCTGGATGCCCAGAACCGCAGAATTTCGTTAGGGCTTAAGCAGCTGATGCCTAATCCCTGGCCGGAGATTGCCGCCCGTTATCCGTTGAATAAAGTCGTGGAAGCCGAAGTAGTCAGCATTACCGACTTCGGAGTGTTCGTAAAGATAGAGGAAGGCCTGGAGGGCCTGGTCTACGCCAGCGAAATAGACAAGCAGGCAGTGGCAGGCCTGAAGCCCCAAGATAAAATTACAGTCAAGGTGATGAAGGTGGATGTGGAGCAGGCGAAGATCGGTTTGACCGCCAGGGTATAATAATTGAGGGGCATGCATAATTGTTTTCGTAATCAAAGGTTTCGGCTGCGGCTACGTATCGTCTATCGTAAATCGTTCAAGGGGGTTTCGTTTAAGAATACGACACACGAAACCGAAGACGATTTACGATACGTAGCCGAAACCTAAAACCGATTTAGACGATAAACGATAAATGAATTATGCGCACTGCTCGAATAATTCGAGGTGGGGGATGGATATCGAAAAACAATTGGAGTTGATCAAGCGCGGCGCGGCAGAGATTATTTCTGAGGAAGAGCTGAGGCGTAAGCTGCTCAAAAGCCAAAGAGACAAGAAGCCGTTATCGGTAAAGGCGGGGTTTGATCCTACCGCGCCGGATATTCACCTTGGCCACGTCGTCCTCCTGCGGAAGTTACGTCTCCTGCAGGATCTCGGCCACCGGGTGATCTTCCTGATCGGCGATTTCACCGCGCGTATCGGCGACCCGAGCGGGCGTTCGGAAAAAAGGAAACAGCTTTCTCCGGAAGAGGCTGCCGAAAACGCCGCCACCTACAAAAAGCAGGTTTCGAAGGTCCTTGTCCCGGAAAAGTTAAATATAGCTTTTAACAGCGCCTGGTTCGGAAAAATGCCGGTAGAGGATGTCCTTAAGCTTACCACCCACGCTACGGTTTCCCAGATGATGGCCCGGGCGGATTTCAAAAAGCGGCTTTCCCGCAAGGAAGATATCTCGCTTCTGGAGTTTATGTACCCGTTGCTGCAGGGTTATGATTCGGTAGTCTTGGAGGCGGATATCGAGTTAGGCGGCACCGACCAGATCTTCAACCTTTTAGTCGGGAGGGATATGCAGAAGGATTTCGGCCGGGAACAGCAGGTAGTGATTACTATGCCGCTCCTGGAGGGGACCGATGGCGCGCAGAAGATGAGCAAATCATCGCATAACTATATCGGCGTCAACGAGCCGGCACAGGATATTTTTGGCAAGCTGATGTCTATTTCGGATGAGCTGATGCTCAAATACTACGAACTGCTTACTGATGAGGACCTGGGCGCCGTGAAAAAGATGCATCCGCGGGATGCCAAACTTAAGTTGGCGGGTTTGCTAGCGGCCCAATTCCATTCCGCGGCCGCGGCCA
>MHHD01000071.1:0-2954 GCA_001805895.1 Omnitrophica WOR_2 bacterium RIFCSPLOWO2_12_FULL_51_8 | reverse complement strand
GAAAAGACAGTATTCCAGGTATTGATTGAGAGCGCTCAGGCCAAGAGCGGTAACGAGGCGCGCCGGCTCTTAAAGGGCGGGGCAGTATCGTTCAACGGCGCCAAGGTCACCGAAGATAATTTTATCCTGCGTGAGCCGGGCATCTTAAAAATAGGGGCGCGCAGGTTCTTAAGGATCATAATTTAATACAAACGAACTAAATAAATTGACATACTGTATTGCACAGATGAGCGCAGATGAGAAGATACAGATGGACACAGATATTCCCGATGGTATCTGTGATCATCTTGCGGCATTTCATCTGTGCTAATCTGCGAATATAAAATTAGATGCGGGCTAAATTTGAAAGAATAGACAGCTTTAACAGGAATATCCTGATTGTCTTTGCCGGGAATTCTCTGGTCAATTTTTTTAATCTAGTTTATCAACTGTTGATCGCGCACAACCTGACTGCCGCCAATTTTGCGGCATTTAATTCCCTCCTGTCGATATTCATGATGATCTCTACTCCCTTAAGCACCCTGCAGTTGGCGCTGGCCAAATATTGCGCAGGATGCAGCGCGCAGGGGTTGGGTTCAAAAGTAAGGTCTCTTTGCTCCGGCCTGCTAAAGAAGGCGGTTCTTCTGGCAGCCGCCACCTTTGGATTATTCTGGCTGTTATCCGGCCAGCTCATGCTGTCGCTGAAAATCCCTTCGCTCTCTGCGGGGTATATCTTAGCCGCGTTATTGGCATTATCCTGGGTTGCGCCGCTTTTTTCCGGAGTGGCGCAGGGCTTGGAATTATTTGGCTGGTCCAGCGGCGCAAGCCTTGCCGGCGCCGCTTTAAAATTAGCCCTTAGCGTTATTTTCATCAAACTTGGATTTAATATCGCCGGGGCTTTAGGGGCTTTAGGGATTTCTTCTTTCGTCTCAATGTTTATCCTTTACCTGCCTTTGAAAAAATATATCGGCCTTAAGGCCTCCAGCCAGGAGGCCGAATACAAACCGGTGCTATCTTTCCTTCTGCCTGTGGCCATAAGCAATTTTTCTTTCATCGCCCTGGCAAGCATGGATATGGTGCTGGTAAAGCATTTTTTTTCCGAAGACTCTGCCGGCGTCTATGCCTTGGCGCAGATGGTTGGTAAGATTTTTCTTTTTTTCCCGGGGGCAATCAGTATGGTGATGTTTCCGCGCGCCAGCGGCTTAAACGCCAGGAATCTGGATACAGGTGTTGTCCTGAGGCGGTCGCTTTTTTACGCCGCGGCCCTGTGTCTTACGGCAGTAGTTGTCTATAATAGCGCCCCGTCATTTGTTTTAAGGATGCTCACCGGCAAAGCGCCGGCAGAGTCAGTGGCCTTAGGCAGGTTATTTAGCATCTCGATGAGTTTTTTCGCGCTATCGTTCATCCTGGTAACCTATTTTCTTTCCATTAACGACTTGCGCTTTGTTAAATATCTGTTTGGCCTGGGCGTATTGCAGTGTGGGGCGATTATGTCCTGGCATGCCAGCCTGGCGCAGGTGCAGGTGATCTTATCCGTCAATGCGCTTTTACTTTTTTTAATCTACCTGATGCTGGCGTTTAAGAGGCCCGATGCGCGACCTTAAAGGAAAAGTTTCCATTATCATGCCGGCTTATAACGAGGCGGCTCACATTGGCGCCAGCATCAAGGAAACCGCCAGCACTTTCGACGAATTCGGCTGCGCCTGGGAACTGGTAGTGATGGACGACGGCTCGACTGATAATACCTATCAGGAGGCGATGCAGACGGCCGCCGGATACGTTGGGCGGGTGATCGTTAAGCGGGTCCCCTTAAACTGGGGCAAGGGCAGGGTGCTGAAAAAATCAATCCATTACTTAAGCGGCGATTATGTGGTGTTTTTGGACGCGGATCTGGACCTGCATCCGGCGCAGATCCCTGCGCTTTTCGATATGATGCAGCTGGTCCAGGCCGATGTGGTCATCGGCTCAAAACTGCACCCGCACTCTCAGGTGAATTACCCCCTGCAGCGCCGGGTAATCAGCACCGGGTATTATTTTCTGGTCAGGCTATTATTCAACCTGCCCTGCCATGATACCCAGACCGGCATCAAGCTGTTTAAGACCGAGGTATTGCGCAGGGTTTTGCCGCGGGTGCTGGTAAAAAAGTTTGCCTTTGACCTGGAGGTTTTGGTCAACGCGCATCATCTGGGTTACAAGATTGCCGAGGCGCCGGTAGTGATCAAAAGCCAGCGCAGACGTTACGGCAGTATCGGCGCGAACGCCATTTATACTACCCTCTGGGATACGTTGGCGGTATTTTACCGGATGCATATTTTAAGATATTATGACCGTATCGATTATTATCGCCGTAAAAACATGGCAAAAGAATTTAGAAGAATGCGCCGCTAAGTGCCGCGAGCTCGATTTCGCTGATTTTGAGCTCATCATCCTGCCGGATGCGGCGGAAGGGGCGCCCATTGGCCAATTTTCTTTTGTCCCTACCGGCCCGGTGAGCCCGGCAAAAAAGCGCGATATCGCTTTGGCTTACGCCAAAGGCGAGATCCTCGGGTTTATCGATGACGACGCTTACCCGGCAAAGGATTGGCTGCAGAGAGCCATAGCGAATTTCCGGGACGAAGCGGTTGCCGCAGTAGGGGGGCCGGCAGTCACGCCGCCTGAAGATTCGCTGCTGCAGAAGGCCAGCGGAGAAGTTTATGCCTGCGGGTTAACCAGTGGCAGCTTTACCTACCGTTATAAGCAGGGAAAGAAGAGAGAAGTTGAGGACTACCCCAGCTGTAATTTATTGGTGCGTAAATCCGTGATGCTGGAGCTTGGGGGTTTTAATACCGAATTCTGGCCAGGGGAAGATACTAAGTTATGCTTGGATATTACCAAAAGGCTGGGCAGGAAGATAATTTACGACCCCCAAGTTTTGGTCTATCATCACCGCCGGCCGCTTTTTAAGGGGCACCTAAAGCAGGTGGCTAGTTACGGCT
>MHHD01000070.1:2425-5394 GCA_001805895.1 Omnitrophica WOR_2 bacterium RIFCSPLOWO2_12_FULL_51_8 | reverse complement strand
GAACATCATGAACCATCGTGTTGCGCTGATCCGCTTGACCTGTTGGTTCACCACCTTTATATTTCTCGCCGTTTGCGCAGTGCCGGCTTGGGCAGAGCATGGTCGTGTGGGAGTTGGTCGTGCACTGAGCCATCGCTTGCTTTTGGAACGGCCGATTTCCTTCCCTGACGAGGTACCGCACCCAGATCCTCGTGAAGAAGCAGTCAATCAGGAAGTGGATGCTCTCGCCGGCCTTTTTGAAGCGCGAAGGGATTTTCTCGCCGCGCTGTTGCCAGATTTGGAGCTCAGGACTGAAGACGAAGAAAAGTCCCTTAACATTTTAGAATCACAAATTGAAGCGCTGTCCGAATTCGTTCCTCAAGCAGAGGCCCTCTTAAACGACCACGGTGAATTGGAAAAAGCACTCGGTCGTTTGCAAAATGATTTGGCCCATCTTGCCCGCGACTTTAAGGCGGCAGAAAAGTTACTCGCAAGATTACTGGAAGCCAGAGCGATTTTGAACAAAGCTCGTACGTCTGGACAGTTGGAGCGTGTGCGAGAACTTGCGAAGGCGACCCGTGCAGCTTTTGTGAGGACAAACGGTGTGACCACACTTTTGGGTCGTATGGAAGCGATCGAAGCAGGAACGGAAAAAATAACAGGGGACGTCAACGAGTTATTTTTTGATTTTAGCCGTAAGCGCGAGCAGGAGGTCGATGATTTCCTAACGTCGCGTCTGGGCGAAGTTGAAGCACTCGAAGATCGAATCGGCCAAGCCCGGGCGATCCGAACGCCGCTCGTTTTGCGCTTGAACGAAATCAAAAACCAGATTAAGTCGCGCCCGGATCTTCCGGAACGTGATCAGCTTTTGGGGCGGCTCGATCAAATGGAAACGGGCTTAGAAGCGATTGACGAGTTACTGGCACGAGCAGAAGCGCTGGTTCCGGATTTAGTGACTTCACTGACGCCACTACAAGTGGTGCTTCTTATGATCAAAGAAAATTCGGAGTTGGTAGAAAAAGGAATATTAACTTTTGTTGGGATGTTGGGGAATCTCGAAGAGGCGCGTCGGTTAATCGAGGCGTTTCCGGGGCCGGGTAAGCTCAATCCTTTTGAGCAGCTTACTGATTTTTCAAACGCGGCGCTTGTGGGGGCGCTCGGCGATGTGAGTCGAGAACTTAATGACGTCCAGACGGCCCTCGGCGGTGCTGCGGAAGGTGAACCTCAAAGTGAATTTGGTACAGGAACGGTGACTCAGGCAACACGGTTCTCTACCCGTTTTTCGATTCCGGCACTTGGGTATTTGGCCCAGGACGTTCGTGCGCGGGAGGAAATTCGTAAAAGATTAGAAGAAACGGAGCCGGGAATTTTTGGCGTCAACGAATTTGTAACTCCGCGAGCTGCAACCACGGAGGAAGAAGCGCGCGCCCTCGAAGCCGGATCGGAGGCTCGACAGCGAGCGCGCAGGTTGCTTCTTGTTCGGGACCTTACTGCTACTGATCAGACAGACGTGAACGTCTTAGACCGTGAGCCGTTAGACATCCTCATCCAAATGACAGAAGAGCTTCCACTGGAAGTTGAAGCACCTGTTCGACCAACGTGAAGAGTCAATACCGTCATTGCTTCGGCCATACTTTGGGTCGTTGCCTCGCAATGACGGATTGTAAAAAAGGGGGTTTTCGATGAAAACAAAACTTTACATCATCATGATTGTGATGGGATGTGCTTTTACTTTTTCTCCGAACGAGCTTTTCGCCGTTGGGTCTTCCGGGATTGAAAACGCCTCTTTTAGCGCGAAGTCCCTGGCTCAGTCAAACGCCGTGGTCGCTCAAGCCGATGAGCCGGCAGCCATTTCGTATAATCCCGCCGGCATCGTTGACTTGCCGGGTTTTCAATTTCAGCAGAATTTGTCCTTCATCAGCGCATTTACTTTTTTTGAAGGGGCTGAGGCGATGAGCGGTGGCAGCGGCAGTACGATGAGAAGTTCAGCAACTGTTGCTCCGGTTCCCACGGGGTATTTGACGATGAATCTAGGCGATCTTGCCGACGGTCGTGTCGCGTTGGGAGTTGGTTCAGATTCGCCGTTCGGGTTGATTAACAAGTACGATTCCCAGCATCCGACGGTCCGATATGCCGGCTGGCGAAACTGGCTGTACATGTACACGATTAAGCCGACGGTTGCTGTGAAACTCACCGACTGGCTTGCGATCGGTGCCGGACCTATGTACTACCGGGTCTACGACTGGGGCGGAATTCAGGCTTATCCCAATAGCCTAGCGTATGGGGCGGGAACGGCGGATGGACAAGTTCGCTTGAATCTCTCGGGGAACCATTGGGGTTGGCAAATGGGAGTGCTTGCAAAACCACACAGGATGCATCAGTTCGGATTTTATTTTAGGAGTCCTGTTGTTGTCAATACGAGTGGATTAGCAAAAGTTGAGCGGTCAACACAAAGTGGGAATTTTGAAACCGGAGCTTATGCGAAGTACACGCTGCCCTTGAACTTTACCTGGGCTTATGCGTTTCGCCCGAATGAGAAGTCCACGATTGAGTTTGATTTTGGATATACCCGCTGGTCTACGTATGAGCGCCTTTTTATTGATCATGACTTTGTGAGTACAAACGACGCCACTGTGATTAATGGGATCGGAAGAACCGCTAAAGACTGGCGAGATAGTTTCAGCTGGCATTTGGGAGGCAATTACCAGGTCACGGACAACTTAACGCTGATGGGAGGGAGCTTTTTTTACACCTTTGCAGGAGCAAATGATTCCTTTATTCCCGCGACACCGGACGGCCATCGTTTGGGCGTTTCAACAGGTGCGAGCTACAAAGTCCATAAAAACGTAACGCTCGACCTGATGTATTTAAACGTATGGAATCTGAAACGAGAAATCAACAATGATATTGGTAATGTGAGTGTGCTCAGTACTTCTGAAGAGGGTGATTGGATGACCTACACACAGGAATTTACGATCAGCGTCAAGGTG
>MHHD01000070.1:0-2262 GCA_001805895.1 Omnitrophica WOR_2 bacterium RIFCSPLOWO2_12_FULL_51_8 | reverse complement strand
AGTCGCGATGGTTACGTACTGTATTGTCAGTAGTGTGATTAATGCAGTCACGAGCACGCTGTTAGGCGTATTCGTCCTGAGCCGGGGCATCCGGAATCCAAAAAATATTACTTATTTTTTGTTTTCGGCTGCCATTGCGGTCTGGAGCTTTTTTTACTATCTCTGGCAGGTTTCGGACTCCTACGGTGACGCGCTCCTCTTCAGCCGGCTTTTAATGGTCGGCAGCATTTTTATCCCCGTTCTTTATTTACATCATCTGTTCTACTTACTGGGGCTTCAAAAATCGCGGTCTTTTTTGCTCAAGGCAAGCTACGGCGCAGCCTTCGCCTGGCTCTTAGCAGATTTCACGCCCTATTTTGTGTCGGACGTCTCCCCCAAACTTGGGTTTCGGTACTGGCTCGATGCGGGAGTTTTGTATCATCCTTTTACGTTGTGGTGGCTTGCGACGGTGCTGTACACGGAATGGGTCATTTTCCGCGCTTTCCGTGAATCGAAAGGCGTGCTTCGTAAACAAATGCTCTACCTTTTCGTTGGGACCGTGATTGGTTATGCGGGCGGCTCCACCAATTTTTTCCTCTGTTACAACATCCCCATTCCTCCTTTTGGCCATCTTTTAGTTTCTTTTTATGTGGTGGTGACGGCCTACGCGATCATCCGGCACCGTTTGATGGATATTGAAGTTCTGATCAAAAGGACCGTTATTTTCGCTGGTTTATTGGCGCTTGTGTTCGGCATTTTTGCGCTCGCAGCGGTGTTCGTCAGAGAAGTCCTGACGGCCCGTTATGGACTCAGCCACCGATGGAGCTATCTGATTGCGATCTTCTTCGTCGTACTTGGTTATGATCCTCTTCGCAAAGTTCTCGTCCATCTGACGGATCGATTCTTATTTCAAAAGAAGTATGACTACCAAAAGCTGCTTCGGGATGCGACGGCGGGGATTTCGAAAATTAAAAGTCTGCGGCATTTGCTAAGTCTGGTGGTGCATTTCGTAACGATGCGCGTGCGGGTCAAGAATGCGGCCGTTCTCGTTTACGATGAGCCGAACAAGTTCTTCCGCTTTTGTCATCCGCGCGGTTACCCCTTCGATCACCGCCTTCGCGGCGGTATTGTTCTGAACCGGCTTGATCCGCTCATCGATTATATGGCACGGGGGCATCGGCCCGTCGAGGTCGAGAGGATCAAGGAATATGCCGAAGGAGCAGCTTCCGGCCGCAAGAAAGGGGCGGATAGAAACAAGCACGATTTGAATTTAATTCGCAAGCGGCTGGAAGAGCTCGAAGCGAGCTGTTGTGTGCCGAGCTTTCTGGGAGCGGAGCTCCGAGGCGCCCTTGTGTTGGGCGAGAAAAAATCGGGAGACATGTACACGGCAGAGGATTTAGATGTTTTGTACACCCTCGCGCAGGAGTCAGCGATCGCGATTGAAAATGCGCGGCTTTATGACCAAGCGGTTGAAAAAGCGGAGGAGTTAGAGCGGATTAACGAAGAACTGAGCCGCGCCCAGACCGAACTCATCCGGGCGTTAAGCGAGACGGAGGTGGCGAATAAGAGACTCCGGGACACGCAGGCCCAGCTCATTCATGAGCAGAAGATGGCGACGCTCGGACGGCTGGCGTCATCGGTCGGTCATGAAGTGAACAATCCGCTCACGATCCTTTCCATGAACGTCAGCCGCGCGGTTTTGAAGCATCGGAAAAACCCCGATCTTAAAGTGAATGAAATCCTCGATGTATTCCACAAGATGGAACAAAATATCAGCCGGATCAAAGCCGTTGTGAACACGCTCACAGGTCTGCTGAAGAAATCCGAACACGGGAAGTTTGAACCGCTTTCTTTAAAACTCGTCCTGGAAGAAACACTGCCGCTCGTCCAGTTTCAAACGTATCTGGAAAACATGTCCGGGACGGAAGTTGTGTTTGATGTCCCAAGCCACCTCCCCTTAGTGAAGGGCGATTTAGAGCGGCTCCAGGAAGTTTTTCTCAATCTTTTCATCAACGCCTATCATGCGATGTTGGGCAAACAGGATGGGAAGATTAAGGTCACGGCGCGCGAAGATCCGGCGCATCCTGGGATGATATCGATTGAGTTTACCGACAATGGCTGCGGAATGTCGGATGAGGTGCTCAAGAAGGTTTTTAGCTACGGTTTTACCACCAAGTCCGCCGGCAAAGGTTCGGGCATGGGGCTTTACATGTGCCGTTACATTATTGAGCTTCACGGCGGGGAAGTCAAAGTCCACTCACAACGCGATCTGGGCACCACCTT
>MHHD01000069.1 GCA_001805895.1 Omnitrophica WOR_2 bacterium RIFCSPLOWO2_12_FULL_51_8 | reverse complement strand
CCCTCGCAGAGATACAAAACCGATAGCCAAGGAGCTGTTATCTCGGTTTAAAACTATTAACGCTGTTTTGGATGCTGATGCTCAGGAATTGAAAAAGATTAGTGGAATTTTAGACCATACAGCTTTATTTCTCAGGCTATTAAAAGAGATTGCCATTCTTTATTTAGAGAAGGGCCTACAGAATAAGGATCTGCTTTCATCCCCTGCTATCGTATATGATTATCTTAAAGCGTCTTTAAAAGGGTCTACTGATGAGGAATTTAAGACAGTTTTCTTAGATGGCAGGAATCAGATGATAACCGTTGAAACATTAAAAACCGGCACGGTCAATAGATCTGTGGTCTATCCGAGAAAGGTAGTAGAACGGGCCTTGTATAACCATGCAACCGGCGTTATTATTGCGCATAATCATCCCGCAGGCACGTTAAAACCGTCAGAGGATGATTACACAATAACCAGGGCTATAAAAGATGCGCTGAAAACGGTAGATATTGCTTTATTGGATCATGTTATCGTTGGGAATAACGACTATTATAGTTTCAGGAACAATAACTGGGTGTAGAGGCCGCGCGGCTCTACACTTTTGTATTCAGAAGCTTTATAAAGGATGAGATAAGAATAATGGATATAGCCGATATCAAAGAATTTTATTTCATAACGGCGATTGAGAATCTGGACTCGATTCTAGCGCATGGGCTTTTGTCGCATAATCAAATAGCACAGTTAAAGATTAGGCATAAAAGCATTGCTAATGGGGTGATTCAAGAGCGGCGCAAGAATAAGCCTGTTCCCGGTGGTAAATATAAATTGCACGATTTCGTAAATCTTTATTTTAATCCCCGCAACGCTATGATGTTTAAGAGAAAAGACATGCATGTAGATATGTGTGTGTTGGGAATAGCCTCAGATTTGTTTAATGACAGAGACACGATAGTAACAGACGGCAATGCCTCGAGTGACTATACTATATTTTATCCTGTCTCTTCAGGCGTGCAGCGATTAAACAAGAATCTTGTTTTCGCCCGGAGTTGGTATGACGACGACTATTTTGCCATGCTTCGTAAGAAACGCGCGATTTGTTCGGAGATTTTGGTATTGAACAATATTCCAGTGAATAATATTAAACAGGTTTATGTCTCTTGTGAAGATAGTGTCGGAAAGATAAAAGATATTTTACAAAACAGGAGCCTTTCGTTACCGGTAATGGTTGACGGAAAGATTTTTTTTCAGGAGGATTGATATGGTTGATAAAACTCTAATCGGGAATATTTTTGATGCAAAAGCTCAAACCTTGGTTAATACGGTCAATTGTGTAGGGATTATGGGAAAAGGCCTGGCGCTTGAATTTAAGAAGCGCTTCCCTGAAATGTATAAGGATTATGCCCAAAAATGTAAAAATGGAGAAGTCAAGCTTGGCAGGCCGTATTTATTTAAGCATAACATGTGCCGGTGGATATTGCTTTTCCCGACAAAAGATGATTGGCGGTCTATATCCAAGCTTTCGGATATAGAAAAAGGGTTAAAGCATCTTAAAGAGCGCTATAAGGAATGGGGAGTGGAATCATTGGCTGTCCCGCCTTTGGGATGCGGGCTTGGCGCGTTAGATTGGCGTATAGTCGGGCCTACGCTTTACCGGCATTTAAACAAGTTAGATATCCCGGTTGAGCTTTATGCCCCAACTGGCACTCCTAGCAGAGAGTTACAGCCAGAATTTCTTGCCAATCCAAGTGAAGCTCAGACAGCTGAAGAAAAAGTTAGCATCAAGTCAAAGATTGAATCCGGGTTTATCGTTATTCTGGAAGCATTGCGCCGTTTAGAAAAAATGCCATATCATTGGCCAGTTGGCCGGACTACATTCCAGAAGATATGTTATTTCGGGACACTATTGGGTCTGGATACCGATTTACACTTTTATCGTTCCAGTTATGGGCCTTTTTCTGAGGAGTTAAAAATCAAATTAACAAAACTTTCAAACAACGGGCTAATCCAAGAGGAAAAACAAGGCAATATGTTTAGGGTGAGAGCTGGGAAGACCTTTGAAGATGCACGCAAAATGTTTGCCTCTGACATTGAAAAATCAGAGGATACAATTGAGCGTTTAGTTGACTTATTCTGCCGGCTTAATACTCATAAAGCTGAAATTGCCGCAACAGTTCATTTTGCCTGGAAGACAATGAAAGTTAAACATCTAGGTAAACCCACGGAGGAAGACGTCCTTAACGAAGTCCTGGAATGGAAGAAACGTCGCAAACCCGAGTATGATAAACAGGAAGTTGCTCAGACCATCCGCAGTCTCGCTGTCCATCGCTGGATAAACCTCGATCCTAAAAAACATTTGGAAGAATATGAGGCATTGGAAGTTTAAGCAGAGTTGTAAAAAAATGATAAATGTAGTGGTTGTCTGTGGTGTCTTTTCCGAATTCCATGCCTATATTTTATGACTTTATATTCCTAATCATTGCCATTGCCTATCTGCCTATCTATCTTTTTCGCCGGAAGTTTCACCCTGAGTTCTGGCAGCGGCTGGGTTTTCTGCCGCAGGGTTTAAAACCTGGGCGGCCGATCTGGATCCACGCCGTCAGTGTCGGCGAGGTCGTGGCGGCCAGGCCTCTTTTTGCCAGGCTTAAAAAATCGTATCCGGACAAGCAATTTGTTATTTCTACCGTTACCCCAACTGGCAATAGAATCGCCAAAAGTATGGCCGGGGAGGGCGATCTGGTCACCTTCCTGCCGCTGGATTTTAGTTTCATCGTAAAAAGAGTAATCAACGAAATAAATCCCTCTTTGTTTATCATCGTGGAAACGGAGATCTGGCCTAACCTTATCCTGGCGCTGCAGAAAAAAAATGTGCCGATCGTTTCCCTCAATGTCCGGATCTCGGACCGTTCTTTTCGCGGTTACCGCAGGATTAAGTGGCTACTGCAGCCGGTTTTAAACAAGATAAGCCTTTTTTGCGCGCAGACAGCGCGCGATGCCGAAAGGTTAGCGCGCTTGGGGGTGAGTTCGGACAAGGTGAAGGTAACCGGCAATATGAAGTTTGATTTGAACGATTACACAGATTACAAAAATGATTACACAGATTACAGGCTTAAGCTTGGGCTCAACTCAGGAGAACGGTTGTGGGTGGCTGGGTCAACCCATCCCGGCGAAGAGGAAATATTGCTGGGGGTATACAAAGAGCTGCGCGCGGAATTTACGGAATTGAGGCTTCTACTTGCCCCGCGCCATGCGGAAAGGAGCCGGGCCATCGCGGACATTGTCTTGCGCTTTGGTTTTCGCGCCATGCTGGTGTCCGGGCTGCCAGGTAATTGCCCGGCCTGTTCTAGCGGCGCGGTCTTCATCTTGGATAGATTAGGGGAGCTGGCTTCTTTTTATAACGCTGCGGATATAGTATTTGTGGGCGGAAGTCTGGTAAAAAAAGGCGGGCATAATATCCTGGAGCCGGCGGCGGCGGGAAAGCCGGTGGTCTTCGGGCCGCAGATGTTTAATTTCCGCGACATCGCCGAATTATTCCTCAAAAATGACGCCGCGTTGATGGCGGCTGACGCGGAAGAGCTGAAAGGAAAAATTAGTTTGCTGTTGGGCAATCCCGTCCTGGCCGCTGGCCTGGCCAGCCGCGCCAGCGGGGTCATCCTGGAGAATCGGGGCGCCACCCAAAGGAATCTGGAGCTTCTCCGGGAATTTGTGCTATAATGAGAACACGGGGGATAGAGCCGTGTATAAAGTAGAGGTTAGCCATAGGAAAGACCTTGTTTTTCAGGCCAAGGCAGGCGGCGCTCAGCTGCTCATCGATGCCAAGGGCAGCGGTTTTACTCCTTTAGATGCCTTGCTGGCGGGTTTAGGCAGTTGTATCGGCGTCTACATCCGTAAATACGCCGCAGGCGCTAAGTTAGCGGTAGAAAATTTTAAGCTGAGCGTGGAGGCAGAACTGTCTCAGGAGCCGCCGCTGCGTTTCCGGCAGATTAATGTATACCTGGACTTAGGCGGCGCACAGCTTGAGGAGCGCAGGCTTGGGCCGCTGTTAGAATTTATTAAAAACTGTCCGGTGCATAATACATTAAAGGGAAATCCGGAAGTGAGCATTAAGGTGTGGAATTCTCCCTCGCATAAGCATGCCAAAAATCTCTAACGATATTTTTGGCATATGCTCGGGATAAATTCGCGCATTGACTTACTCGCACTGGCGTGCTCGTAAGTCAAGCGCTCATTTAATGGAGATTAGGGCTCGGCAAAAAGAAAATATCGTCATCCTGGATCTGGAAGGCCGCATAGACGTGGACGCGGCGAATTTAGTAGAGGCAGTGGGCCAGTGCGTCCGCGACGGCTACAACGACATCCTGCTTAATTTCGAAGAGGTGGAGTTTGTGGATTATTTTGGGGTTTCGGCGATCGTGATCGCCTATAAGGAAGTGGTGAACAGCAACGGGAGGATGAAATTCCTGAATCTGGCGGCGCACATCCGGGGGACCCTGGCCATCGCCGGTATTGACCGTGTAATCGAAATTTACGCCTCGGAAGACCTGGCGGTGAACAGCTTCAAGGAAGACAAGATTATCGACAAAATCAAGAAAATGCAGCTGCGCCGCCGCTTCAAGCGCCTGCCGCTGGATATAAAAATTGAGTTGAAAGCCAAATACGGACGAAGCCCGGTATGCCTGAAGGTAGATATCATTAATCTCAGCGCGGTGGGGGCATTCATCTTTGGCTGCGACAAGTTCAAGCTGCAAGATATAGTGCTCCTGAAGATGAAACTCCCCCCGAAGGATGAAGAGCTGGAGCTAGAGGCCAAAGTGGTCTGGCTGGCGGATAAGCAGGTCCAGCCGCATGCTCACCCCGGGATAGGGGTAGAATTCTGCAATCTCTCTTCTCCGGCCCAGCAGAAACTGCTGGAATTCATCGAAAGAAACCTCTCTTTTATGTCCTCCGAATAGCTTATACACAGATGATCGCAGACGAGGAGAAACAGATGAGCACAGAGAAAAAAATAAAATCTGCGATCATCTTGCGTCTTTTCAACAGATGGCTTTACGTTTTAGCCACGGATAAAGACAGAGGCTTCTTTGGCGGCCTGGCCAAGTTTTTTCTGTTTATCCTCTCGTTGGTCTACGGCCTAACCGTCAAAATTTTAGTTTTCTTTTACCGGCTTAGGCCATGTCAATTAGGCGGCAAGGTGGTCAGCGTAGGCAATATCACTCTCGGCGGGACAGGCAAAACAGTTTTAGTGGAATACCTGGCGCGTTATCTGCAACAGAAGGGGCACAAGGTAGCGGTGTTGAGCAGGGGATACAGAATTAGGTCAAGGGTCAAGGAAAATGATGAGGCGGATGAGCCGCGGATGCTGCGGGAGAATCTTAAAGACGTGCCGGTGTGCGTGGACAGCGACCGCATCCGCGGGGCAAGGCGCGCCTTACAGGAATTCGGCGTGGATACCTTAATCCTTGACGACGGGTTTCAGCAATGGAAGATTAAAAAGGACTTGGAGATCGTGGTTGTAGACGCGGCCAATCCCTTTGGAAACCGCAGGCTCCTGCCGCGCGGGATCCTGCGCGAGCCGTTGTCTTCCCTCAGGCGCGCCGACGTGATCATCCTGGCCAAAATAAATCTGGCGCCTCCGGCGCAGGAATTAAATGATTATCTGCAGCGGCTTAATCCCTGCGCCATGATTATCGGCTCCCGCCATGAGCCGGAAGGCTTTTATCCTTTCGGGGGCGGGTGGGAATTATTAAACCTGCAAAGCTTCAAAGGCAGAAGCGCGGCTGTCTTTTCCGGCATCGGCGACCCCGGGTCATTTGAGCAAACAGTCCGTTCTCTGGGAATAAATATCGCGCTATCTTTCAGGTTTGACGATCATCACGATTATTCTCCGGCGGAAGCCGCTGGACTGATGCGGCAGGCAAAGGAAAAGGGGATCGACGTTATTCTGACGACGGAAAAAGACGCCGCCCGCCTGCATAACCTGCCCTCTTTAACCTATAACCCGCGACCCGCGACCCGCGACCCACGGCTCTATGTTTTACGCATCGCTTTAAAATTCAGCGAGAACGATGAACAGAGACTCCATACTCGACTACGTCGGATATACGGTATTTAAGCTAATCGGGCCGCTGTTAAGACTGCTGCCTTTGCGCTTTTGCGTCTTCCTGGGCAGGATCATCGGCTCATTATTCTATTGCTTTGATTTCCGGCACAAGGCGGTCGTCTATGCCCATATCAAGAAGGCCTTCGGGGAAGAGATGACTCCGGAGGCAATCCGCTCTATCGCCAAAGGGTTCTATGAGAATATCGGCCAGAGTTTCATGGAAATGTTTTTCATCCCCCTGATCGATGCGGCATATATGAAGAAATACATTCAGGTTGAGGGGCAGGAGCATATTACCGAGGGCTTCCGCAGGGGAAAGGGCGTGATCCTCCTGGGGGTGCATGCCGGCAGCTGGGAGCTGTCCAATATCATTTCGGCGATCCTGGCCTTCCCTTTTAAATTATTCGTGCGCGGCCAGAAATACCCGCGGCTGGAGACACTGTTGAATTCTTACCGTACGCAAAAAGGATGCTGCCTGATCCAGCGCCAGGATCAGGTGCGCCAATTGGTGGAGACCCTGAAAAATAACGAAGCCATCGGCATGACCGCTGACCAGGGCGGTAAGAGAGGCATCTCGGTGAAATTTTTCGGCAAAGACGCCTCGATGCCATTTGGCGCGGTGAGGCTGGCCTTGAAATACGGCTCAGTGTTATTGCCTTCTTTCTACACCCGCGTCAAAGGCCCTTACATTAAGACGATCATTACCCCGCCTTTTGAAATAAAAAAGAGCGGCGACCAACAGAAAGACATCCGGGAAAACATGCAGGAGGTGGTGCGCCTCTTTGAAAGGTATATCCGCCGCTACCCTAAGGAATACCTCTGGACCTATAAGGCCTGGAAGTATTCCAGAGAGAACGACATCCTGATCTTAAGCGACAATAAACCCGGGCACTTACGTCAGTCCCTCGCAGCGGCGCGGATCCTCTCCGACTGCCTTGGCGAACGCGGGATCCATGCCGGCATCGAGACCGTGGAAGTAAAATTCAAGCATAAATTGGCGAAGCCGCTCTTGGGGCTAAGCGGCTGTTTTTTTGGCAAATACAGCTGCCAGGGCTGCCTCGCCTGCCTGAGGGGAACGTTGAAGGGAGAAAACTATCTTTCCCTGATCAGGAAGAAACCGGATTTCATCATCTCCTGCGGCTCGTCTTTGGCGCCGGTTAATTTTTTATTGAGCAGGGAAAATTTAGCCAAGTCCATCTGTATCATGCGGCCGGGTTTTTTAAGCAGCAGAAAATTCAACCTGGTGGTCATGCCGCGGCACGACCGGCCGCCCCGGCGCAGGAATGTTATCGTTACCAGCGGCGCGCTGAATTTAATTGACCAGGGGTACCTGCAGGAACAGGGCGCTCAGCTGGTTAAGTCGCAGGGCTGGGAATTTAAGCCGCGAGACCTGTTTATCGGCCTGGTCCTGGGAGGGGACGCAAAAAATTTCCGCCTCCGGCAGGAAACCGTATCCGAGGCGCTGGCGCAGGTAAAATCAGCGGCGGAAAAACTAAACGCCGGTATTTTAGTTACTACCTCCCGGCGCACTTCGCCGCAGGTTGAGCGCTTAGTAAAGGATAACCTTGCGGGATATCCGCGTTGTAAATTGCTGGTGATTGCCAACGAAAAAAATATCCCGGAGGCGGTAGGCGGCATCCTCTCTTTAAGCTCGGTCGTGGTCGCTTCTCCGGAAAGCATTTCCATGATTTCCGAGGCCGCCTCCGCCGGAAAATATGTCCTGATATTCCGCGAGCGAGGCTTAGACAAGAAGCACGCCAGGTTCCTGGGGCTATTCTCGCGAAAGAAATATGCCTACCTTACCGAAGCTTGCTGTTTGAGCCGAAGTATCGAAAAGATCTGGAAAGAAAAGCCGCAGATTCAGGCGGTCTCGGATAACCTTGCGGTCAGGGAGGCAATAAAGAGAACGATATAACATGAATATCCTGCAGATCTTACCGGAGCTTAACGTCGGCGGAGTGGAGACCGGAACGCTGGACCTGGCCAGGTCTTTGGTCAAGTTAGGCCACAAGGCAGTGGTGGTCTCTGCCGGCGGAGGATTAGTCGGGGAACTGGAGGCGGCCGGGGCAATACATTATCAGCTTGCGGCGCAGAAGAAATCCTTTGTCTCGATCATCAGGGCCGTGCCAAGGCTGGTTGAGATCATCCGGAAAGAAGACATCGATATCGTGCACGCCCGCAGCCGCGTGCCGGCCTGGATCGCCTATTTTGCCTGCCGCAGGACCGGCCGGGCCTTTATTACCACCTGCCACGGCTATTACAGCAGGCATTTTTTCAGCCGGGTGATGGGCTGGGGCAGGAGGGTGATTGCGCTGAGTAATTGCATCGCCCGGCATATGATCGAAGATTTCGGCGTTCCCCATGAGAGGATTAGACTGGTCCCCCGCAGCGTGGAGCTGGGAAAATTTGAATTCGTCAGCCCGGAAAAGAAAAGGCGCCAGGAGTTTAATGTCGGCATCGTCGGCAGGATTACTCCGCTTAAAGGGCACTTGTATTTTATTAAGGCGATGGCCCAGGTAGTAAAGGCCGTGCCGCAGTTGAAAATTTGGATTGTCGGAGACGCCCCCAGCACAAAGGCGGCATACAAGGAACAGGCAGAGATCTTAGTCAAGCGGCTGGGGCTGGCGCATTGCACCGAATTCTTAGGCGCCCAGGCGGATATCGCGGCAATTTACGCGCACTTAGACCTCCTCGTCCTGGCTACGGTTACCCACGAGGCCTTTGGCCGGGTGATTATCGAAGCGCAAGCCAGCGGCGTGCCGGTAGTAGCTACGGAAGTGGGCGGGGTGGTAGACATCATTGAAAACGGGATCAACGGCCTCTTGGTCCCTCCGGCTGACCCGCTGAGGATGGCCGAGGCGGCCGTCAGAATAGCCAGGGACCCGCAGCTGGCGGCAGGTCTGGCCAAAAAC
Organism: Omnitrophica WOR_2 bacterium RIFCSPLOWO2_12_FULL_51_8; assembly: GCA_001805895.1. Classification (GTDB taxonomy): domain Bacteria; phylum Omnitrophota; class Gorgyraeia; order Gygaellales; family Profunditerraquicolaceae; genus O2-12-FULL-51-8. Next base: position 9,684 of record MHHD01000069.1, on the reverse strand, counting down.
GGCTACGAGAAGGTCAAGGAAAAATATAACCTTGAGCTGATGGTGAAAAGCACATTGGATGTATACAGGGAAGCCTTAAGCAGCGCCAAGGCCCTGATTATAAAATTCAGCTCTCTGGGCGATATCGTTTTGTCCACCGCGGCGCTGAAGGCGATCCGGGAGAAATTCGGGTCCGGGTACCGGATCAGCGTCCTTACCGGCGAGGAGTCGAAAGATTTGCTGCTGCGCTGCCCTTACATAGACGAATTGCTGGTGGCCGGGTTCAAAGATAAAGACAAGGGGCTGCTGGGACTCTGGCGCCTGGGCCGCCGGTTAAGGAAGAAAAATTTTGACTTAGCGATTGACCTGCAGAATAACCGCAAGAGCCATATTTTGTCTTTTCTTAGCCTGGCGCCCGAACGTTACGGATACGGAAATAGAAAACTATCCTTTTTATTAAACCGCCGCGTCAAGCCTGATCAGGCTCCGCTGCCGCCGGTAGAACATCAATTCCGGGTATTGAAGATGCTGGGTATCGAATGGGCGCCGGCTCAAATGAAAACCGAAATTCATTTAGAGCTCTGGCCGGGCGCAGAAGACAAAAGCTATATCGATGATTTCTTGAGTTCGCAGTGGCTTAAGCCCCAGCAGAAAATTATCGGCGTCACTCTGGGCGCCAGCTCGCGCTGGCTGAGCAAAAACTGGCCGCTCGAGCACCTGGCAAAGCTCTGCGAGGCATTGGGCAGGCGCGGCCTGCGCGTGGCGGTCACTGGTACCGAGAAGGACCTGTCCGCCTGCCGCTGCCTAGAGGGCATGGTGAAGAATACGAAACTGATCAATGCCTGCGCCAAGACCTCGGCGAATCAGCTGGCCTGCCTGATTAAGCGCTGCGCGGTGTTTATCGGAGCGGATTCATCGCCGATACATATTGCCGCGGCGGTAGACACTCCCTTTGTGGCGCTGTTTGGCCCGACTGACCCCTTGCGGCACCTGCCGCCGGCAAAAAAGTATGTCTTGATCAAGAAAGACCTGGCCTGCGGCCCTTGTTACAAACCAAAGTGCAGGGACCAGAAGTGTATGGCGCTGATTACGCCCGAAGAGGTGCTGGAAGCGGTGATTAAACTCTTATGAATATTCTTTTCCTCACTACACACTTGAATACCGGAGGGATTACCAGCTACGTCTTGGCGCTAGCCAAAGGGCTCAAGGCCAAGGGTCATCAGGTTTATATTGTTTCTTCCGGAGGAGAAGCTTTACCTCGTTTCCAGGTAGCCGGCATTAACCACTTAGCTATACCGATAAAGACCAAATGCGAATTTAGCCCCCGGGTAATCTTGAGTTTTTTCAGACTGGCAAGAGAAGTTCAGGAGAAGGGCATTGATATCATCCATGCGAATACGCGCGTAACGCAGGTCTTGAGCTGGCTGTTAAGCCGCTTTACCGGCAAGCCATATGTTTCCACCTGTCACGGATTTTTCAGGGCCAGGCTTTCCCGCAGGATTTTTCCCTGTTGGGGCAGTAAGGTCGTGGCCGTCAGTGCGCAGGTCAAAGACCATCTGGTAAAAGATTTTAGACTGAATGAGGCGGATATCCGTCTCATTTATCACGGGATAGAGGTGGAGAATTTTAAGTCGCAAGTCACAAGTCATCCTTCGACGGAGTTTATCCCGAGCGTAGTCGAGGGACTCAGGACAGGCAAGTCACAAGTAAGGGAAAAGTTTGGGTTAGGCGAGGGGCCGGTGGTGGGAATTGTGGCCAGGCTCTCAGCAGTGAAGGGGCATATTTACCTGATCGAGGCAATGCAAGAGGTCTTAAAAAAAATCCCCGCGGCACAGTTAATGATTGTGGGGACAGGCAGGATCCAGCCGGAGTTGGCCGGCCTGGCTAAGCGGCTGGGGGTCGAGAAGAATATTTTTTTTATTCCCGCCGTTGCCGATACGGCAGAGGCGCTTTCTGTCATGGATGTCTTTGTCATGCCTTCTTTGCAAGAGGGCTTGGGCTTAGGCCTGATGGAGGCAATGGCCTCCGGGGCCGCGGTAGTGGGTTCGGATATCGGCGGGATCAAGGCCCTGATCCAGGATGGCTCAACCGGCAGATTAGTCAGGCCACGGGACGCCGCGGGTTTGGCTCAGGCGATCACGGATTTACTGAATGACGCGCGGAAGAGGCAGTCCCTGGGAAACAATGCCCGGGAATTCATCCGCCGCAATTTTGGCTTTCAGGCGATGGTGGATGAGACAGAAAGGCTTTACGCGGAATGTTTAAAGCGAAAAAAATAATTTTAGGATTGGCGGCGCTCTCCCTGTCAGCGGCGCTCTTAGCGCTCCAGGCGAATAAGGCCTATGTAGCGCCCATACTGATGTACCATTCGGTAATCCCGGACGCGCATTCGTACGATCCGTTGACAATTACCCCAATTTCTTTTGCCCGCCAGATGGCTTTTTTAAAGCAGAGGCGCTTCAATGTTATCAGCTTAGAGGCATTGGCGGATTTGATCCGTTCCGGGAAGAAGGTTCCTCCCCGCACCCTGGCAATCACCTTTGACGACGGCTGCATAGATAATTATACCACCGTCTTCCCCATCCTGAAAAAATACCAAGTGCCGGCGACGATGTTTGTGATTACGGAGGAGGTCGGCAGGCCCCGGGGCGATAAGATGACTTGGGGGCAACTGAAGGAAATGCAGGATTCCGGCCTGGTCTCCATCGGCAGCCACTCGTTGTCGGCTGAGCCGCTGATCAATATCCCGCTGGGTGAGGAATTACGGAGGTGCGTGTTTGATTCCAAGAAGATGATCGAAGAGAGACTGGGGAGGAAGGTAAATTCCTTCAGTTATCCCGAAGGCAGGTTTAACGGCGCGATCAGGCAAATGGTCATCGACGCCGGCTACCGGCTGGCGGTGGCGACCAGCCCCGGGAAAAGGTTTTCCAATATGGACGTCTTTGCCCTGAAACGTTTGCGTATTTCCTCAAGCTCCGACGATCTATTCGTTTTTGGGCTGGAGGCCAGCGGTTTTTATACCGCTGTACGGGAGGGCCGGAAAAGATGATCAACGCTCCAGGGAAACGGATAATGATTTTTAACGTTAACTGGCTGGGGGATGTTTTGTTTTCTACCGCCGCCGTCAGGAATATCCGGCGGAATTTTCCGGACAGCTTTATTGCCTGTGTCATCCCCAGCCGCTGCTATCCGGTCCTGAAAGGCAATCCCCATCTGGATGAAATCATGATCTTTGACGAGCATGACCGGCACAAATCCGTGTTGCCCAAATTAAGCTTTGTCCGGCAGTTGAAATCCAAAAAGTTTGATACGGTGTTTCTCCTGCACCGGTCATTCAGCCGGACGCTGATCTGCCGGCTGGCGGGCATCACCGAGAGGATTGGCTACTATACCCGCAAGCGGGCGTTCCTGCTCACCAAAAAAATCCATCCCCCCAAGAAAGACAGCCTGCACCGCATCGATTATTACCTGAAGATTATCGACGCCGCCGGCCTGAAAGTCGAAGACCGGTTCCCGGAATTCTTTATCGGCCCCGCAGATACGGATTTCGTAGAGAATTTTTTCAAAAAACAAGCGGTAAAAAAAGGGGAATTTGTGGCGGCGCTCAACCCGGGAGGGAATTGGTGCCCTAAGCGCTGGCCGCCGGCATTCTGGGCGGAGCTGGCGGATAAATTAATCAACCGGCTTAATTGCCGGGTAGTGATTACCGGCTCCCATAGCGACACAAAGATCGCCGAGGAGATCATGGCAAGGATGAAACAGCGGCCGATTGTTAGCTGCGGCGCTTTTAACCTGAAACAGTTAGGCGCGTTGATCAGGAGGGCGGATGTCTTTGTCAGCGCCGATAGCGGGCCGCTGCATATCGCCTCCTGCGTGGGGGCGAAAAAAATCATCGCACTTTTCGGGCCCACGTCGGTCGAGGTAACCGGGCCATATCCGTATAAAAACACCATCGTCCTGCAGAAGGACGTGGGCTGTAAAATTCCCTGTTACGAAGTTAATTGTAAAGATAACCGCTGTATGCAGGCGATCACGCCGGATGAAGTGTTGGAAAAAATAGTAACATAGGAATATGATTGATAAGATTCTTTTTATCACTTTAAGCAACATCGGCGATGTAATCTTGACCCTGCCGGTATTGGATTGTTTGGCCACAAGTTTCCCGCAGGCAGAGATTACGGTAATCGCCGGGCCGCGCGCCGAAGAAATCTTCCGGCATAATCCAAGGGTTTCCCGGCTGGTCATTTATCATAAGCGGTCTACTTGGAAGGAAAATTTCCGGCTGTTCCAGGAATTGAAAAAAGAGGGATTCACCTTGGTGGTTGACCTGCGCAATACCCTCTTCGGCCTGCTCCTGCCGGCAAAATACAGGACTGCGCCGATTTCTGCGCCGAAAAGTATAGCGCATATGAGGGATAGGCATTTGCATAGGTTACTAAAGGTTACTAAAAGTTACCAAAGGTTACCAAATGTTACGGGGAATCATTCGCTTTGGATTAGTCGACAGGATGAAGATTATATTCAAAACATATTCAGAGAAAATAATATCACCAGCGCCGACAAGATAATAGTGGTTGCGCCGGGGGCGCGCAGCCAGGTGAAGCGCTGGCCGCAGGATAAATTCGCGCAATTGCCCCCCCTTTTGGAAAAAGAATTTTCCGCGCGGATAATTTTAGCGGGTGATAAAGACGATCTGCCGGCGGCCAAGTATATCAATGCGCATTATTCCAACCGGCTAATCGACCTCTGCGGAAAGACCAGCCTTACCCAGCTTGCCCAGCTGCTAAAGCGTGCCGCCTGCGTCTTGAGCAATGACAGCGCGGTGCTGCATCTATCCAGCTACTTGAATATCCCTACTGTCGCCATCTTTGGTCCGACTGACGAGGCAAAATACGGCCCTTGGTCAGAGATCAAGGCAGTAGTGAAAAAAGAAATTGCCTGCCGGCCCTGCGAAAAGGCGCAGTGCCGCTTCGGCCACCTGAACTGCCTGCATTTTATCAAGCCCGGCGATGTCTTAAGACAGGTGAAAAATATATTTGACCCACGACCCACGGCCCAAGACCCACGACCCAGAGATATTTTTAAGCGGATCTTAATCGTGCGCACCGACAGGATCGGCGATGTGCTTTTGTCCACTCCGGTCATCAATGCCTTAAGAGAGGCATACCCCTCTGCCTATATCGCGATGATGGTTTCACCCCAGGGCAAAGATATCGTGGACGGCAATCCTTATCTGGATGAGGCGATTATCTACGACAAAGAAGGCAAGCACCGTGGCTGGGCTCGATCTTGGAAGTTTGCCCAAAATTTAAAGAAAAAAAGGTTTGAGCTGGCGCTGGTTTTGCATCCGACGAACCGGGTGCACCTGGTAACATTTTTGGCGGCGATACCGCGCCGGGTCGGCTATGACCGCAAGATGGGATTTTTGCTTACTGAGAGATTGGAGCATAAAAAACAATTGGGGCAAAAACATGAACTGGAATATAGCTTGGACCTGGTCAGGCATTTAGGCATCGAGCCGCAAGATAAAGCCATTTTTATGCCGCTAAGAAAGGAAGCCGAAATTTGGGCAGCGGAATTTTTGCGCCAGCAGGGGGTAAAGGATTCTGATAAACTGCTTCTAATCCATCCTGGGGCCAGCTGTCCGTCCAAGATCTGGCCGCCGGAGCGCTTTGCCCAGGCGGCTGACCGGCTGGCGCAGGATTACGGCCTGCGGGTGGTGATCGTCGCCGGGCCGAAAGATATCGCCTTGGCAAAACAGGCGCAGGAAAAGATGCATCAGCCGGCGATAAACCTGGCGGGGAAGACCTCGCTTGGCCAATTAGCCGGCCTTTTAAAGCGCTGCCGGATTTTTATCTGCAATGATTCCGGGCCAATGCATATCGCCGCTGCGCTGGAAGTGCCGGTAATCGCCATCTTTGGCCGGGCCCAAGATGGCTTAAGCCCCCGGCGCTGGGGGCCGTTAGGCAAGCAGAGTTTTGTCCTGCATAAAGATGTCGGCTGTATCGAATGCCTGGCGCATAACTGCGTTAAGCAATTTACCTGCCTGCAGGCGATTACCGTCAACGACATCGTCAAGGCAGCAGCATCCATCTTGGTCCATCTTGGGGACACCCCAGAATCCAATCGGCAGGGTGTCCCCGGAAGAGTAACATTATGACATTTATTATGAAGTTACAGAACACCATATCGATATGGTGATAAATGTAAAGATAGTAGATACGGTAAAGATAAATGAGATTGCTTTTTTACATATAACTGGATCAGAATTCTCTTCCAAGGAAAAAGATGGCTATATTCTCCTTGGCGCTATAAGAGCCATTCTTCCCAGTAGTTTTATTACGTCTATTCAATCGGTTACTATACAAAAAGGAGGTTAGACAAAGGTTAGACAGGTTAGACAGACAGTTTCCATTTTGTTCAGGAAGCTGCCCTTGAGCTGTTCCGGAAAGAAACGTTCCCTTTTTCTCGAGAGGTGAGAAAATACCCCCTTGACAAATTTAGGTTTTGTTGTATACTTTAATACAGAGAATTGTATATATTTATACAATATATTGTATGGAGAGTAAAAGAAGCGAGATAGATCTGGCGAAATTGGAAAAGCGATTTCGGGAAACGGCCTCTTATGATGTATCCGAAGAAAGTATAATTAAAAACTGGGGACATTTTTTAAGATTGATTAAAAAGGAAGCGGCATAGAATGGGGAAAGAGAATCTTTTAAAAAGATTAGCGGCATTGGGTTTTCCGCTTTTAGAAGCGGAGAAAGAGGCAGAGGTTAATTTAACCCTCGCAGACTTGGTTAAATCTCACGAGATGAAGCTCTGGGAAGGATTTCCGGTTGCTTTGGCTAATAGCTCCGAGAAGGGGTTGTTTGATTACTATAAAACGGAGGGATATCTTAGAGCGCCTTCTGATAAGTTAAATCTTGGCTTATTAGTGTTATTTTCACTTGCGCTTTATAAGACACTGGGCTTAAAATTTTCCTGGGCTGACAGGCTATATGCGCTCTTCAAAAAGAAAGATCTGAGGCAGCATTATGAGAGGTGCCTTTCGGCTTTAAGAAATAACCGGGATTTTGCTGTCCAGGGAGACGTTATGTCTGTTCAGAGAGTAAAGGTAACATTCAATAATTATTTTAGGCAGACGCAGGCCCATCTTGACGATCTTCTTTCGGCAAAAGAGGCGATGGGGCTTGAATATTCGCTCTCACAGGTTTTTTCTCCGAAACAAAAGGAATTGTTTTTGAAGAAACTACGTAACGAGAAGTTAACAAAAACCGAAAAGGAGTATTTCTCGCGGGTAGTAAAAAAACGAGTCTTCGCTCTCGCTAATCCAGAATTGCATCGTTTATCTCAAAAATTACTTCAGCATTTATAAATTTTGCAAATTCCGGGATACATTACATAATTCGGAATTAAGTATGATGTCCTAGAATTTCCACAAGGCAGGACCCAAAAAATCCAGCGGGCAGTCAAAAAGAGGCTTAAGGAACAGGCACCGCCTGAGGGAGGCAAGTGGCGGTGCCTGTCCCTACAACAAGGGACGGAGGCAGTCCCTGCAATATGATAAAAGTCTGGAAGCACGCTTGACAAAATAACTAAAATGGAGTATACTCCATTATGGTAATACCAAAATGGAGGTTAGTCTAAGATGCAGAATATCAAAAGAATGTTGGAGATGAAGCTTCCCCGGCAGCAATCGGCATTCTTGTGGGGAGCCAGAAAGACAGGCAAGACCACTTATTTAAAGGAAAGGTTTCCGGATAGCATAGTGTATGATTTTTTGAAGACAGACCTGTTTCTTGAAATTTCCAAAAACCCCTCGCTTTTGCGCGAGCGGCTGCTGGCGGAAAAGCCGTCTCTGCTTAAAAATCCGATAATACTTGACGAAGTGCAAAAGGTTCCCCAGGCGCTTGATGAAGTGCACTGGCTGATAGAAAATAAGGGTTTAAGGTTTGTGCTTTGCGGTTCAAGCGCGAGAAAATTAAAGAGAGGGCATGCCAATCTGCTAGGCGGCAGGGCATGGCGCTATGAGCTGTTCCCGCTTGCCAGCCGGGAAATCGGGAATGTAGATTTGCTGTGCGTTTTAAATCATGGCCTGATACCGCTTCATTATTTGCAGAACGACGAAGACTGTAAAAAATCTTTAGCAGCTTATGTGCAGGATTATTTACGCGAAGAAGTTTTCGCTGAGGGGTTGACACGCAACATTCCGGCATTTTCAAGGTTTTTTGACGCCTTTGGATATTCTCATGGCGAGATAACCAATTATGCCAACATCGCGCGCGATTGCGGAATAGACGCCAAAACAGTTAAAGAAAATTATCAAATCCTCGTAGATACGCTTCTGGCTATCAGGGTTGAGCCTTTTAAGAAAATACAATCGCGGCAGGTGATCACCAAGGCGCCGAAGTATTATATGTTTGACGTGGGTGTCGCCGGTTATTTGACTAAGCGGAGCATTAGAGAACAAAAAGGGCCTGAATTTGGAAAGGCATTTGAGCATTTTATGCTTATGGAGATAGTCGCCTTCAGGTCGTATAAGGGCAAAGATTTTGCGATAAATTTTTGGAGGACAAAAACCGGCCTGGAAGTGGATTTTGTGCTTGGCGTTGGAGAGGCTGCTATAGAAATAAAAGGGGTCAGCCGCGTTGGCAAAAGGGAGATGAACGGCCTGGGGGCCTTTATTCAGGCGTATTCACCGAAGCGGGCAATCGTAGTCTGCAATGAAAAGGAGAAAAGAATACACGGTAAGATAATGATTTTGCCGTGGAAGATTTTTTTGCAGGAGCTGTGGGCAGGAAGGGTGTTGTAAGAGGGAGGATACCTGAATGCGTCGTAGCAGATTCTGGAGATATATTGCTTAATCAGTAATTAAGTCCAATGTCACCAGAATTCACCGAAGCATCTCAAAAACGGGATTGCTTCGGCACTTCGTGCCTCGCAATGACGATAGAATTATGGAGAAACTTTAGGGACAGGTACCGCTTGAGTCAGGCGAGTGACGGTACCAGTCCCTACGATAGTAGCGTAAGATGAGAAGAGGCTTACTGATAATTTTGAGTTTATTGCTTTCCGGCTGCGCGACGGTGTATAACCCGGCTACACAGAGGAAGGAAGTCATCCTGATTAATGACGCCACTGAGGTCTCCTTGGGCAGAAATGTAGCCGCGGAGTTAGCGAAGAAACAAAAAATCTACCGGGATGCGGCGGATTTAGGGCGCGTTAGATGGATGGGCAGGCGCATCGCCTTAGTCTGCGACCGCACCAATATCCCTTACGAATTTAATGTCATTGACGATCCGGAATTAAACGCCTTGTCCCTGCCGGGCGGGTTTGTTTATATCAATAAAGGCCTCCTGGATAAACTTAATGACGATGAGCGGGCCTTTGGCCTCTGGCATGAGGTGGGGCACGTGGCGGCAAAGCATGCGGTAAAGAAGGTTCAGTCAGGCATGGCCTTCCAATTGATCATCGCGCTTGCCTTAGCCGGCGCCGGAGGCAAAAATCAGGAGGCGGCCTCCAGCATCGCCGACGCCTCAGGCACAGTCTATAACTTAATCTCCCTGGGGTACAGCCGGCAGGACGAATATTTCGCGGACAAATTAGGGGTAAGGTATGCCTGGCGGGCAGGCTTTGCGCCGGGAAGCGCAATCACCGCTCTGGAGAAAATCAAGCAGGCAGAGCAGCCGAATAAAATCTTAG
>MHHD01000068.1 GCA_001805895.1 Omnitrophica WOR_2 bacterium RIFCSPLOWO2_12_FULL_51_8 | reverse complement strand
GTTTTAAGCTAAAATACTGCACTAATGAGCAAGAAATATATCGCCGCGGTTGACTTGGGCGGGACGAACCTGAAAGTCGCGCTGCTGGACGACAAATATAAAATTAAGGCCAGGCAGGTTCTGGGCACCCGCCGCTTCCGCAGGAAAGAGGAATTGATCGCGGCAATCGCGCGTTCCGTTACCAGCATCATCGCTGCAGGCGGCATTAAAAAAACGAGCCTGATAGGCATAGGCCTTGGCCTCCCCGGCCCAGTAGACCATAAGAACGGGATCGTGCATTTTTTCCCCAATATCCCCGGATGGGCCGAGGTGGACTTGAAAGCCATCCTTTGCCGGAAATTGAGACTGCCGGTATTCCTGGATAACGACGCAAAGTTAATGGCTCTGGCCGAGCACAGGTTAGGCCGGGCGGCAAGATTTAAGAATGTTCTTTGTCTGACCCTTGGCACCGGGGTAGGGGGAGGGTTGATTTTGGGAGGGGAGCTTTTTCGCGGGGCGAATAATTGCGCCGGAGAATTCGGCCATTTGCCGATTAACGAATTTGGCCCAAGCTGTAATTGCGGAGGCATAGCCTGCCTGGAGTCGTATATAGGAAATAACCGGATAAGAAGGAATGCCAGGGAAATCTTCGGCCGGTCTGTCACGCTCGAAGAATTAAGCGCTTTGGCAAAAATGAAAAATAAGAAAGCGCTGAAGCTCTGGCAGGATGCAGGCAGGCATTTAGCCGTTGCCCTGGCGGCCGCAGTAAATTTACTGAACCTGGATGCGGTGGTCATCGGCGGCGGAGTGGCCAATGCCGGAGAAATTTTATTTTCTCAAGTAAGAGAAACCGTCCGGCTGCGGGCGATGAGTGTGCAGGGGCGCCACGTAAAAATTTTTAAAGCCAGATTGGGCGGCGATGCCGGCCTGATCGGAGCAGGGATTTTAGTGAAGGAGAGTGTCTGAGTGAGGTTTTGGAAATCGGTAATTTGCTTATTGGTTATTTTTTGTAATTTGGAATTTGTAATTTGGAATTTATCCTCCTATGCCCAGGAAAATATAGATAGTCCGGCCCCGCAATCGGCGGCAGGAAACACCTCCGGCGGCGTAAAAGAAGAAGCCGCCAAGAAGCCGATCACCATCAATGCCGACCAGCTGGAATACTCCGCGGATAACAAGATGGCTGTTGCCACAGGTAACGTGGAAGTAACTTATAAGGGCGCCAAACTGACCTGCCAGAAGCTGACCATCAATACCGAGACCAAAGAGGGCGTCGCCGAAGGAAATGCCCGCTTAGATGACGCGCAGGGGGTAATCGAGGGCGCGAAAATCAGCTATAATTTTGAGGCCAAGGTTGGCACCATCACGGACGCGAATTTCCGCTCCAACCCCTATTTCGGCCAGGGGGGGACGATTAATAAGATCAGCGACGCGGAATTCCGGGTCTTCAAGGGGTATCTTACCACCTGTAATCTTGACCGGCCGCACTACCGTTTCGGCGCCCGGCGGGTAAATTTTTTTCCTAATGATAGAGTCCAGATCAGGGGCGCCACTATTTTCGTGGATAAGGCGCCGTTATTCTACGTGCCGGCGTATGACCACAGCCTTAAAGACCCGCTGATGCATGTGCAGTTTATGCCGGGGAGTAGTAAGGAATGGGGGCCGTATCTCCTGAGTATCTGGAGGGCGGACGTCAATCAATATATCCAGGGCAGGGTCCTCTTAGATTACCGGGGATATATTGGGGTTGCCGAAGGCTTCGGCGCCAATTATACCACTCCCGCGCCGGGATTCGGCAGGGGCGATTTCAAACTTTATTATACCCAGGAAAGGAATAAAACCAAGGCCTTCAGCAAAATGCCCGTGGCAAATGCCAAGGTCTTCCAGAGGTACCTGGTGCGCCTGCGCCATAAATGGGATCCCACCGACCGCACCAACGTCCTGGCCGAATATTATAAAATCGTGGATTCCAAGCGGGTGATTTACGGCGCCGACTATAATATCCTGAAGGATTTTTTCTACCGCGAATACGAAAAAGATTCCCTGCCGCTATCGTATCTTTCCGCGCATCATGGGTTCGACTATTCCTCATTTGATTTTATCGTGCAGAAGCGAGTCAATAACTGGTACACCCAACTGGAGAAACTGCCGGAACTGAATTATACCCTGCCCAGCGTCCGCATCGCTAATACGCCGTTTTACTTTGAGAGCATCAACCAGCTGGCAAATTCCTATTCCAAAATAGCCACGGCTACTCCCGGCGATGACCAGAACGCGACCAAGTTTGATACCACAAATAAGGCCTCCATACCGTTTAGATTAGTATTTTTGCGTTTTAGCCCCTATGTCCAGGCGCGCAATACCTACTACAATAAAGACGACTCAGGCAATACCTCAATCATCCGGACAGTCTTTTCTTCCGGGACTGATATCAGCACCAAGATTTACCGTTTCTTTAACCTGAAGACCAACTTCCTGGGGCTGGAAATTAATAACTTGAGGTATATCATTACGCCTACGGTCAGTTATGGCTATACCAAACTCCCAACCATACCCAACTATAAGATAAAACAGTTTCTCGGCGATTCTGTAACTACCAGCCAGACCGCCAACCTTGAGCTCTCCAATAAACTGCAGACTAAACGCAAAGGCCAGAGCGTAGATCTGGCGGACCTTAGGATAAACACCGTTTATACCTTTAAGCCCAAAGAAGGCGCCAAAAGAGGCAGCAGTTTCTCGAATATAATTTTTAACCTGGAAGTCAGGCCATACCCATGGATGAGCATAGTGGGAGACGCTACTTATAACCATTCCGGAAACAAAGAGGTTTCAGACTATATGAAATTTTCCAATGCCAACTTTGATATAAACTTTTCCTTTGCCGCGGAGCGGACTTACAGTTTTGGCCAACGTTACCAGAGGAGGGGCGGCAACGAATTGACCCATAAACTGGACTGGAGGTTTAACCCGAAATGGAAACTCGCGGTTTATCAGCGCTACCAGCGCGGGCATGACCCGGCCCTAAAAAGAGGGCTCAGGTAGCAGGAATACAGTTTGACCCGCGACCTCCACTGCTGGGAGGTGTCTTTTAACTGGAACGTAAAGAGAGGCGAAGGCGAGACTGCCTGGATGATCTTCAGGCTCAAGGCATTCCCTGAAATGGAATTCGAGTATAACCAGACATACCATCAGCCAAAACCCGGATCGCAGTCAGGACCGTAAAGTCTAAAAAGTCGAGGAAGGGATGAATATTTCCATTATCGGCTCAGGTTATGTAGGCTTAGTCAGCGGCGCATGCTTTGCGGAATTAGGCAATCGGGTGATCTGCGTGGATCACGACAGGGACAAGATAAATAAATTAAAAGAAGGCACCGTCCCCATTTTCGAACCCGGGCTGGAAGAATTAATTGCCAATAACGTCAAAAAGAAAAGGCTGCGTTTTTCCTCCAGCATAGGCGAGGCGGTGCGTAACTCAGAGGCAATTTTTATCGCCGTGGGCACCCCTACCCTCCCTAATGGAGAGGCTGACCTCACCGGCATCGAAAAGGTGGCGCGCGATATCGCGCTGAATTTAGACGGCTACCGGTTGATCGTCGAGAAATCCACGGTTCCGGTAGAGACCTGCGAATGGGTCAAACACACCGTTTCTACCTATGCCAAACGTAAGGCGGGCTTTGATGTAGTTTCCAACCCGGAATTCTTGCGGGAAGGCCAGGCGATCAACGACTTTATGCGTCCGGACCGGATCGTCATCGGAGTGGAATCCAAAAAGGCCAGGGACATTCTGGTCAATTTATACAAACCCCTGAATGCCCCGATCGTGGTGGTCAATATCAAATCCGCGGAGTTGATCAAACACGCCTCCAATGCCTACCTGGCGACCAAGGTTTCCTTTATTAACGCCATTTCCCGCATCTGCGAGCAGGTGGGCGCGGATGTCCTGGAGGTAGCCCGCGGTATGGGATTAGACCGGAGGATCGGCCCGGAATTCCTGAATGCCGGCATAGGTTACGGCGGCTCCTGCTTTCCCAAGGACCTGGATGCCTTCATCTCCATTTCGGAAAAGATCGGCTATGATTTCCAGCTGCTTAAGTGCGTCAAGGAGGTCAATGAGGGGCAAAAAAGAATTGTTTTAAAAAAAATCAAGGATAACCTCTGGATTATCAAGGATAAGGTTATCGCTGTCCTGGGCATCGCTTTCAAGCCTGACACCGACGATATCCGCAATGCCCCGGCGCTGGATATCGTCAGGGAGCTGCGCGGGGAAGGCGCGGATGTCAGGGTTTACGACCCGCGGGCTATTTGCAAGGCCAGACAGGTATTGGAGGGCGTAAAGTTTTGCCGGGATTCCTACGATGCCTGCCGCGGCGCGGATTGCCTGCTGGTTTTGACTGAATGGAATGAATTCAAGGAATTGGACTTTGGCCGGATTAAGAAACTGCTGAAGCGGCCGCTGATAGTTGACGGCCGCAACATTTACGATTTCGGCAAGCTTAAAAAACTGGGCTTTACCTGTATTGGGGTGGGGCGAGGCAGCCATGGATAATTTTCTGCGGGAATTCAAAAAACGGGCCGCGCGCAAAGAAATAAAGATTGCCGTAGTCGGCCTGGGTTATGTGGGCCTCCCCCTGGCCATGGAATTTTGCCGCCGCGGGTTTACGGTGTTGGGCATCGACACGGATCCGGGCAGGGTCAGCCGGATTAAGCAGCAGGAATCCTACATTACCGATGTCTCCTCCGGAGAATTAAAATATGCCTTAGCCAGCGGAAAATTCAGCGCCACGGATGATTTCGGAGCCTTAAAAGAAACCGATGTAATCCTTATCTGCGTGCCGACGCCGCTAAAGCGGAAATACCACCCCGATATTTCCTATATCCAGCAAGCGGTAAGGTCCATTGCAAAAAATTTAAAAGTAAAAAGTCTGGTTATCCTTGAGAGCACAACTTATCCCGGCACCACTGAGGAGGTTATCCTGCCGCTCTTTGAGAAGCATAATTTCCAACACAACAGGGATTTCTATCTTTGTTTTTCCCCGGAAAGGATCGACCCCGGAAACAAAAAGTTCCCGCTGCGCAAAATCCCCAAGGTCCTCGGCGGAGTTACCCCAGAGGCCACAGAGCTGGGCAAGGTATTATATAGCAATATCGTTGAGCAGGTGGTCCCGGTATCCAGCGCCCGCGCTGCCGAGGCGGTAAAACTGCTGGAAAATACCTTCCGGCTGATCAATATCGCCCTGATTGACGAACTGGCGATGATGGCGCATAAGATGGGGATAGATATCTGGGAGGTAATCAAGGCGGCAAAAACAAAGTCTTTCGGGTTCATGCCGTTTTATCCCGGGCCAGGGGTGGGAGGCCATTGCACAGGAAAAGACCCCTTGTATCTCTACTGGAAGGCCAGGCACTTTGGATTTAAGTCGCGTTTTATAAGATTGGCATCGGATATCATTTCCCAGATGCCGGAATATGTCATAGGGCGCGTTGAAAATATTTTGCAGCAGCGCGGCGCTGAGCTACAAAAATCCAGGATCCTGATTGCAGGGGTTACTTATAAAAAAGATATCAAGGATCTGCGTAAATCTCCTTCGCTGGATATTATCGAAGGCTTGATGGCCAGGCAAGTGCCGGTATCTTATTATGATTCGCTTATCCCTTATCTTAAAATCAATCATATTAACCTCGAATCGATCGCGCTTAGCAAAAGGATGCTCGGTAGTTTTGACTGCGTAATCGTCGCCACGGATCATTCTATGGTCGATTATAGTTTTATCTTGAAGCACTCAAAGTTGATTTTTGATACGCGCAATGTCTACCAGGGTTACGGAGATAAAAAGATTCATCGGTTATAAGAATTTGGGGACGAGGTAGATGAGGTTCCTAGTTACCGGCGGGGCGGGGTTCATCGGCTCGCATATCGCCGAACGGCTGCTTAAGGAAAAATACTTTGTGCGTGTGCTGGATAATTTTTCCAGCGGCAAAAAAGAGAACCTTTATTTTTTATCCGGCGCCAAGTTCAAGCCGCGTTTTGAGCTGCTCAGGGGGGATATCCGGGAAAAAAATATTTGCCTGAAGGCCTGTAAGGGGATAGATTCCGTGCTCCATCAGGCGGCGTTAAGGAGCGTGCCTAAATCCTTGCTTAACCCAGCGGCATACAACGAGGTCAATATCAACGGCACCCTGAACATGCTGGAGGCGGCAAGAGAGAATAAGGTGAAGAGTTTCGTTTTCGCCTCGTCCAGTTCGATTTACGGCGAGGCAACTGATTTCCCGGAAAAAGAGGATTTTCCTCCGGCGCCCGTTTCGCCTTATGCCCTGTCTAAGCTTACGGGCGAGCATTACTGCAAAATTTTTAGCCTTGCCCACGGCTTGCCTACAGTCTCATTGCGTTATTTTAATGTCTTTGGCCCGCGGCAATCCTTAGACGACGAATATGCGGTGGTTATCCCCAAATTTATCAATTGCCTTTTGCATGGACGCCCCTTTCCTATCTATGGCAGTGGCGAGCAATCGCGCGACTTTACCTATGTGGATAATGTGGTAGAGGCAAACATCCTTGCCGCTGTCAAAACAGGCTTTAGCGGCGAGGTCTTTAATGCGGCCTCAGGCAGGGATTGTAGTGTGCTGGAACTGGCCCGCATTTTAAATAACCTGGCGCGTAAGGACCCGGGAATCAAGTTTCTGCCCCCGCGCCCCGGGGATGTGTTTCGCACGTTGGGGGACCTGTCAAAATCGAAGAAAATGCTTGGTTATCAGGCGAAGACAGGTTTTATCGACGGGCTAAAGTTAACCCTGGAATACTTTGAAACAAATGCTTAAAAAAACAGCGGTCATTACCGGCGCAGCCGGATTCATCGGGTCGCATCTGTGCGAGCGGCTGATTCAGGAAGGCCTGCGGGTGATTGCCGTAGATAATTATCTTACCGGCAGTCCGGCAAATATCAAGCATCTCTTAAGAGAGAAAAATTTCAGATTTATCCGGAAGGATATCACGTTGGGCCTGGAGGTGAAAGGGAGGGTGGATTTTCTGCTCCATTTTGCCTCTCCGGCCTCTCCCGAAGATTACCTGAAGTTTCCCATCCCCACTTTGCGGGTTGGTTCAGAAGGCACCCGCCACGCCCTGGAGCTGGCCAGAGAAAAAAAGTCGGTTTTTGTCCTGGCCTCTACTTCCGAGGTTTACGGCGACCCGCTGGAGCATCCGCAGACAGAGAGTTATTGGGGCAATGTCAATCCCGTGGGGGCGCGTTCCTGTTACGATGAGGCAAAACGTTTTGCCGAGGCCTTGACTGTTGCCTACCAGC
This sequence comes from Omnitrophica WOR_2 bacterium RIFCSPLOWO2_12_FULL_51_8, assembly GCA_001805895.1. Taxonomy (GTDB): domain Bacteria; phylum Omnitrophota; class Gorgyraeia; order Gygaellales; family Profunditerraquicolaceae; genus O2-12-FULL-51-8. Next base: position 2,981 of record MHHD01000068.1, on the reverse strand, counting down.
GGGTGCATCGGCTTAAGGCCCGGATCGCCAGGATTTTTAATACGTACGGCCCGAGGATACGCGCTAAAGACGGACGGGTCGTCCCGAATTTTATTTATCAGGCGCTGCATAACCTGCCTCTGACTATCTATGGGACAGGCACGCAGACCAGGAGCTTCTGTTACGTCAGCGATCTGGTGGAAGGAATTTTACGCCTTGCGCGTTCAGGTATCGAGGGGCCGGTGAATTTAGGCAACCCCCGCGAATTCACTATCCTGGAGCTGGCGGAATTAACGCAGAAGATCATCGGTAAAAAATCGCAGGTGATTTATAAGCCGCTGCCTCAGGATGACCCGCGGCAGCGCAGGCCCGATATCAGCAAGGCAAAAAAACTGCTCGGCTGGGAGCCAAAGATCAAGCTGGAAGACGGCCTGCAAAGCACCATCAACTGGTTTAGTTCAGTTCCCTTGCCTTGACAGGCATATTCTTATGTGTTATACTTCTTTAACTTATGCTCCATGACATTGTCAGTAAGATTAATTGGGTAGACCTGTTCGTCATAATCATCCTATTACGAATACTTTACATTGCCTCGGAAAACGGCTTACCGGTTGAGTTTTTCAAATTCTTGGGCACGGTATTTTCGCTCTATTTATCCCTGCATTATTATTCCGCGGCCGGGACTTTTTTGCAGGAACGGCTATACCTCAAAATCGTCCCTAAGGATTTTTTGGATTTTGTCGTTTTCGCGCTTTTGGCGATTGCGGGTTACTTAATCTTTGTGATATTGCGCAATCTTTTTTCCAAAAATATCGTCATGGAGGCGGCCCCTAACCTTAACCGCTGGGGTGGTTTTCTGCTGGGGTTATTCCGGAGCTTGCTCATCCTGGGCGTCTTGACCTTCACGCTTTTACTCTGCAATATCAATTATCTTAAGCAAAGCGTGATTGATTCGTATTTTGCTTCCCGGATCGTCAGGATCGCCCCGGCGGCATACGGCCTTATCTGGAACAACATAACTTCCAAATTCATCTCTCACGAAAAATTTAACCAAGCAGTAGACCAGGTATTATCCTCTAATCCCGTCCCAGATTAAACCGATGAAATTATCTTTTCTTTATAACCAGGTGATAAAACTGGGGGCACAGCGCGACCCCAGGAAAAATACGCCGATCACTTCCTATGCCGACACCGCCATCCTTTACGGCGATCCGCAGACGGAAGTGCGGAAGATTATCGTCGGCATAGATATCGAAGTAGCCGAATTGCTTCTGGCAGACCGCCTCCGCCAGAAGCAGGGCCTTGATCTGGCGGTGTCGCATCATCCCGAAGGCAAGGCCTATGTAAACCTGTACCAAGTAATGCGGCTGCAGGTGGATTTATTAAGGCAGGCCGGCGTGCCGGAACCGGTAGCGCGCAAGCTCCTTGAGGAGAGGATGTTGGAGGTGGAGAGAAGGGTTTTGCCGCAGAATCATACCCGGCCGCAGGATGCGGCTAAGCTGTTGGACCTGCCGTTTATCTGCGTGCATACCCCGGCGGATAACCACGTATTTTATTATCTGACCGCTTTGATGCGGAAGGAAAAGCCCAGGAAAATCCGGGATATCGTCGGGCTCCTGTTAAAAATACCCGAGTATCAGGATGCCGCCGCGATTTCCGCCGGGCCGCGCATCATCCTGGGCAGCCCCGGTCGAGCTGCCGGCAAGGTCTTGATTGAAATGACCGGCGGCACCGAAGGCTCCAAGGATGTTTTTGACAAACTCTATAAGGCAGGCGTGCGCACGCTCGTTTCTATGCACTTGAGCGAAGAGCACTTCAAAAAAGCAAAAGACGCCAATCTCAACGTAGTCATCGCCGGGCATATCTCTAGTGATGCCCTCGGCCTGAACCTTCTTCTCGACAGGTTAGAGCAAAGTTCCCGGGAGACCTTCCAGGTTACCGGCTGTTCGGGTTTCCGCAGGATCAAAAGAAATTAGACTAAGGTTAATTAAATGAGCAGCGGGCGCATTCCGGAAAATATTTTGGACGATATTCTTGGCCGCGTCAATATCGTCGAGTTGATCTCAGGCTACATCCCGCTCAAGCGCGCCGGGAGGAACTTCAAGGCCAACTGCCCGTTTCATCATGAGAAGACCCCGTCCTTTATGGTTTCGCCTGACCGGCAGATTTACCATTGTTTCGGCTGCGGGGAGTCCGGTAACGCCTTTAAATTTCTGATGCTTCAGGAGCGGATGGCGTTCCCTGAGGCAGTGGAGGCGCTGGCAAAAAAAACAGGGGTGATCCTGCCGGAAGCGAGGAAGATTGACCAGGGGGTCTCGAATCTTACTGCCCAGCTTTACCGGATCAACGAGTTGGCCGCTCAGTTTTATCAGAATAAGCTTGACGCCCCGGAGGGCCTATCCGCCAGAGATTACTTAGCTAAGCGCGGCCTGGACCGCGATTGCATTAAGGCCTTCAATTTAGGTTTTGCCCCGGAAAAATGGGACGGCCTGCTGAGTTACCTGCGGGTAAAAAATATCACCCTTGCGCACCTCGAGAAGGCGGGGTTGGTCCTGGCTAAAGACGGCGGCGGCTACTACGACCGTTTCCGCAACCGGATTATTTTTACCATTTTCGATATTAAATCCCGTCCGATAGGCTTTGGGGCAAGGGCCCTACCTGGCCAGGGCGAGGCCGGAAAGGGCGGCTCTTTACCTAAATATATTAATTCGCCGGAGACGCCGGTCTACGTCAAGGGCAGGAACCTTTACGGCCTGAATCTGTCTAAGGATGCTATCCGGGAAAGCGACACCGCGGTAATAGTGGAAGGCTACTTGGATTTCCTGATGCCTTTTCAGCAAGGCCTGAAGAATATCGTGGCTTCGCTGGGCACCGCCCTTACCTTGGAGCAGGTGCGGCTGTTAAAAAGATACGCCAGCAAGGCGGTGATGATTTATGACCCGGATGCCGCCGGAGAGCTGGCTACTTTAAGGAGCTTGGATATTTTTCTTGAAGAAGAGATG
>MHHD01000067.1 GCA_001805895.1 Omnitrophica WOR_2 bacterium RIFCSPLOWO2_12_FULL_51_8 | reverse complement strand
TTACAGAGCGGCGAGGATGGGACCGTATGTTTTACAGACACCCTGAATAATATTTTTTACACAGGACATTCTTTTAGGTTTCAGGAAAACGACTCGCCTTTCAATTTCAATAAAGTAATTCTTAATAATTCCCAAGTAACCACAGAAGGAAATGTCAGCCTTACTGCTCAAGAATTTCTTTTAACCAATGGCTCTTTTAATTTAAGCGGCTCAAGCAAAGATACCTCTAATGTTATTATTAACAATGCCTCTGTCATTATTAACTCTTCTTTTAGCGTTACCGGCGCTCAAAGTCTAAGTATCGCCTCGTTAACCCTAAATAACTCTACTTTAACCCTCTCAGGCGAAGAAACTTTTAGTCTCACAAACCTTAGCTTAAACAATAATTCTGTCCTTACCCATTTGCCTCAAGGAAAGGTAGACTTAAGCCTTGATAACCTTGCTATTGATTCTACCTCTTCAATATCTACCGATACAAAAGGCTACCCGGCGCAGCAGGGTCCAGGGGCAGCTGAGAGTAATGTGCACGGACGTAACGGCGGCGGAGCTGGTTATGGAGGAAAAGGCGGGGATGGGGCAATCGCAGGCGGCTGGACAGCCAGAGGCGGGGTTGTTTATGGCGCAGCATCCGCCCCAACTAATTTGGGGAGCGGCGGAGGTCAGCTTAAATCTGGTCTTGCAGGCTCTGGCGGTGGAGCAATTAGTCTTGTGATTTATAATACTCTCACCCTTAACGGGAAGATTACAGCTAATGGTGTAGATGGGCAATCACGCAGCTTTTTGGGCGAGATCTTCTCAGGCGGCGGCGGAAGCGGCGGCAGTGTCTACATTATCGCCCAGAAATTGGCCGGTTCAGGTTCAATACTTTCTAACGGGGGAAATGCAGCCGGAGGCGGCGGTGGAGCAGGCGGCGGAAGGATTGCAGTTTACTACAAGGCCTCTACGTTAACAGGCGCAGTTGAGGCAAAGGGTGGAATCGGCTACCAAAAGGGCGAGGATGGCACGATAGTATTCCAACCCATTTCTTTAGATACACCCGTTACCACCTTTAATCTATTAGAAAAATCCTCAACTGCAAATGTTTCTCAAGAGACATTGACTACGCAAAAACTTAACCTAAGCAATGTCCAGATAACCGGTGATTTAACCGGCACAGTAGACTTTAGCAGATTAGACCTTACTGCAGTTACCAGTGGCCCTTTTTCTGGTAAGGGGTTTATAGAAGCAGAATTTCAAACTACTCTTGAAGGAGCTTCCTACGGAGGGAATTTGCAGGGAGTAGTTTATCCTGATTCACAAGGAGACAAGCTCTATTTGAAAGGAAGTATTTCGGGGCTTCTTATTAGTGGAACCTGCGAAGGGGCGCTCTCAGAATCAACGCCTGGAAGCGGAACATTTGACAAATTCGAGGCTGCTTGGAAATTAAACCGCCTGAACACAGATAGCATTTCTGCGGCGCTTGCTTTAGGCGGGACTATCTCCTCACAATCTTCTTATAGCTTCACATCGCAAATCTATCTGTATCAGGGAGATTTTGAAGGAAATGCCTATGGCTCATACACAGGGCCCTTAAGCGCGATTCTTACTCACCTGCGTCTTACTTCTGATAATGAATACACAGGCAAAGGATTTTCCATAATTTCCTATAATACAGCTTTTGAGCAGGGAAAAGGTTACAGCCATAATCAGCTTGACGCAGGCGCTATTTTAGAATTTCAAGGTTTATTTGAGAATCCGCTTTCAGGCAAACTCTCTGCCTTTTTAGATGAAAATAAATCGCCCAAGATTTTATCCGGGACAATAGAAAGGCTTGACCTTGGCCTTACGCCCGCGCCTGATTTAAAGATTGATACTTGGGCCCCAAGCAGGTTAAGCAGCGGCCAGACGTTTGATTATATTATTGAACTGAGAAATGACGGTTTAAAGGCCGCGGAAAATGTGAAACTTATTGATAAACTTCCCTTTGCCGTAAGTTTTCATGATAGCACAGCCGGAGCAGACTATTCGGAAGATGCGCATCAGGTGGTTTTCCAAATTCCAGAGCTGTCAGCAAAAGCAATAGTATATAAGAGGGTCGCTGGAGCCGTCTTGTGGGGTATCCCCATTAATTCCACCTTTGGCAACATTGTCTATATACCTAAAGACGAAGAGACGCCTCCGCCGCTTGACCCAACAGCCGGTATAGATTATGAAGTCGCTGGAGATACGCAGGAATCGGCTTTAGTGAAAATAAAGACAAGCAATCAGGCAGAAGAAGTTGAGACAATAATGAGCATTAATGTTCGTGAGAGCGCAGAGCCGGTACAGCCATCCTTTGACGTTGTTGAAACTCCGTTGGCTGTTACAACTGATTTTTCGCTCGGGTCATTCTCACCGACAGTTGTGGAAGGAGAATGGGATGCGCAAAATAATGCAAGACAGATAACCGAAAGGGCCGTTGATACGGCTCAGAGAATTATCGCAACGACCAGAGAAGGTGCTGAAATTATACGGAGCATCAGAGAAGAAAGAGATTTTTTAACTTGGCTCTATGACAATGGATATATAGATAGAACCAACTACGAAAATTATTCCCAGCAGAAAACTATTGGTTATCATGGTCTTAGATATTTTCTCCCGCGTATTATAGATAGACTGATAAGCAATAATTTGTCTCGGCTTGGCCAGCGTCTGCGAAGGTTATTTAGGATAAATGAGTCTCAACGGCAAATACGCCAGGGAATAATCAGGACCATAGACGGGATGAAGTTTTATAGTGATAAGGAGTTAGAAGCTGTTATCAGAGCCAGCATAACTGAGGTGTTAAGGCGGGGCGGGAAGCCGGCAGAAACCATAGAAAGGGCATGGGAAATATTTCTGGAGGAAAGAAGGCTTACGTTTAACAGCCAAATAAGCAGCTCGCTTGCCGGCCACGATCCTAATGAGCTTCTGGTTTCTCCTGAAGGAAATGTCAAGCCCGGGGATAAGCTTAGTTACACTATCAACTACGAAAATGAGGGCGAGGGGAATGCCTACGGAGTCTATATTACCGACCGTTTGCTTGCGAATTTAGACGACGCAACCTTAGTAGTTAATAACGGCGGCAAATACGATCCGGCTACCCGCGCCATTACCTGGTTTATCGGTGAGCTTCCATCAAAACAAAAGGGTTCGGTAACGTTCAGCGTAAATGTGAACAGCTATGCCCAGGATAAGAGCGAGGTAATCAACTTTGCTGCGGTATATTTCCCGTCAGTGCCTGAGATTACCCGTACTAACGGCACGGTAAATATCGTATCCCTAGTGATAGATACTGTAGCGCCTGTAACTGAGATTTTGCCATCTCCATTACCCAATCCCGCCGGCTGGAATAGCGCAGACGTAACTATCAATTTAACGGCCGCTGATAACGAGGATGGCACAGGAGTAAAAGAAATTCATTATGCGTTAACCGGAGTTACATTCGAAGAAAGAACAGTTTCCGGGGCATCCGCTTCGATTACTATTCCTTCCGAAGGAACAACTACTCTTAATTGTTATGCAGTGGATAATGCTGGTAATACCGAGAGTCCAAAATCTTTTACAGTCAAAATAGATAAGACTCCTCCGATTATTTCAGCTCAAAGCGCGCCCCAGGCAAATGCCAGCGGCTGGAATAATTCTGATGTTATAGTCAGCTTTACAGCCGAGGATAGCCTTTCGGGAGTAGTGAGTGTCAATGAGCCTGTTAATGTAACCCAAGAAGGAGCGGGTCAACATATAGGCGGACAAGCAATAGATGCGGCTGGCAACAGCGCCTCTGCGTATGTAGTTGTCAATCTTGACAAAACTCCGCCTCAAGTCAATATCACCGCAAATCCTAATTTACTTTGGCCGCCAAATCACAAAACGGCAGATGTTACCATTGGCGGAGAGGCGAAAGACAGCTTATCGGGTATTTTGCTATCTACTTTTAAGGTAGATGATGAGTATAAAACCATAGAACCGCCGATTTCGGATTTTAACACGATTGTTAAACTTGAGGCATGGAGAGATGGAAATGATAAAGACGGCAGATACTACAACGTTTCGGTAACTACAAAGGATAAAGCCGGTAACACCGCCTCTAATGTTACAACTGTTATTTGTCCCCATGACCGAGGTAAAAAATAGCAGCAAAGCATTTTTTTATTTCAGTTAAAAGTCGTCGAACCCGAAGTGAAATGGGCTTAAAAAGGAAAAGGTATTTTTTTGCGCTGATTATCGCTGCCCTAAGCATCAAGCTGGGTATTTTTGCCTATGCTGCGTTTTATGCCCCGCAGCTCAGGATGGAAAACGATTCGCCCAGTTATCTAAAACCGGCTGAAATGCTGGCCCGGACAGGCTCGTTTATCGGGTCGGGAGCTGACGGTGTCCTGAAATATGATACCTGGAGAACGCCGGGGTATCCGCTTTTCCTGGCGGTCTTCCATTATCTGCTGAAGCTCCCGCTGGGCGGGATCATCTTCTTACAGGTCTTCTTGACGGTCCTTGCCGCCCTGTTTACTTACAGGGCAGCGATCGCCATTGACCCTAAGTTAGGGCTGTTGAGCGCGGTAATTGTCCTGTTCGACCTTCCGATTACGATTTTCTCCTTGATGATTCTTACCGAAGCGCTCTTTTTGTTTCTAATCGCCTTATTCCTGCTAGGGTTCACCTTTTACTTAAAAGAGGGGAGGATTAAATTTATAATTTTATCGGCCCTGACCCTGGCGGCCAGCGCGTATGTCAGGCCGGCGGCCTATTATCTGGGCGGCGTAATGGCCGCCTTTATTGTTTACGCGAATCTGCGCAAACAGGAAAAATTAAGCCGGGGCTTGATCCATGCCTTGATTTTTTTCACCCTGGTTTACGGGCCTTTAGGGCTATGGCAGGCAAGGAATTATCTGCGCACTGGTGATGTCGCCTTCAGCAGTATCATCCAGTCGAACCTGCTTGCGGGGGAGCCTATCGGTCTGCTGCATAGTTACTCCCGTAACCATGACCCTTATACGCAAGGAATGGCGCCGGCCCCTTATTACGCGAACGTCACTGTGCGCTGCTTTTTGTCCCTGATGACCAGGCCGGGTTCCCTGAAATATCTTGGCTCTCAGGCGCTCACCGCAGCGGGAAAAACCTTTGGTTATCCCTGGATGGTCTTTTGGGTGATCGGTTTGCTTGCCGGCATCGTCCGCATGCGTGGCAATCTCTATTATCAGTCAATGCTGGTGGTTATTTTGTATTTCATCAGCGCCTCGATTATCAACGTGATGTGGCTGGTTTGCGAAAGGCTGCGCATCCCGATGATGCCCTTCATCGCGATCATTGCGGCATACGGCTGGACAGCACTTTTGCGTGCTATTTTCTATTGCTCTATTGTTCAAAAGGAGGCATAGGTTGATGTGGCTCAAGGGGTTTTTCAGACGAAGGAAAAGGCCGCCGATCAGCCAGGAAAAAATCGAGCGCCGGCAGCTGCCGCGCTGGCAGTTAGGCTGCGAGGCATCGGCTAAATGGCAAGGCCAGGATGATTTTGTCTCCTGCGCCATCAAGGATATGAATTTCCGGGGTTTTCAGATCTGGTTAGACAGGGAGTTATGCCCTGGCTGCTGCGCGTTGATCATCCGCTTCGGCACTGACCTGGTCTTTAATATCGAGGTTTGCGTGGTCTGGCACGCGCTGGTAAACGCCAAGCATGTCTATGGCTGCCGATTTATCCGCCTGCGCGACGCGGATAAGGAACGGCTCTACCATTTTGTCTTCCAGAATTTTCCCGGCGCCACCCGCCTTTAAATCAGCCGCAGTAAAATATCCTTGCAAATGCCGGCTATTTGTGATAATTTATACCATCGCCTGCCGGAAAATTTACCCTTATACTGCATTGTAACTTAAATAAGAGTTGTATTGCACAAAAATCAAACCCTTATTTAATTGACTAAGCATTATGGCGCCATAATCGGAGAGGAAGAATGGAGATATTGCATTTATCGGACGCTAACTTTAAAAAGGAAGTTCTGGAATCCGGTCTGCCGGTCCTGGTGGATTTCTGGGCCCAGTGGTGCGCCCCCTGCAAGAGGATCGCCCCGTTTTTGGAAGAATTGGCCGGGGAATACGACAAAAAGATCAAAATTGCCAAGTTTGACGTTGACGGAAATTCCAGGACCGCCACGCATTACGGAGTGATGTCCATCCCGACGTTGATATTTTTTAAAAACGGCAAGGTGACGAATCAGGTGACCGGCGCCTTAAGCAAGGCGGAATTAAAGGCAAAGATAGAAGAGTGTCTGAGGTGAAGAAAATTTTTATCGCTGCGACCAAGCAGAATGACGGCAAGACTACCGTTTCCCTGGGCCTGGTCCGTAATTTTCAGGGCAGGTTTAAAAAAGTCGCCTTTATCAAGCCGATCGGCCAACGTTACCTGGAAGAAGAGGGGCTGAAGATTGACGAGGATTCCCTGCTGATCGAGGAGGTCTGCGGGATAAAGTGCGGCTTGAAAGATATGAGCCCAATCGCGGTAGAGAAGGGCTTTACCGAACGCTATATCGCCCGCCCCGACCAGGAATCCATTACCCGGCAGATCAAAGATTCTTTCCGGCGGGTTTCTCGCGGCCACGACCTGGTGATTATCGAGGGGACGGGGCACGCCGGAGTGGGCAGCGTCTTTGACCATTCCAACGCCACGGTGGCGAAGCTCGTCGGTTCAAAAGTAATCATTATTTCTTCCGGCGGCATCGGCCGCCCCATCGATGAGATCATCCTGAACAAGGCGCTTTTTGAGCTGGAGGGCGTGAAGGTCTTAGGCGTGATCATCAACAAGGTCCTGCCGGAAAAATTCGAAAAAATAAACCGGCTGGTCCGCCGGGGCCTGGAAAGGAAAAGGATTGATGTCCTGGGAGTGGTTCCCTATAACCCCATGCTTTCCTGGCCTACTATCGAGCAGATCCTGGAGGAGACGGATTTTACGCTCCTCTGCGGCAAGGAATACCTGGAGCGTCCGATTTCGCAGGTAATCGTGGGCGCGATGGAGCCGTGCGACGCCATAAAATATATTGCCGACGATACCTTAATGATCACCCCGGGCGACCGCGAGGATATGGTAATGACCGCTTTGGGTTGTTTCCGGGAAGGGGACGATAAAAGACTGAAGGTTTCGGGGATCGTTTTATCCGGCGGGATTACTCCGGATGACTCGGTGATGAACCTGTTAGCTAATGCGCAGATCCCGGTCCTCCTGGCTAAATCCAATACTTATGATGTGGCTACCTGCATCCATGACCTGACGGTGAAGATCCGTCCGCGGGATACCGTGAAGATTAATACGGTGATTAAATTAATCAAAGAGACAGTTGACTTAGATAACATTTTGTCCCGCCTATAGTTAAAACTCTAGGCGGGATCACGCCTGGAGTTAACTTAAGCGGCGGGACGAGGGATTTGATGATGAATACGATAGAGAAGATCCGCCGGAAGGCTAAAGGCAGGCAAAAGACCATCGTCCTTCCCGAATATTACGACGAGAGGGTGGTGGAGGCAGCGCGCATCTTGAAAGAAGAAGGCATTGCCAGGCCGCTGCTTTTGACCAGGGAGATGATTGACCCTGAGGAGAAAGAAAGGTATATCGAGGAATTTTATGAAATACATAAGGCCAGGGATATGGAGCTGGAGGAAGTAAGAAAACTCTTTGCAGGCACCCTTTATTACGCCGCGATGATGACCCGCGAGGGCAAAGTCGACGGCCTGGTTGCCGGCGCCGCCCACACCACCCCGGATATGGCCCGCGCCTCCATCCGCTGCTTAGGCGTTGACGAGCATATCACTATAGTTTCCAGCTGTTTTATTATGGTAGTGCCTGACTGTCTGTATGGCGACGAAGGGACCTTCGTGTTTGCCGACTGCGGCATCATCCCTGAGCCAAATTCCCGGCAGTTAGCCTGTATTGCCCTCTCCGCTGCGGAGCTGACAGCCAAGGTTTTAGGCCTTACCCCCCGGATCGCGCTGCTAAGTTATTCCACCAAAGGCTCGGCCAAGGGCCGCTCCCTTGAGAAGATCGCCGAGGCCATAGGCCTGCTCAAGGAGATGTCGCCTGGCCTGCTGGTTGACGGCGAGCTGCAGGTAGACGCGGCGATCGTGCCTGAGGTGGCCCGGATAAAATACCCGGATAGTCCGGTCGGAGGCAAGGCCAATGTGCTCATCTTTCCTGACTTGGACGCCGGAAATATCGGCTATAAACTGGTGCAGCGCTTATCCAATGCCCGGGCAGTCGGTCCTTTGCTCCTGGGCTTGAAGAAGCCGGCAAGCGATTTATCGCGCGGCTGCCTGGCGGAAGATGTGGTAGATTGCGCCGCAGTGACGGCGATCAGGGCAGAGTGATGAAAATATTAGTGATCAACAGCGGAAGCTCCTCCATCAAATACGAGCTTTTTGAAATGCCCGGGGAGCGCAGGATACAGAAAGGTATTATCGAGCATATCGGAGAGAGGGGCTCCCGCGTGCGCGACCATTATGCGGGCCTGAAGCTGATCCTGGGAAAAATTAATTGCGTTTCCGCGGTAGGCCACCGCGTGGTGCACGGCGTAGAAAGGTTCCAGAAGCCGGTATTGATTGACAGCGCGGTGATCAGAGAGATCAGGTGTTGTTCGGCGATCGCCCCGCTGCATAACCCGGCTAATCTCGCCGGGATTATGGCCTGCAAAAAATTATTGCCGGGGGTGAAACAGGCCGCGGTTTTTGATACCGCATTCCACCACTCCCTTCCCGGTTACGCCTATATCTACGGCCTGCCATACGAATATTATAAAAAATACGGGATCAGGAAATACGGCTTCCACGGCACCAGCCACGAATATGTCGCGCAGGAGGCGGCGCGGATTTTAAAGAGGCCGCTGGCAGCCTTAAGGATCATTACCTGCCATCTGGGTAACGGCTGCAGTATTACCGCGGTAAAAGGAGGCAGGTCTGTGGATACGAGCATGGGCTTTACCCCGTTGGAGGGATTAGTGATGGGCACGCGCTGCGGGGATATCGACCCGGCGCTGGTAGGTTATATCATGCGCAAGAAAAAAATCGATATCCACGCCGCGGATAACCTGTTGAATAAGGCCAGCGGCTTAAAAGGCATCTCCGGCATCAGCAACGACATGCGCGTGCTGGAGGAAAAGGCAAAGGGCGGCAGCCGGCGGGCAGGGCTGGCGATCGAGATTTTTTGCTACCGGATAAAAAAATATATCGGCGCCTATATCGCGGTAATGGGTGGCTGCGAGGCGATAGTCTTTACTGCCGGCATCGGAGAGCATCAGGCGGGTATTCGGCGCAGGATTACCAGGGGCCTGTTTTCGCACCTCAGGCGTCCCCCGCGGGTCTTGGTCATCCCGGCCAACGAAGAACTGATGATCGCGCGGCAGACTTACCTGCTTACCAAAGGAGGCCGTTAAAATGCTCAGGACAATTTTAAAGTCCAAAATACACCGGGCTACGGTAACCGAAGCGAACCTGCATTATGAAGGGAGCATCACTATCGACGCTAAGCTGATGCAGGCGGCAGACATCCTGGAATACGAAAAGGTGGAAGTGCTCAATATCAATAACGGCCGCCGCTTGGAAACATACGCCATCAAAGCAAAGGCCGGCTCAGCCGTGATTTGCCTGAACGGCCCGGCGGCCAGAGGCGCCTGCGTCGGGGATAAGCTGGTCATCCTTACTTATATTTTCTGCGCCGGGGAGGAACCGGGACTGCCAAGGCCAAAGATTGTAAAAGTCAATGAGCGAAACCGTATTAAAAATTAGGCTTTACGGCGATCCGGCCTTGAGGAAAAAGGCCAGGGCAGTCCGGCATGTCACTGAAGACGTCCGCGGCGTATTAAGCGGAATGAGCAGGCTGATGTACGCGCAGGCCGGCATCGGGTTAGCCGCGCCCCAGGTAGGCATCGGCCTGGCCTTGATTGTGGCGGATATCGGCAGCGGACTCTATAAATTAGTTAATCCGAAGATCACCGGGAAGGAAGGGGGCCAAGCCATGGAGGAGGGCTGCCTGAGCATTCCCGGGATCTGCGTCAGGGTGAAGCGGGCGGGAAAAATCCTGGTGCAGGCAGAGGATGAATTTGCCCGGCCAGTCTCGATAGAGGCAGAGGGCCTGCTGGCCTGCGTGCTGCAGCATGAGATCGACCACCTGAGGGGGAAATTGATCGTTGATTACGCGTCCTTCCTGGACAAATTGAAAATCTCCGGGAGTCTGGAAAAGTTAAGGGAGAGGGTTAAAGATGGCCGAGTGCCGGAATCGGAAAGCAAATCTTGCCAACTGCAGCTGTAGTTATGACCACTGTTCCCGCAAGGGGGTCTGCTGTGAGTGCATTCTCTATCATCGCCGGAATCGGCAATTGCCCGCTTGTTTCTTTACCGCGGAAACGGAGAAAACTTACGACCGCTCGATGAAGAATTTTATAAAAACTTATCACCCTGCCTAAAAATGGCCGCTAAGCTTCCTTCTTGGCTCAGGCAGGAATTTGTTGATACAAGGGCTAAGGAGCTGGCGCGCCGGCTGAGGGAATCCGGCGTAAACACCGTTTGCCAGGAGGCGGGATGCCCAAATATCAACGGGTGTTTCCGCCAAAGGAAGGTTACTTTTCTGATTCTCGGGGATACCTGCAGCCGGAGCTGCCGTTTCTGTAATGTAAAAAAGCCCGCAGACTGGTTTCCCGGCCCGGGAGAAGACAGCGCCGAGCCAAAGCGGGTCAGCGATTGTGTCAGGGCACTGGGCCTGGATTACGTGGTGATCACCTCGGTTACGCGGGATGACCTGGCTGACGGCGGGGCTGCCGTGTTCGCGCAGACGGTTAAGTTGATCCGTAAGATCAAGGCAGGGATAAAAATAGAGTTATTGATCCCGGATTTCCAGGGCAAGGCCTCCAGCCTGCTGAGTGTCTTGGAGGCCGGCCCCGATGTGGTAGGCCATAACTTAGAGACTGTGCCGCGGCTTTATCCTGAGGTCAGGCCGCAGGCGGATTACCGGCTTTCTTTAGCCGTTTTAAGGAAGATAAAAGAATGCGCGCCTCAAGTAACCGTTAAGTCGTCGCTGATGTTGGGCATGGGCGAGGCCCCTGCGGAGGTGATTGCGGCGATGCGGGATTTAAGGGACTGTGGCTGCGGCATCTTGACCCTGGGGCAGTATTTAGCGCCTTCGGCACGGCATTACCCGGTGAAGGAATTTATTGCGCCCGGCAAGTTTAGCGACTACCGCGGCATCGGAGAGCGCCTGGGTTTTCAGGCGGTATTATCAGCGCCCACAGCGCGCAGCTCATATCAGGCGGAGGAATTATATAATGCATGACTTAATCATCATCGGCGCCGGGCCCGCTGGCCTGACCGCAGCGCTTTATGCCGGAAGGGCCCGGCTAAAGACGCTGCTGCTGGAGAAGTCCGTGGTCGGCGGCAGGATATTAATGAGCGAGGAGATAGAAAATTTCCCTGGTTTTGTCGGCGGGATTAGGACGGAAGAATTAATCAGCCGAATGACGGAGCAGGTCAGACAGTTAGCCGTCCAGTTCTGCTTGGAAGAAGCATTGGAAATAGACCCGCGGTTAAAGACTGTCAAGACAAGCGCCGGAGTTTATTCTGCCAAGGCGGTGATCGTCTCTACCGGCGCCCGGCCGCGCAAGCTGAATGTGCCGGGAGAAGACAGGCTTACCGGCAAGGGCGTCTCCTATTGCGCCACCTGTGACGCGCCGATCTTCCGCGAAAAAAATGTTTTCGTGGTCGGCGGAGGAAATGCCGTGGCCGAAGAGGCGCTGTATCTGGCCCGCTTTGCCAGGACGGTGGGCATAGTGCACCGCCGCAGCGACCTGCGCGCCTCGATGATCCTGCAGGAAAGGTTAAAGGAAAATAAAAAAATAAATTTTATCCTGAATAGCGTGATAGTGCAAATTTCCGGCGCGGCAAAGGTGGAGTCCCTGAAGATTAGGGATGTCAATACTGCAAAAGAAAGCGAACTGCCCTGTGATGGCGTATTCATCTACGTCGGCTACGAGCCGGAAACCGAATTTTTGAGGAACAGCCTGAAGCTTGAGGAAGCCGGCTTTATCGTCTCCGGGGATGACCTTTCTACTTCCGTAGAGGGGGTATTTGCCTGCGGCGATTGCCGCAAAAAAAGTTTATACCAGATGGTGAATGCCTGCGGCGACGGAGCGGTGGCCGCGGACTCGGCCTATAAATACATTGCGGGAAAAAAATGACCGAAAAATTCCCCACCCACAACAAAGAATTGATCGGCTGGGTAAAAAAGATGGCCGGGCTCTGCGGTCCCGACAATATCGTCTGGATTGACGGCTCTGCGGAACAGAAGATGCTCCTGGAGCAGGAGGCGGAGGCAAGCGGCGAGATCATCCGGCTCAATGAGAAAAAACTCCCCCGGTGTTTCCTGCACCGCACGGCGATAGACGATGTCGCCCGCACCGAACATCTGACTTTCATCTGCACCAGGAGGAAACGTTTCGCCGGCCCTACCAATAATTGGATGCCTCCGCGCAGGGCCTACGAAAAGGCGGCAGGGATTTTCCGCGGCTCAATGGCGGGTCGGACGATGTATGTAATCCCGTTTTCCATGGGGCCGGTGGGCTCGCCTTTCAGTAAAATCGGCGTGGAACTTACGGATTCGCGTTACGTGGTCCTGAATATGCTGATTATGACCCGCGCCGGAGAGGCAGTCCTGCGTCAGTTGGAGAAGGGGGATGATTTTACCAGGTGCCTGCATTCCAAGGCCGGCTTGAATATCTCCAAAAGGCTGATCCTGCATTTCCCCGAAGATAATACCATCTGGAGCGTAGGTTCTGGTTACGGCGGAAACGTGCTTTTGGGCAAGAAATGTCTTTCCCTGCGCATTGCCAGTTATATCGCAAAAAATGAAGGGTGGCTGGCCGAGCATATGCTGATCATGGGTATCGAGGATCCGCATGGCCACGTGGAATATATTGCCACGGCCTTTCCCAGCGCCTGCGGAAAGGCCAATCTGGCGATGTTGCTGCCGCCGGAAGGTTTGAAGAGGAAAGGCTACCGGATCTGGACCGTGGGCGACGATATCGCCTGGATGCGCATTGATTCCGACGGTTCGCTCTGGGCGGTGAACCCGGAGTCGGGGTTCTTCGGAGTGGCGCCGGGGACAAATTCACACACTAACCCTAATATGGTGGAAACGATCAAGCACGACACCATTTTTACCAACGTGCTTTTGAAGCCGGACAAGACGGTCTGGTGGGAGGGTTCAGACGGTGAAGTGCCTCCGGAAGGGATTGACTGGAGGGGCCGGTCCTGGAAGCCGGGCCTGCTGGATGCCGACGGCAAGCCGGTATTGGGCGCGCATCCAAACAGCCGTTTTACCGCGCCGATTGCCAATTGCCCGACGGTTTCATTCAGGATGGAACAGCACCACGGCGTGCCTATCTCTGCGGTTATTTTCGGCGGCCGCAGGCAGCACCTGGCGCCGTTGGTATACGAATCCTTTAGCTGGGAGCACGGGGTTTTTGTCGGCGCGACCATGGCCAGCGAGCGCACCGCCGCGCAATCCGGGAAGGTAGGCGAGGTGCGGCGCGACCCGATGGCGATGCTGCCGTTTTGCGGGTATAATATGGCGGATTATTTCCGGCACTGGCTGAGCTTGGGCAGGCGAATGACTAAGCCGCCGAAAATTTTCCATGTCAACTGGTTCAAGATGGACAATCAGGGGAAGCTTTTGTGGCCGGGTTTCCGGGAAAACCTCAGGGTTTTGGAATGGGCGCTTGAGCGCTGCGACAGCAAGGTAGGCGCGTTAAAGTCGGCGATAGGCTTTATCCCGCGGCCGGAGGATCTGGACCTCAACGGCCTGAAATTATCCGAGGGGGCGCTGGAGAAACTTTTAGAGGTGCGTAGTAAAGATTGGGTGGAAGAGTTAAAAGGGATCAAGATTTTTTTCCAATCCTTTAAAAAAGACCTGCCTGCGGAAATGTGGCGGGAGTACTACGCGCTTGCCGAGCGCCTGCGTTCTCGTGGATGAGCGGGTATTATTAACGACTGATTTCAAGGATTTAAAACTCTATAAACGCGGGAAAGTCCGCGATCTCTATGACTTAGGAGATAAACTTCTGTTGGTTTCTACCGACCGGATCTCCTGTTTCGACGTAGTCCTTGCCGACGGCATACCCGGCAAGGGCAGGGTTTTTACCGCCCTCTCCTGTTTCTGGTTTGATTTCTTGCGCGAGGCGGCCCCCCACCATTTGATCAGCGCCGAGGAAAAAGATTACCCGGCGCAGCTGCAAAAATACCGCCGGGAGCTTGCCGGCCGCTCAATGCTGGTGCTCAAGGCTAAGCCGCTGCCCGTAGAGTGCGTGGTAAGAGGCTACCTTTCCGGGTCGGGGTGGAAGGAGTATCGGCAGTCGGGTTCAATTTGCGGCATAAAGCTGCCGGCGGGCATGCGCGAATCAGATAAGTTTCCGGAGCCGATCTTTACCCCTTCCACCAAGGCCGAAGCCGGCCACGATACGAACGTGGCTCAAGGTTATGTCGAGGAGTTGATTGGCAAAGACACCGCGGGGAAATTAAGACAGGTTAGTATCGCGATCTACCGGCAGGCCAGCGAATTCGCCGATAGGCGCGGAATCATCATCGCGGACACCAAGTTCGAGTTCGGTATTTACGAAGATAAAATTATCTTGATCGACGAAGCGCTTACGCCGGATTCTTCGCGTTTCTGGCCCGCGGCCGGTTATGCGCCCGGCAGGGCGCAGGCCAGTTTTGACAAACAGTTCGTGCGGGATTATCTGGAAAGCCTGGATTGGGATAAGCGCTCGCCGCCGCCAAAATTGCCTCCGGAAATCATCGCCAGGACCAGGGAGAAATACCTGGAAGCGTATAAGCGGATTACCGGAAGAGAGCTTTAGATGAAGAAGTTTCTTTCGCTCATTATCAGGGTTGCGGTCAGCCTGGCCATATTGTCCTTCCTCTTTAATCAGGTAGACAGAGATAAACTTCTCTCTATCATCAAAGGCGCGGATAAGCCGCTTTTGCTGCTGGCTGGCGGCGTTTTTTTTCTGGTCTACCTGTTATGTCTTTTGCGCTGGGCGATGCTTTTGCGGGCATTGAAGATCCATCTGCCGATGAAGCGGGTAGTCATTTCTTACGCCGGAGGGGTGTTCTTCAGCCTGTTCCTGCCCTCGACCATCGGTGGAGACCTGATGCGCAGCATTGATCTTAGCGCGCATACCAGGAGGCCGCGGGAGGTAGTGGCGACGATTTTTCTCGACCGTTTAAGCGGATATGTCGGCCTGGTAATCCTGGCAATCCTGGCGCTGGGGGCGGGTTGGAATTTAGTCCAGGTGAAAAGCGCATTATTCACGGTCGCGGTGATCACCCTGATATTAGTAGCGGTCCTATTGATTTTGTTCAACAAGTTTTTCTATTCCCGGGTGAATAATTTCCTGCATTCTTCAGCGGAGCTGCCGCGCGGTAAAGGGCGCTTCGGCAATTTCGAAAAAATCCGCCAGATACTTAAAGACATCCATCAGGAGCTGCATTATTTTAAAGGGCAGAAAAAGGTGATGTTCTATAATGTCCTCATTTCGATCCTGATCCAGCTGGTCGGTCCGGTGGTTTTCGCCATCGTGGCCTTATCCTTGGGGATAAAGATAGGTTTCATTTATTACCTGATCTTCCTGCCCATCATCGGGGCAATCACGCTTCTGCCTATTTCGATAGGAGGGCTGGGCCTGAGAGACGCTACCACGATATATTTTTTCGGGAAGGCAGGAGTGGCCAGGGATCTGGCCTTTGCCCTCTCGCTTTTAAATTTTTCCTTCATCCTGCTTTACGGGGCAATCGGAGGCCTGATTTATGTCCTTACTGTTCGTCATCGACGGATACAACATCCTCAACCACCCCAGGTTTGACCGCAGGGGCCGCTCCGCGCAGCCGCCCCCGCTTGCCATCCATTCTTTAATCAGGGAAAAAAAATTAACCGGCAGTCCCAAAAACAGGGTGATCCTGGTCTTTGACGGTTATCCTTTGCAAGGCGCCCAGGCAGGCGGATATTTCGGGATGCTGGTGGTCTATTCCCGTAAATCCAGCGCTGACGAGAGGATCAAACAGCTCGTCGAAGAAAGCGCCGGCCGCAAAAACATCGTGGTGGTTTCCGATGATAAGGAAATCAAATTTATGGCCAGGCAATTAGGGGCAAGGCACATGGGGGCGGAGGAATTCATCGCCAAGAATGATCAGGCGCCGCTTGAGCGGGAACTGCCGGCTAAGCCCGAGTTGAGCTATAGCGCCGCGCATAAGATCACCGAAGAATTGAGGAAGCTGTGGTTGACAAATTCTCACTAATTTTCTTGACATAACCCGCCTGTTATGATAAAGTTATAAAAACGTCACCATCAAACCAAAGGAGGTGGAACAATGAGTAGCTGGGAAATAGTCTTATTAGAACCAGCCCGGACAGTACTCGCGCAGATTGGTCAGTTCTTGATGAGCATTCTCTTGGTGCTGATCATCTTGGTCATCGGTTGGCTTGTCTCCAAACTGATCAAGGCGGTCGTGACCAAGGGCCTGAGGGCGTTAAAATTGGACGACCTCTCTGACCGTATCGAATTGGACAGCCTGCTTGCCAAAGGCGGGATCAACTACTCGCTTTCTGAATTGATCGGAGTAATTTTTTACTGGTTGGCGCTTCTGGTAACATTCATGGTGGCGGTTAACGCCGTGGGATTAACCATCGCGGCAGACCTGTTAAACAGGATAGTCATCTATGTGCCGCATGTAATCGCGGCGATTTTTATTCTTATCTTAGGTATGTTCGTGGCCACCCTGCTGAAGAACATCGTGCAGACCGCGGCGAATAATGCCGGCCTTTCGCAGAGTAATATCCTCAGCAAGGCCGTAGAAGCGGCAGCGATTATTTTTGCCGTTTTGATGTCCCTGGAGCAGCTGGGCATCGGGGTGAGGATTACAGAGCTTACCCTGGCGATTATTTTAGGCAGTATCGGACTGGGCGCAGCGCTTGCCTTTGGCCTGGGCTGCAAAGACATCGCCGCAAAATATACCCATGACTTGCTGGAAAAACTGAAAAAGAAATAATGTTTTTTGGTTGCGACGATTGGAACCCCGCACCTTTTTAATATTCAAGTTTTTATCAAGAGCTTGAATAAATAAAAGGTGCGGGGTTTTAATTTTGCGGAAGGCAGAGAATGCGTAAGGCCATCCTGAAATTACAGGATAAGGAGTGGATTGCCGCTGTAATCTTGGCATCCTGTTTTTTATTCTTGTTGAAATTCAGCTGGTTGAAATGGGGAGACCTGATCATTGACTCCGGCAGGGAGATGTATGTCCCGTCGCAGGTCCTTGCGGGAAGGCTGTTATACCGGGACATTTTTTATCAATACGGCCCGTTCGCGCCCTATTTCAATGCCCTGTTTTTTAAAATCCTGGGGGTCCATCTTAGGGCCCTGATTCTTAGCGGCGCTATCGCCGCCACGGGCACGGCTATCCTGGTTTACAAACTGTCAAAGATATATCTGGGCAGTTTGTTTTCGACGTTTAGCGCGTTGACATTCATTTTCGTTTTCGCCTTCGGGCAATACGTGCCCCTTGGCAATTATAATTTTATCCTCCCTTTCAGTTACGCCGCTGCTTACGGCGTGCTCTTTGGCCTCAGCGCGCTCTATTTTTTTTACAAGTCTGCCTTCAGGCATGCCCGGCAGGCTCCCTATTTCTTATCCGCGAGTCTTACGCTTCTTTGCCGGATAGAAATGGGACTGGCTGTTTTAGCCGCGCTTACCCCGGCCGCGATCATTTTTGGCCTCAGCGAGAAACAAAAATGCAGGGCGATTGTCTCCGGCCTGCTGCGCTATATAATCTTACCGGGCCTTTTTGCCTTGTCGGTATACGGATTTTTCTTCGCCCAGGCCGGCGATGCCATCGTCGGCAGTAATCTGCCGGATATCTTCCTGGCTAATTTAAACACGAAAAATCAGTTTACCGGTTTTGTCGCCGGCACGGCGAACTTGGCGGAAAATTCCCGGCTTGCCCTTAAGGTCTTCTTCAATTACTTCTTGCTCTGTGCCCTTTTTGCCGCTGGCGGCTGGATTGTCAGCCGCCCAGCCCGCGTTGGCCGGTTATCCAGGAAGCCGTTTCTTGCCTTGCCTGCCGCAATTATCTTTACCTCTTTAGCCGTATTTTTTTTCAGGAATAGCTTTAATTTCCGCTTGCAGTATCGCTGCCTCCCGCTAATTTGCCTGGCCGCGCTTTTGCTCAGCCTCTGGAAGTTAAAGGCCGGCAAAGACAGGGCAGAATATATTTTTATGATTGCCTTCAGCACCTATGCCCTGCTTTCCCTGGGCAGGATGTTTTTTAATGCCTGGGCCGGGCATTACGGATTCTATATGCTGGTTCCCGGGATGATCTTATACGGTATATTTTTCCTCAGGATGGTCCCGGCATTTATCCAGTCGCCCCTGGCCAGAAATTACTTCTGCGCAGGGCTCCTGCTTGTCTTTGCCCTGTCCATTAAAAACCATTTTGATGTCTCAAGGTCTTATTACCGGAGTAAGACTTTGAAGGTTTCTTCGCCCCGGGGTTCCCTGTATGTATACGATAGCGAGAGTAACTACCGATGCCGGGAGCTCATTGAATACTTAAGCCGGGAGACGAAAACTAACGAAACCGTTGCGGTGATGCCAGAAGGTCTGGCGATTAATTTTTTATCCGGGAGAGCGAACCCGCTTTATCATTACAGTTACCTCCCTATGGAATTGCAAAATAGCCGGACTGAAGACAATATTATCTCCGATATGATCCGCAAGCAGCCCGACTTTATGGTTTTAATCCAACGCGACGCCTCGGAATTCGGTTACGCTGCCTTCGGCCTGGACTATGGGACAAAGGTCTGGCGATATGTCGCGGATAATTACAGTCTTAGCCGGCAATTTGGCCCCTTGCCGTTTGCCAGCGGGCATTTCGGGGCAGCGTTATTTAAAAGGAATCAAACGGATGGATAAAAGAAAAGCCAGGGTAATTATGGTGCAGGGGACCGGTTCCTACGTGGGTAAGAGCGTGATCGTCAGCGCCTTGTGCAGGATTTTCAGGCAGGATGGTTTCCGCGTCGCCCCTTTCAAGTCGCAAAATATGGCGCTTAATTCCTTCGTTACCTGCTCCGGCGGCGAGATCGGGAGGGCGCAGGCGACCCAGGCCGAAGCCGCCGGTATTGAGCCAAACGTGGAGATGAACCCTATCCTGCTGAAGCCTTCCGGCGATGTAAGGGCCCAGGTGATCGTCAGGGGCAGGCCGATCGGCAATATGAGCGGCAAGGAATATTACCGCTGCCGGCCGAAACTGATTAAAATTATCAGAGAATCTTTTGCCCGCTTAAGCAATGATTACGACATCGTAGTGATCGAGGGGGCCGGCAGTCCCGCGGAAGTCAATCTGCGTAAGAACGATCTGGTCAATATGAAGATGGCACAGATTGCGGATTGTCCGGTAATCCTGGCAGGGGATATCAATGCAGGCGGTGTTTTTGCCTGGGTGGTGGGAACATTGGAGCTGCTTACGCCCCTTGAGCGCAAGCGGATCAAGGGGGTAATCATCAATAAATTCCGGGGGGACCTTGAGATCCTCAAACCCGGCCTGGATTTTCTGGAGCAGAAGATCCGGCGGCCGGTGTTAGGCGTAATTCCCTATTTCCATGATATCAATATCCCGGAGGAAGATTCCTTAGCCAGGGAGAAGCGCCCTTTATCCGGAGGGAGCCCGTTGCGGGATAAGGTCAATATCGCGGTGATCTATCTGCCCCACATCTCGAATTTTACCGATTTTGACCCTTTAGAAAGAGAGCCGGAGGTTAATTTACGTTATGTAACTCCGGGCGCCGGCCTTGGCGAACCAGATTGCATTATTATTCCCGGGAGCAAAAATACGATTGATGACCTGTTGTATCTGGAAAAATCAGGCCTGGCTCAGGAGATTATTGGCCGTATCCGGCAGGGGACAGCCGCGATCGGCATTTGCGGAGGGTACCAAATGCTGGGCAAGCGGATAAAGGACCCTGGTCATCTGGAAAGCAGGCGCCAGGCGGTAAACGGGCTGGGGATCCTGCCGGCGGCCACGGCAATAGAAAATCGAAAACTTACGCATCAGGTAGAGGCAGTAGATTTACTTTTTGGCACAGGGAAGATTTCCGGCTACGAGATTCATATGGGCAGGACCTGCCTTTCGGCGGCATTGAGCCCGGCCTTCAGGATTTCCGCGCGTTCAGGGCGCGCGGTTAATCTGGAAGACGGTGTTATTTCCAGGGACAGGAAGGTTTGGGGGTCGTATATCCACGGCCTGTTTGATAACGACCGCTTCAGGAGGAGATTTATCGATTCCTTCCGGAAAAATAAGCGGCAAAGGGGCGGGCCATTAAGCGCAAAAAAAAGCTTTAATTATTTTGCAGAGGCCAAGGACGGGGAGTATGATAAGCTCGCTGCCCTGGTGAGAAGGAACGTAGACCTGGAGAAGATATATGCCTTATTTTAGAAATCAGCGGCGTGTTATTGAGCATCTCCCGGAAGGGGCGGGTTTATGAGCCTCCTTGTTATCGTGATCCTCGGCATTGTTGAGGGGGTCACGGAATTTTTGCCGGTTTCTTCCACCGCGCACCTTGTCTTAGCCGCGAAATTCCTCGGGCTGCCCCAGAGCGAGTTCTTAAAGAGCTTTGAGATCGTGATCCAATTGGGGGCAATCCTGGCGGTGGTTGTCCTCTACGGGAAAGAATTGTCAGCCAGCCCCCGGGTGCTCAGCCGGGTACTGGCTGCCTTTCTGCCCACGGCAATAATCGGTTTTCTGCTTTACAAGGCCGTCAAGGGCATTTTTCTGGAAAGCGAAAACCTCATCTTATGGCTGTTGTTTGCCGGCGGGCTGTTTTTGATTGTCTTTGAGCTCTTCTATCATGAAAAGGAGGCCGCGATTTCACGGATGGAGGATATTTCCTGCGGGCAGGCCGTTATTGTCGGGTTATTCCAATCACTGGCTATTGTCCCGGGGGTTTCCCGTTCCGCGGCTACGATTATCGGCGGCCTCTGCCTTGGCCTGAAAAGAAAGGCGATCGTCGAATTTTCCTTCATCTTGGCCGTCCCGACGATGCTGGCGGCGAGCGGATGGGACCTGGCGAAAAATAGCAAAAGTTTCTCTGCCGGGCAATTTGGCCTCCTTCTGACGGGATTCCTGGTTTCCTTCGCCGTCGCGCTGTGGGGAATTAAATTCCTGCTGGTTTTCGTGAAGAACCACAATTTTATTCCCTTCGGCGTCTACCGCATCATCTTGGCGTTATTGGCGCTGCGGGCGTTCCAGCATTGATGCAAGAGAGGGTTGATTAAGCTATCTTTCTTATGCAGGAAATGACTTCCTTTGTGGTATCATCCGGAGTGGATGCGCCCGCTGTAATCCCCGCCGTTTTGATTCCCTTAAACCATTCGGGTTTTATATCCTTTTTTGACTGGACCAGGTAACTTTTATCGTTTAAGGATTTTGAGATTTCATAGAGCCTTTGGGTATTGGCGCTTGTCTTTGAGCCGATAATGATCATTATATCGTTATCCAGGGGCATTTTTTTCATCTCTTGCTGCTTGAGCCGGGTGGGTCGGCAGATGGTATTGAATAATTTCAATTCTTTTATATGCGAGTCTAAAAAATAAAAAATCCGCATTACTTTTTCGATATTCTGGGTAGACTGCGCCACAATAGCCGCTTTTTTTATTTTCTCGATTTTTCCCAAAGGCGCGCCTTCCATGCTGTCGATTATCAGCGCCTTTCTTTTTAGTTGGCCGATAATCCCGATTACTTCATCGTGTTTTTTATCCCCGATTACTATAATCGTATAGCCTTTACGTTCGGCGCTGCAAGCGATTTTATGGATCTCTTTAACCATGGGGCAGGTGGCATTGACAATTTTATACCCTAACCTGCCGGCCTTATTGGCAATATCAAGGCTGGCGCCGTGGGCGCGAATCAAAAATATTTTATTTTTACCGCAGCCAAGTTTCTTGCATCTATTTATCCCTGCCTCTCTCAAGCTTCTGGCCACGTCCTCGTTATGGACAATGTTACCCAGCATACACACATTTTTATTGCCGGCGAGCGTTTTATAGGCAATATCAATCGCCCTCTTTACGCCAAAGCAAAATCCTGCGGATTTGGCCAGATTTATTTTCATGAGGGATATTGTACACCAGAATCGTCTAAAAACAATCCAAATTTAGTTTGAAAAAATATGTTATTCGTATACAATATCTCTACGGTATCCAGAGCTTCCTTTGTGGGTAATGGAGGCTGGGAAATGGAGACAAAAGGAGGATTTTTCATGAGCAAATTAAAACAATACTTTATCGCCGGACTGCTTACCATTCTACCGATTTTTCTCACCCTGTATCTTCTTTTTATCGTTTTTAGGTTGATTGATAATATTATCGGAAGGATTATCAATAGCTATTTAAAGGCAGAGTTTGGTTTTTCCATCCCCGGGTTAGGTTTTATTATGGCAATCTTAATAATTCTATTAACAGGGTTTGTTGTTTCGCGCTTATTGAGTAAAAAGATGCTTCCTTTAATAGAAAGTTGGTTCCTGAAGCTTCCCGGGGTCCGACAGGTATACCCGCCTATTAAACAAATAATCGGTTTTATTTTTTCCAATGATAAAAATGTGTTTAAAAAGGTAGTTTTGGTAGAATATCCTTCAAAAGGGATTTGGTCAGTAGGTTTTATGACCAATGATGGTTTTAGGGAGGCACAGGAATTAACAGGTCAGGAGTTGGTGCATGTGCTTATTGGCTCAACCCCCAGCCCTTGGAGCGGGTTTTTCGTCTTAGTTCCCAAGAGCGCGGTAAAGTTTTTGCAAATGTCAGCGGAGGAAGGCATAAAACTAATAGTCTCAGGAGGGATACTTAAACCATCGTAGAGGTATTGCATGCTGAAAAAGATCCGGATTAGCATCATTGCAGTCATTCCAGGTTACTATTTCCGCGCGCAAGTTCGGTTTTCCTCAGCCTGAGACAGCCTCAGGAGTGATGTATCGCTTGAGCGAGCAGCTTAAATAGAAATATATTTTATTAAATCTCAATCCATGCTATGCATTTTACGCAATTCAAGTTAGTGGGTGCGTAAGCTACGCACGGGAGTAGAATTATCTGACTTTTAACATAGGAGGAGAGAGTAAATACAAAAAGTTTTAGTCACTGTCGGTATGCTTGCTTGTAGCAACGTGTTTACGACCTTTGCCTGGTACGGGCAAAGAACTTTAACAGTAAGCCGTGGATCGTCGCGGCTCTGATAAGCTGGGGTATTCGTTTTTCGAGTATCTCATTCAAGTGCCTGCCAACCGCGTAGGGCATCAGGTAATGAATCTCGGCCAGCTAAAAATTCTGCAGGAGGCCATAACCTTATCGGTTTTTGTCCCGTTTTCTATATTCTACATGAAAGAGGGCATAAAACAGGAATACCTCTGGGCCTCTGTTTTTATACTCGCCGCAGTATTCTGTATATTCCGTGGCGCGCTGGTTAAAGGATAATTTCCTTGGGCCTATTTCAGAACAAGTAAAGAAAGCTTACGTCGGACAAAGAAGAATGCTTAATAAATATAAAAAGTTATTGTTGCAAGTTAAGAATCAAATTAAGTTTATAAAGAGGGCATTGAAAAGCAATGTGCATTTTTTGCACATTGCTTTTTCAGATAAGCCGGTAAAGTTTTATAATCTAGACACAATAATCTCGGTTGGCTATAGAGTTAATTCTGTTCGTGCTACCCAGTTTCGTATCTGGGCTACGAATGTCTTGAAGCGACATCCGATTGATGGATACACGTTAAATGAAAAACGCTTAAAGGAGCAAACTCAAAAACTTCAGGCCTTGCAGCGGGCAGTAAAGCTTATTGGCAGCATGAAGGATCGCAAACAACTTGAATATAAAGAAGCCATGGGTTTACTTTAAGTAATTGGCGATTATAATTACGCGCTTGGATTAGTGGTTGCGCTTATCAAAAAACAAAAAGAAGGAAAACAGGTTAGAGAAAATCTCAAAGAGTATTTCGGCAGTGTGGATGCAAAAGGGCCTTTATTTGTAGAACAGGAAAACGGCCCGGATGCTTACATCGCGAATGTTAGAGAGGACGCGTTTGACAAATTTAGCGGTATCAGGCGAAGGGTTGAAGCGTGAAAACCTACGCCATTGGAGATATCCATGGCGCTTACAAGGCGCTCATTAAGTGCTTTGAGCGCTCAAAATTCGATTACAAAAAAGACCGCCTGATCGTCATGGGCGATGTCTGTGATGGGTATCCGGATGTTAAAAAGTGCATCGATGAACTTTTAAAGATTAAGTACTGCGATCTGGTTATTGGCAATCATGATATGTGGGCGCTGGATTGGGCTTTGAAGG
>MHHD01000066.1 GCA_001805895.1 Omnitrophica WOR_2 bacterium RIFCSPLOWO2_12_FULL_51_8 | reverse complement strand
CTTTTGCATTTACCTGCCTCAAGGTAGAAAAAAAACAGGGCCAGACCTCCTCTTTTTTTTCGGTCTGACCCTGTAGGAGAAATATAACATATCCTGGGGAAATTTCAAGGGAAAAATGAGTTTTTTTATCTGGCTGTAGAAAACACCACGCAACAATTGTTCCCTCCGAAGGCAAAGCTGTTATTCAGGGCAGTCTTTATCGGCGTTCGTCTGGCCTGATTCGGCACGCAGTCAAGATCGCACTCCGGGTCAGGGGTCTTAAAATTTATCGTGGGGGGGATGACGCCGTCTTTTAAGGCCAGGCAGCAGCTAATGGCTTCGATGCTGGAG
This sequence comes from Omnitrophica WOR_2 bacterium RIFCSPLOWO2_12_FULL_51_8, assembly GCA_001805895.1. Taxonomy (GTDB): domain Bacteria; phylum Omnitrophota; class Gorgyraeia; order Gygaellales; family Profunditerraquicolaceae; genus O2-12-FULL-51-8. The sequence goes on along the minus strand of MHHD01000066.1, from coordinate 17,964 downwards.
GCGGCGCCCATACAGTGTCCGAGCATTGACTTAATCGAGCTTACCGGGATATCCCGGCAGCAGCCGGCAAATAATTCTTTGATTGCCGCGGATTCCTCTTTGTCATTCTGGATAGTGCCGGTGCCGTGGGCGCTGATATAACCGAGATCCTTGACGTTGAGATTGGAATTTTTCAGGGCCTTTTCCATCGCTTTCTTTATCCCGGCGCTTTTAGGGATGGTGATGTGGTGCGCGTCGCAGGAAAGGCCATAGCCTAAGACCTCTACGTAAATAGGGGCGTTCCTTGCCTTGGCCCTGGCGAAAGATTCCAGGATTAACACCCCGGCGCCTTCGCCTAAAAGCATGCCTTTGCGGTTTTTATCAAAGGGGGCGCAAACTTCCGGCGCCATGGCGTATAATTTCTGAAACCCCTGGAAGGCCACCTGCGACAAGGCGTCTGAGCCGGCGGCAATTGCCAGGCTGGTTTCCCCGCTCCGGATCAGGTCAAAACAGTAACCGATGGCGTAATTGCCCGCGGCGCAGGCAGTGGGGATCAATAGATTCACCCCTTTTGATTTCAAGAAGAACCCTAAGTTCCTGGGGATGGAAGGCGCAAAGGCGTTCAGCATTAGCCGGGAGGTAATTTTCTCCGCAGAGTCTCTGATAAACAACTCCGTAGAGGCATCCATTACGCTGGCTTCCGCCATGGTCGTTCCCACAGCCACGCAGATTTTCTTATTTTTGATTTCCGAGAGGGGGATTTTCGCGTCTTGCAGGGCAAGCTTGGCGGCGGTAATCGCGAAGCGCGATGCCCGGCCGAGAAACCTGATTTTATTCTTGGGGATAAAATCTTCCGGGTTAAAACCTTTGATTTCTCCGGCATAATGGCGCTTAAACGAAGAGGTGTCGAAACGGCTGACTTTGCTGATCCCGGCCTTGCCCTTGATCAGGTTATCCCAGAATTCCGCCTTGCCGATGCCGATAGAAGAAACTACTCCTAAGCCGGTTACCGCGACTCTTCTATCCATGCCTTGCCTTTACCCCAAAGACAATCTGCGCCTCTGCCGCTATTTTTTCGCCTACTTTTGCCTTAGCATTTATTATGCCGGCGTTATCGAAGATTTTTACCCCCTGCGCCTCAATAATAAGCTGGTCTCCGGCCCTGACCGGGTTTAGGAATTTTACCTCTACCTTGCCTAAATAATAATCGGGGTGCTTGGCGGCAATTTCCGGCTTGATTACCGCGTAGAGCACAATCCCTGCCTGCGCCATTGCCTCCAGGATTAAGGCGCCCGGCATTACCGGATTTTCCGGGAAATGGCCCTCAAAAAAATAATCGTTGATGGTGACGTTTTTCAGGCAGGTCGCTTTTTTTTTGATTGCGTCGGCATGCAGGACTTTATCGATGAAAAGAAAAGGGTATCTTTGCGGCAGGATGCTCTGAATTCTCTTGAAATCCCATTCCTCGGGCATATTATTTATTGAGCAATTTTTCTATCAGGACGAACATCTGCTGGAGGGAACGGATAGTGGGAATTTCCTCCTCCGGGACAATCACCCGGTACTTCTTTTCTACCGCCGCCACTATCTCCAGCGCCTTCATGCTGTCAATCCCTAGGTCTTCGGCAAACCTGGCTGTATCTCTTAAGTCTTTCACCGGGATTTCCGCGAGCTCCGAAACCAGCCCTCTTATTTCCTTCTTGATTGTTTCAAGGTCGTTTTTCATAGTTGCCTCTCTTTTAGATCGCTAAACCTCCGTCAATTTTTATTGCTTCTCCGGCGATGTATGCGGCTTTTCCGGAAGCCAGGAATACGCAAAGCTCGGCTACCTCTTCCGGCCGGCCCAGCCTTTTCTCCGGGATGAGCTCCAGAATCTGCTTCTTCATATTTTCATTTAGCGCCGCGGTCATATCGGTCTCGATAAAACCAGGGCAGACGGCATTCACCCGGATATTTAATGGCGCGACTTCCTTTGCCAGCGCCTTGGAAAAACCGATAATCCCGGCCTTAGAAGCGCTGTAATTTGACTGCTTGCTCAAGCCGATCAGGCCGCTGACCGAGCTCATATTAATGATACAGCCTTCTTTCTGTTTCATCAACGTAGTGATGGCGGCGCGGGTCATATTGAAGGTGCCGCCTAAGTTTGTGTCAATTACTTCCTTCCATTCCTCCAGGGTCATCATAAAAAGGGCGCGGTCTTTGGTAATCCCGGCGTTGTTAATCAGAATATCTATTTTTCCGAATTTAGCCAAAGTGTCTTCGATTACTTTCCGGCACTGCGTATAATCTTTCACATCCGCCTGGAAACTTAAAGGTTCCGCGCCCAGACTTAAGATTTCCTCTTTTATCTTTTCGGCTTCCTGCCGGCTTTTATTGTAAGTAAAAGCTATGTTCGCGCCCTCCCGGGCAAAGGCTAAGCAACAGGCCCGGCCGATGCCGCGCGAGCCGCCGGTGATAATCGCTGTTTTATTTTTGAGCCCCCGCATTTAATTATACCTTTCCAGGACGCTGGCGGCATTATATCCGCCCGGGCCAAAGGAGGTTACCAGGGCAAGATTGACATCTTTTTTTTGCGCCTTGTTCGGCACGCAATCAATATCGCATTCCGGGTCCTTAGTTTTGTAATTAACCGTCGGGGGGATGACCCCCCGCCGCATTGCCCCGACGCAAGAGGCAGCCTGCAGGACGCTGGAGGCGGAAATAGTTTCGCCTAACATTGACTTAATGGAGCTTGCGGGAATTCTATCCAGCGATTTTCCGAAAACTTTTTTTAACGCCTTGGCTTCGATTTTGTCCATATCCAGAGAAGAATTCGCGCAGGCAGAAATATAATCAATATCATCAGGGCCTACCCGCGCCTGCTCAAGAGAGTCTTTGATCGCGGTTTCCAGACCGATACCTTCAGGATGAATTCTCCCCATTTTACTGGCGTCGAAAAAGTTAACCGCGCTTTTGACGCGGGCAAAAATCATGGCCTTGCGTTTTCTGGCGCTGGCTTCGCCCTCTAAACAAAAGATCACCGCGCCTTCTCCTAAAATAGGGCCGTTCCTGCGCTTGTCAAAAGGGCAGCTTACGGCCTCTCCCTTCAGGCCGGCCATATAGCCTAACTTCTGAAAGCCAAAAAATAAGAAGTTTGTCAGAACTTCAACGCCGCCGGCCAGAATAATTTCCGCTTTTTCGGTTTTTAAGGCATCCAGCGCGTACTTTATGGCGGTAAGGCCGGAGGTATATCCGGTAGAGGTAGTGGCGTTAAATCCCTGGATATTGAAACGGATGGAGACATGCGAAGAGGCGGCATTGATGACTGTAGATGGGAAAAACGCCGGGCTGGCAAAATCCAACCCTTCCTTAAACACCTCTTTGTTAAATTCTAGAATTGACCAAAGATGGGGAAAGGTAGTGCCGCAGGATACGCCGACGCGGTCGGTATTGCCGTCGTTAATCTCTAACCCCGCATCAGCGATGGCTAATTTCGCGGCAACCAGCAGCATCAGCGCGCTTCTGTCTAAGTTGCGCAGGCCCTTCCCTCCCAGAATGGTTTCTTCGCCAAGGCTGCGCACTTCTGCGGCCGCATTTACGGAAAACTTGCCGGCGTCAAAGGAGGAAATTTTGCCTATGGCGCTCCTGCCCTCTTCCAGGCCCTGCCAGAAATTTTCTTTGCCGATCCCATTGGGGGCGACCACGCCAATCCCGGTGATTACCGCCTCTTGGCCAGCCATCTTTAGCTCTCGTCGATAACTGCCATTGTTTCACCGGGGCGCACGGTATCGCCTTCCCGGAAAAAGATTTCCGCCAAAGTACCGGAGCAGGGGCTGGGTAAATTAAAGGTGGCCTTATCAGTAGCCAGCTCTACTAAATCGTCTTTTTCGCCCACCTTTTCGCCTTCCTTGAAATACCAGTAGGAAACCGTTGCCTTTTCCGCGTTCTCGCTTAATTCCGGCAATATTACTTTGGTCATCCTATTCCTCCTTCATCACTACGTTTAACCATAATTTAGCACCCCAATGCGCTTGCGTCAAGCGTTTTCGGGATGGATTGGATGAGGCAGAGCGATAAATCGTTCATTTCCATAAGCTGGCCGGTCTCCCGCTCCAGACAAGTCATTTCGATATTCATTCCGCAGGGCCTAATCAACCGAAAATTATCCAGGTCGTTTGAGCTGATATTTACGCTAAAGCCGTGGAAGCTGATCCAATTCCTGATGGCGATGCCGATAGAAGCAATTTTTCTATCGCCTATCCAGACGCCGGTCAAGCCGGGCCGGGCCTTTGCCGCTGCCCCGCAATCCGATAAAAAAGTTATGATGATCCTCTCCAGATAGCGCAGGAACCAATGGATATCTTTTTTGAGGTAACTCAGGTTGAAAACCGGGTAGGCAATCAGCTGCCCGGGGCCATGATAGCTGATGTCTCCCCCGCGTTCTGTCCGGTATATTTCAATTTGCCTCAGGTTCAATTGCCGGCTATCAGATAAAATATTTCGTTCATCAGCCAGCCTGCCCAGGGTAATCACGGGAAAATGCCGGCAGAGTATCAACGCGGATTCGATCGACCCGCTTTTTACTTTAGCAAAAATCTCTTTCTGAAAGTCCCAGGCCTCTTTATAGGCAACAAGGCCTAAGTCAAATACCTCGAACCGCATCGTCCTTATAATGCTTCCTTGATTGATTCTGAGACCGTGGGATGGGCAAAGATAGTGTCTCTAACCTGAGAGACCTTGAGGCGGCTGGAGATAGCCAGGGTTAAGATGCCGATCAACTCGGCAGCCCGGGGGCCGATTATCGCGGCGCCGATGATTTCGCCGCTGTCTCGCTGAGAAACGATCTTTATGAACCCCTCTGTTTCATCCAGGATCCTTGCCATGCCGGAACCCAAGAAATCAAACCTGTGCAGGTTTACCTCGATCCCGATCCGGTTTGCCTGCGCCTCCGACAGCCCGACGCTGGCGGCCTCCGGATCGGTAAAAATACAATTGGGTATGGCGGGGTTATCCGCTTTTTCCAGCGCGTCGGGATAGGCGCAGTTTTGGGCGCTGACTATCCCCTGATAAGCGGCAAAATGCGCCAGCATGATTTTAGCGGTACAGTCGCCTGCCGCGAAGATATTGGGGATGCTGGTCTGAAGATATTCGTTAGTTAAGATTGCGGACCGCTCAACTTTTACGCCTATCCCTTCCAGGCCTAAGCCTGCGGTGACCGGCATCCTTCCTACGCAGACCAAGGTAAGGGAATAATCGCTGAGGCTCAGGGAGCGCGCATCGGTGTTGGTGTCTACCTTAATCCCCCGCTTTTTAAAGACTGTCTCTATCTTTTTGGAAACCTCCTGGTCCTCTCCCGGCAGGAGCCGGGGCATCTTTTCGGCGACAGCCACCTTTGTCCCCAGCGCGGCGAACAGAGAGGCGAATTCGCAGCCGATTACCCCGCCGCCGATAATTAACAGCGATTGCGGCAGCGCCTTTATTTCCAGGAGCTGATCGCTGGAGAGGATATTCTTGTTATCGAATTCGAACCCCGGAAGCTCTGTCGGCCTCGAGCCGGCGGCGATAATGATATATTTTGCGCTGATGACTTTCCCCGCGGATTTTATTTCCTGATTGGATTTTAATTCTGCAGATGAATTTATGTAATCGGCCCCTTTAAGGCCGGCCTGCATACCCTGCCGCAGTTCTCGGATGAGGTTGTCTTTGCGTGCCTGGGCCTTGACAAAGTTGAAGTTTAGCCCGGAGATTTCCACTCCGAAGTTTGACGCTTTTTTCGCCAGGTTATAGGTTTTGGCGGATTGGATCAGGGCCTTGGTGGGGATACATCCGAGGTTCAGGCAGGTGCCGCCGATACGTGATTTTTCCAGCAGGCAGGCCTTTAACCCCGACCGCTGCGCCTGCCTGGCGGCATTAAAGCCGGCCCAGCCGGCGCCGATTACCGCTAAATCATAATCATAAGCCATATTATGGTGCATTGTAACTTAAATAAGAGTCGTATTGCACAGATGATCGCAGATGAAAAGAAACAGATGATCGCAGATATTTTAAGACGTTATCTGTGGCCATCTTGCATCTTCTCATCTGTGCTAATCTGCGTAAAAATCAAACCCTTATTTAGTTGACTAAGCAATATAGCGATATTGGGTTTTAAGTTTTTCTGCTGATTGCCGAAGCAGTCTTTGCTCCTCTTGGTTTAATTCCAACTCAATAATTTTCTCTATGCCCTCGCGGCCAATGCGGCAAGGCACGCCAATACAGACATCTTTGATGCCGTATTCGCCGGAGAGGCAAGCACAGGCGCCGATAACGCGCTTTTCATCCTTTACGATTGACCTGACCAGCACTGACGCGGCGGCGGAAGGGGCAAAATAGGCGCTGCCCGCGCCCAGGAGGGTAACGATTTCCAGGCCGCGGCCGAGAGTCTTCTCCACCAGGGATTTTATCGTTTCCTTATCGAGAAATTCCTCTAAGCAAACCCCTTTGACTTTAGTGAGCCTGGGCAGAACCAGCATGCCTTCGCCGTGGCTGCCGATGACGCAGGGCTCGATGTCAATGGCCGGTATATCTAACTGCCGGCTGATCAGGTTCGCTAATCTGGCGGCATCTAAGCTTATCCCCATGCCGATTACCCGGGCCGCGCTGAATCCGGTTATTTTTAGGGCAAGCTGGGTCATTAAATCCAGCGGATTGGTAATTACGATTACGATTGCCTGAGCGGCCAGTTCCTTTATGTGCAGGCAGATTTCTTTGGCTATCTGCGAATTTTTCCGCAGTAATTCTTCGCGGGTCATCCCTGGCTTGCGGATAAGCCCGGCGGTGATGACAACAATATCCTACCCCTTGATCCGTTCGATGTCGTCAAAGCCGCTAATTTGGTAATTATTTTTTAAAATCGGCCGGGCGTCCTCTAAATCCAGCGCCTTGCCCTTAGCCAGCCCCTTCACGATGTCCACTAAGGCGATTTCGCCAAGATTTTCCTGCGCCAGGCGCATCGCGGTTGTGCTTCCTACGCTCCCTGCACCGATAACGCTTATCTTCCTGCCGCTCATATTTTTTTTAAGGGACACTTTCCCGAACGATTCTGGAAACGTCCCTCGATTGATTTTGGAAACGTCCCTAGAGATGGGAGATGATGCTGGAGGCCATTTCTTTGGTGCCAACCGCGGCTGCATCCGCTGTCCCGGGCAGAAGGTCGTAAGTTACTGATTTTCCTTCGCTGATTACCGCCTTTACCGCATTTTCCAGCCGGTTGGCCGCCTCTTCTTCGCCAAGGTAGCGCAGCATCAGGGCCCCGGAGAGGATCATCGCCGCAGGGTTAACCCTATTCTGCCCCTGATATTTTGGCGCTGAGCCATGCACCGCCTCAAAGACCGCTATATTCTCCCCGATATTGGCGCCCGGGGCCACGCCTAAACCGCCAATCAGCCCGGCGCAAAGGTCAGAGATGATATCTCCGTAAAGGTTAGGCAATACCAGCACATCATAGGCTTGCGGTTTCTGCACCAACTGCATACACATATTATCCACAATCGCCTCGCTAAAGTCAATTTTACCTGCGTACTCTTTAGCCGCTTCCCGGGCGGCATGCAAAAAAACGCCATCGGTAAATTTCATGATATTAGCCTTATGCACGGCGGTAACCTTTTTGCGGCCGGTTTTAACCGCGTAATCAAAGGCGAACCGCGCTATTCTTTTTGAGGCAAATTCTGAAATCGGCTTGATGGAGATGCCGGAACCGGGGCGGATCTTCTTTTTGCTGAGCGTTTCGATCCGCCTGATTAATTCTTCGGTTCCTTTCCGGCCCCCCTCGAATTCTATGCCCGCGTAAAGGTCTTCGCTGTTCTCGCGGATGACCACCAAATCGATATCCCGGTAATTACTCTTGACCCCGGGGTAAGATTTCGCCGGCCTCAAGGATACGTAGAGGTCAAGCGCCTGCCGGATAGCGACGTTCACTGAGCGAAAACCTCCTCCGATAGGAGTGGTAATCGGCCCTTTCAGGGCCGCGCCGTTTTTCCGGATGGAATCCAACGTTTCTTGCGGGAGCAGCTCCCCGTATTTTTTCTGCGCCGGCTCTCCGGCAGCCGCCTCTTCCCATTCGATCCTGACTCCGGTGGCGTCAATACACCTCCTGGCCGCCTCAACCACTTCCGGCCCGATCCCGTCACCGGCAATCAGGGTAACCTTGCGCGCCATCTATACCTCCGGCAGTTTGCCGTATTTTTTGTAATAGTTGACCATCCCGCCTTCAGCTAATAACTGCTGCATAAAGCGGGGGAACGGCTTGATCTTATGCTCTCTGCCGCTGCCGCGGACTACCCCCTTGTCCAGATCGATACGGAGCTCCTCCCCTTCCGCTATCTTATCCGTATCGGTTTCGATCAGGGTTAAGCCGATATTGAAGCTATTGCGGTAAAAAATCCTGGCGAACGATTTTGCCAGGATCGCCGCGATGCCCGATTCCTTGATTACTAAAGGCGCCTGCTCGCGCGAAGAACCCATGCCGAAATTTTTTCCCGCCGCGATAATCGAAACACCAGGCTCGATCTTGTCCGCAAAGCGCGGGTCGATATCTTCCATGATATGCCTGGCGAGCTCTTTAATATCGGTGATGGCGAACTTATACCTCCCGGAGATGATAAGATCGGTGTTGATGTTATCGCCCAACTTTATTGCCCGGCCTTCCAGTATCATAGCTGCTTGAATTCCTCCGGGTTTTTTACCTTGGACATCGCCGTATCCAAAGTGATCAGGCCCCTCTGCGTCAATTCTTTCAGCGATTTATCCATGGTCTTCATCCCATACTGGGATCCGGTCTGCATCATAGTGGGGATTTGTTCGACCTCCGCCTCGCGGATCAGGTTCCTGATGCCGGCGGTAGCGACCATGATCTCGGTAGCCAGGACGCGACCCTTGCCGGAGGCGTGGGGAAGCAAAAGCTGCGATATCACTGCCTGCAGGCAATCTGCCAGCTGCAGCTTGACCTGCTGCTGCTGGTGCGGGGGGAACACATCGATGATCCTCTCTATGGTTTGAGGCGCATCCGGCGTATGCAGGGTCGCCAGGACCAAGTGTCCGGTCTCTGCCGCGGTAAGCGCGGTGGAAATGGTCTCTAAGTCGCGCATCTCTCCGACCACGATGATATTGGGGTCCTGGCGCAGGGCGTGCCTGAGCGACTCGGAGAAAGAGTGCGTATCCGAGTAAACTTCCCTCTGCTTGATAATGCTTTTCCGATTGGAAAAAATAAACTCGATCGGGTCCTCGATGCAGATGACTAAGCTCTCCCGCTCGTTATTGATCAAGTTGATCATCGCCGCCAAAGTGGTAGTCTTGCCCATCCCGGTGGGGCCGGTGATTAAGACCAGACCGTTAGGCTTGCGCGCCAGTTCGATAATGATCGGCGGCAGGCCCAGCTGTTCTATTGTAGGGATCTCTTTGGGGACGCGCCGGAAGGCCCCTTCGACCGAGCCCTTTTGCATATGGATATTCACCCGGAACCGGTCCATCGATGGCAAGGCCAGCGAAAAATCCAGCTCCAGGCTGCGTTCAAACATATCCTTTTGCGTATCGGTGAGGATGGCGTAAAGCATCTTTTTCAGGTCGGCCTTGGCAAGCGCCGGGTATTCGGTGCGGTGCAGCGCCCCGTCAATGCGCAATATCGGAGGCTCTTTCTCGGTGATATGCAGATCCGAAGCCTGTTTCTCGACGCACAATAGGAGCAGGTCTTTTATTTCCATTTTATTAACCTCCATTTGATTTTTACGCAGATTAGCACAGATTATCCCGCACCAAATTAAAACAAATATAGCGGGATCCCGCAAAGCGGGAAATGCTACAAGATGATCACAGATAACGTCTTAAAATATCTGCGATCATCTGTTTCTTTTCATCTGCGATCATCTGTGCAATACAAGTCTTATTTAAGTTACAATGCGTCATAAGAATCCCCGGGGGTCAGCGATGCTGCCTTTTACTGCCGAAGCGGCAACCGTTGCCGGTGAAGCCAGATAGATGAAAGCGTTAGGGTTGCCCATGCGGCCCTTAAAATTCCGGTTTGCCGAAGATATTACCGTTTCACCGTCTGCGGGAATACCGCTATGCGTGCCTACGCAGGGCCCGCAGCCAGGAGCGACGATCACCGCGCCGGCCTTGACAAAGATATCCGCCAGCCCTTCCTTGAGCGCGGCTAAAAGCACCTCTCGCGAACTGGGCGCGATGATAAATTTTACGCATGGCGCGACTTTTCTCCCTTTTAGAATCCCGGCAGCTACCCTGAGGTCATCCAGCCTTCCGTTAGTGCAGGTACCCAGAAAGGCCTGGTTAATTTTTACGCGCCTTAATTCTTTAACCGAGGTAACATTGTCTACGTTGTGCGGCCGGGACACCTGAGGCGCCAGGTTTGAGACATCAAACTCCAGGGTAGATTCGTAGGAGGCGTCGGCATCCGGCTCCACAGTATTAATTTTAGCCCTCCCTTTTAACCTCCCCTTAAGCCAGGCAAGTGTTTTTTTGTCCTGGGGCATAAAGCCGGTCTTGGCGCCCATTTCCACCGCCATATTGCAGATCGTAAAGCGGCCGTCCATCTCCAGCCGGTTGATGGCCGGCCCGCTGAATTCCAGGGCCTTATAGGTGGCCCCGTCTGAGCGGACCTTATCGATAATATGTAAAATTATATCTTTGGCGAATATGCCTTTCGGGGAGCGCCCCTTAACGATTATCTTCAACGTTCCCGGCACCTTGAACCAGTTTTTTCCGGTAGCCAGAGCAATAGCCAGGTCGGTGGAGCCTACGCCGGTAGAGAACGCCCCCAGCGCCCCGTAAGTAGAAGCATGCGAATCAGCTCCCAGAATCAGGCCGCCGGGCAAAATCTGGCCGGACTCCGGGATGACCTGATGGCAGACGCCGCATCCGATATCGTAAAGCGTTTGAGCGTAATCCTTGGCAAAGGAGCGCATTTTTTTGTGTACCCGCGACACCCCTTCGCTGGGGCTGGGTGAACTGTGGTCGATGACCATGCAAAATTTCGTGCGCAGACCCCTGGCCCCAAGCTCCTTGAGCCGATCGATGATGATGCTGGATGTGCCGTCCTGGCCAAAGGCGAAATCAATTTTGCAGAGCGCGAAATCCCCCGCCTTTAAACTCCGCCCGGCATGCGCGCTGAGTATCTTTTCGGCAATTGTTTTACCCATCTATAATTTTTCTAACCAACTCTGCAGGCGATCCATGCCTTTCTGCAGCTGTTCGGCTTGAGCGGCAAAGCTTATGCGCACGAAGTTGTCCGCGCCGAAGCCCTTGCCGGGAACCAGGCTGACAAATGATTCATTCAGCAGCCGTTCGGCGAATACACCGGAATCAAGGCCGGTCCGGGAAATATCGCAGAAGATATAAAACGCGCCCTGCGGCGGGACACAGCTGATTTTCTTCATCCCTTTTAATCTGGCAACGCAGTAGTTCATTCTTTCCTCGAACTGGCGGCGGACACCTATCAGAAACTCCTCGGGCATTCTTAGCGCCGCTGCCGCCGCCTTCTGGGAGATGGAGCAGGGATTTGAGGTAGAATGGTCCTGCAGGTTGGAAATGGCGTCAACGACGTCCTGAGGGCCGGCCAGATACCCGATGCGCCACCCGGTCATGGAATAACTCTTGGACAGCCCGTTGACCGTAAGGGTAAGCCCGTAGATATCTTTATTCAAGCCGGCGATGGAAATATGCCTGCCGCCGCCGTAAATCAGCTTCTCATAGATTTCGTCGCTTAAAACAAAGATTTTTTTTGCGGAGCAGATTTCCGCTATTTTCTCCAGCTCATCCTTGGTATAAACGCAGCCCGTCGGATTGGAAGGGGTATTGAGGATGAACAGCTTGGTCTTAGGATTAATGTGTTTTTTTAATTCTTCGGGAGTGACTTTGAAATTGTTTTCCGGCAGGGTTTTTATGAAATGACTCTCTCCTTCCGCCAGCGCGACCATTTCCGGGTAGCTTACCCAGTACGGCAGGGGGACTAAGACTTCATCGTGGCGGTTGATCAAGGCCAGGACCGCATTGACGATGCTGTGCTTTGCCCCGCAGGAAACGACTATCTGTTCGGGCGCGTATTCCAGATGATTATCTTTTTTGAGTTTTCCCGAGATGAGCTCCCTTAATTCCGGGATCCCGGTGGTGGGGGTATACTTGGTGAAGCCGCTTTCAATCGCGGCGATGGCGGCGTCCTTGATCGGCTGCGGCGTGTCGAAGTCCGGTTCCCCGGCCGAAAGGTTGACGATATCCCTGCCCTGGGCCTTCAGGGCCTTTGCCTTCGAGGTAATAGCCAGGGTAGAGGATGGAGCGATCTTTTTTAGCCGTTGGGCTATCCTCGTATTTACGCGCATCGTGGGGAAAAGCTACAAAGAATCCCTTTCCTTCTTGAAAATATTCCTGATGCCCCCCAAGAATTTTTTTGGCGGCTTCCTGGCTGCCGGCGGTTTTTCTTTTACCGCGGTAAGGGTCCCTGCCTTCGGGGTTTCCTGCGGCCCGGCCGGCGCAGCCGTTTCTTTTTGTTTTTTGGGCTTCCTGACCTCCCTTTTCTTGATTTCCACCAGCTCCAGGATCGCCCCCTGCGCGTTGTCTCCGCGCCTTTTGTTAAGATGGATAATCCTGATGTAGCCGCCGGTGCGGGAGGCAAAACGAGGGCCGATCTCCCGGAAGAGAAGCTGTACCAGTTTATGGCTGCCCAGTATACTGAAGGCCCTCCTGCGGCTAGAGAGGGAATTTTCCTTCGCCAGGTTGATCAGTTTTTCCGCCAAGGGCCGCGCCGCCTTGGCCCTGGCCAACGTAGTGCTGATGCTCTGGCGGATCAGCAGATTTTTTGCCAGGGAGTTTAATGTTGCCTTATGCCAGCTGGTAAACCGGTTTAACTGCCGGCGTTTCTTGCCGTGCCTCATCTTATTGGACCTTCTTTAGTTTTTTGGCGTCCACCTGCATCCCCAGGGTTAGACCCATTCCCGCCAGGAGCTCCTTGATTTCATTAAGGGATTTCTTCCCGAAATTTTTGAAGCTGAGCATTTCCTCTTCCGCCTTTTTTACTAAGTCAGCGATGATCTTGATGCTGGCTTCCCTGAGGCAGTTTGAGCTCCTGACCGACAGCTCCAGTTCCGAGATAGGCAGTCTGAGTTTTTCGTAAAGCGCTATTTCTTCCTTAGTCATCTCCGGCTCATCTTCTGCGATGTCATCCGGCAGCTGGCCAAAGTTGACGAAAATATCCATATGCCTTTGCAGTATATTGGAGGCATAGAGCAGCGCATCCTTGGGGCTGATGGCGCCGTTAGTGGTGATTTCCAGGAATAATTTGTCATAGTCCGTGCGCTGGCCGACGCGGGTGTCTTCCACGTAAAAATTCACCCTTTTCACCGGGGTAAATATGGAATCCACGGGGATATGCCCTGATAGTTTCTCCTCTTTCTTGTTTAATTCCGCGGGCACGTAACCGCGGCCCCTGGCAACTTCCATTTCCATATGGAAGCTGGTATCCTTAGTGAGGGTAGCGATATGCAGGTCAGGGTTTACGATTTCGACTGTTTCGTCTGTCTGGATGTCTTTAGCCTTGATTTCGCCTTTACCGTCCTTCTTTATCGTGATGGCCTTGGAGATTTTTGAGTGCGAATTCAAAACCAGTTGCTTGATATTCAGGATAATTTCCGGGACATCTTCCAGCACCCCCGGGATAGCCGAGAATTCATGCTGCACCCCGGAAATTTTTACCGAAGTCACCGCGCTGCCCTCGATGGAAGAAAGCAATACCCGCCTCAGGGAATTCCCCAACGTAACGCCGTAACCCTTTTCGAAAGGCGCCGCAGAAAATTTTCCGTAAGTATTGGTATAGGCAGCCTCGTCGCATTCCAAACGTTTTGGTAATTGAAAATCCCTCCATACTATACCCATTTATTGTCTCCTCCAATGCTTTATTTCGAATACAATTCTACAATCAACTGTTCCTCTATGGGGTGCCGGACATCTTCTCTCTCGGGCAGCCGTTTGACCTTGGCGGCCAATTCCTTGCTGTCAAACTCAAGCCATGCCAGCACGGTGCGCTCTTTGCATAATTCCATATTTTCCCTGATGGCCTTGGCCGCCTTTTCCTTTAGTTTCAGCTGGACCGTGTCGGCGCTATCCACCAGGTAGGAAGGGATATTTACCCGCCGGGAGTTTACGTAAACCATATTGTGCCGCACTATCTGCCGGGCCTCGGACCGGGAAACAGCCAGGCCCAGGCGGAAGACTACATTGTCTAATCTTCTCTCCAATAATTGCAGCAGCACATGCCCGGTGACGCCTTTAGTCTTGGAGGCGATTTTGAAGTAACGTCGGAATTGCTTCTCCAGAACGCCGTAGATCCTTCTTACTTTTTGTTTTTCCCGCAGCTGCAGTCCATAGTTAGAGAGCTTCTGCCGGCTTTGCTGGCCGTGCTGTCCCGGGGCGTAAGCCCGCCTGCTCACCGGGCATTTCTCGGTAACGCACTTGGTGCCTTTTAAAAATAGTTTTTCTCCTTCTCTCCTGCAAAGCCTGCAAACCGCCTTAGTATATCGAGCCATTTTCCCTCTCTATCTTATACCCTTCTTTTCTTTTTCGGCCGGCAGCCGTTATGCGGGATCGGGGTAACATCTTTTATTGAAGTGATCACCAGGCCCGCCGCCTGAAGGGCCCTGATCGCCGATTCCCTGCCGAAACCCGGGCCTTTTACGCGCACCTCCACTTCTTTGATGCCGATTTCCCTGGCCTTCCGCGCCGCGTCCGTGGCGGCAATCTGAGCGGCAAAAGGAGTGGATTTTTTTGATCCGCTATAACCGACAATGCCGGGCGCGGACCACACCAGGACATTGCCGTTCCTGTCGGTAATGGTGATAATAGTATTGTTAAAGCTTGCCTGAATATGGGCGATGCCGCTGGTAATGCCCTTGGCTATTTTTTTCTTTTTTGCCTTATCTTTCGTGGCCATTTTCGCTTACTCCGTTATACTTCGACGGCATCGAAGGGTTTATTTTGCGCTCTTTACCGGCGCCGCGGCAGGCTTAGCTGTCTCTGCCCTCTTGATGACCGCCACCGCGCCCTTGCGCGGGCCTTTTCTGGTCCGGGCGTTGGTGCGGGTACGTTGGCCCCTTACGGGCAGGCCTTTCTTGTGGCGCAGCCCCCTCCAGGAACCGATATCCATCAACCGTTTGATATTCTGCGAGATATCCCGGCGCAGGTCTCCCTCGAGCCTTAGCCCGCTTTTTTGCAGGGTCTGGGTTATCCGCGAAACCTCCTCTTCAGTGAGGTCTTTCGCGCGCTTATCCGGATCAACGCCGGCTTCTTTAAGCACCTTGCCGGATAACGGCCTGCCTATCCCGTATAAATAAGTCAGGGAGATCTCAATCCGTTTTTCCCTGGGTATATCTACGCCTAAAATCCTCGGCATCTTAGCCGCCTTTCTCTTACTGAGCCATCAACAAATTATCCTTGTCTCTGTTTGTGCTTAGGGTTGGTGCAAATTACCCTGACGACGCCCTGTCTCTTGATAATCTTGCAGCGATCGCAAATCCTTTTTACCGACGCCTTGACTTTCATCGCGCACTCTCCTGCTTGACCCTGAAGGTGATCCTGCCGCGGGTTAAATCATACGGCGAGAGCTCCAGTTTTACCCTGTCCCCGGGCAGTATCCTGATGAAATTCATCCTCATCTTTCCTGAAACGTGAGCCAGGACCAGATGGCCGTTTTCTAATTCTACCCTGAACATAGCGTTAGGGAGCGTTTCGACGATTTTACCTTCGGTTTCTATAAGTTCTTCTTTGCTCATAAGGTCAAAATTTCCGGCCCCTGTCCGGTAACCGCTACGGTATGTTCAAAATGCGCCGAGGGAAATCCGTCTTTGGTCACCGCGGTCCAGCCGTTATCTAAGATCCTGGATTCCCAGGTGCCCATGTTCACCATCGGTTCAATGGCGAAAACCATACCGGTTTTTATGGCCGGCCCAGAATTAGATTCCCCGAAGTTTGGGATTTCCGGCTCCTCATGCAGTTTAAAACCGATCCCGTGCCCGACAAACTGCCTGACCACGGAAAACCCGTTTTTCTCCACGTGGCTCTGGATGTTGTGGGAGATTGTGTAGAGTTTGTTTTCCGGCCTGGCCTCCCGGATGCCTTCTTCCAGCGCCTGCCGAGTCACCTCGATCAGCCTCTGGACCTCCGGCTTTATCTTTCCCAGCGCCAGGGTAAACGCGGCATCGGCAAAATACCCGCCGTAATTTATGCCTAAGTCAACGCCGATGATATCGCCGTCTTCGAGGGCCCTATCACCGGGGATACCGTGGACTATTTCCTCGTTAACAGAGGTGCAAATTGCCGCCGGGAAACCGTTGTAACCCTTAAACGCCGGCAGGGCCTTTTCTTTAAGTATCAGCTCTTCCGCCAGGACGTTGATCTGGCCGGTAGAAACTCCCGGGCGGATAAACAATTGCAAAGAGCGCATTATCTTGGCCAACAGCTTTCCCGATACCCTCAAGCCCTGCAGGTCCCGCTCACTTTTTATGGGAATCATCATATTCCTTTACCAGCTCCAGGATATTATTCAGGACCGGCGCCGCTTCTGCGTCGGCAGTAAGGCATTTCAGGATGCCTTTCTCCTGATAATATTCTATCAGGGCGCAGGCCTCTTTTTTATAAACCTCTAACCGTTTCCTGGCTGTTTCTTCGGTGTCGTCGGTCCGCTGGTAAAGCCGGCTGCCGCATTTGTCGCATAGCCCCTCGGACTTCGGGGGCATGTTGGTTCTATGGAAGCTCAAGCCGCAGTTAGAGCATACCAGCCGGCCGGTAATCCTCTGGATAATCACCGGATCGCTGCTATCTAAATAAACCACCAGTTCCAGCAGGGAATCCTGCTCCCTCAGGATGGCGTCTAAGCCTTCGGCCTGTTTTAAATTCCTCGGGTAGCCGTCCAAGATAAAGCCGCGCCTGACATCCGGATGGTTGAACCGTTGTCTCAGCATCCTGGCTACTATATCGTCCGGCACGAGCAGGCCGCGGTTCATAAAGTTTTTTGCCTCGCGGCCGAGGTTCGTATCCTGGGAGACGTTTTCTCTGAGCAGATCGCCGGTAGAGACATGCGGCAGGTCAAGTTTCTCTGCCAATTGCTTTGCCTGGGTGCCCTTGCCCGCCCCGGGCGGCCCTAAAAGAACTAGTCTCATTATATAGATTTTAGGTTTCGTCAAAAAAGGTTGCGGTTTCGGTTAAGTATCATCTAAAAAGGTTTCGTTCAGCGTCTATCGTTTAAAGAACGACAAACGAAACCAAAATTACGATAAACGATACGTAGCCGAAACCGAAACCGGCTGACCATCTCTCTTTATCTACGGCCTCTGATGTGGCCGCTCTTTATAAAACCCTCGTAGTGGTGCGTTAATAAATGCGATTCGATCTGTTTTAAGGTATCCAGGATCACCCCGACGATAATCAAGATTCCCGTCCCGCCGAAAAACGAGGCGACCCGGTAATCTACCTTGAGCCAGGCCATGATAAAATCCGGAAAAATAGCGATTACGGCGATAAATAAGGCGCCGGCCAGGGTAATCCTGGTCATCACAAAGTCCAGAAACTCGGCGGTAGGCTGGCCCGGGCGTATCCCGGGAATAAAGCCGCCGTATTTTTTCATATTTTCCGATAAGTCCAGCGGATTAAAAACTATCGCCGTGTAAAAATAGCAGAAAAAGACGATAAACAGCGCGTAAATCGAGGTATAGAGCAATTGCCCCCTCATCAGCGCCTGCGCCAGCCTTTGAAATCCGGGATTGGGAATGAATGACGCGACCGTCGCCGGAAAAAGAATGATCGATTGCGCAAAAATAATCGCGATTACTCCCGAGGTATCCACTTTCAGCGGTATATAAGTGGACTGCCCGCCGTAGATTTTTCTCCCCACAATTCTGCGCGCATACTGCACCGGAATTTTTCACGAATCCTGGGTGATCATGATTACCGCGAAGACCACTACTACCAGAAAGA
>MHHD01000065.1 GCA_001805895.1 Omnitrophica WOR_2 bacterium RIFCSPLOWO2_12_FULL_51_8 | reverse complement strand
ATTATTTTAAGGCGTATTCTAAGCGATTTTGGGGCCCTTGGGCTACAAGGCTAAAGGTGGGGGTTTCTCTTGGATCTTCGTATTCCGTCGTTATTACGTGGATTCTGGTGTGATTCTTGGCGGCTTTTTGGACTTCTATGCAAAACGCATAGCGAATTGAGCCGCAGTCAGACGTCTGCCCGGGGAGTAGAATAGCTGACTATTGAGATAATGCCTTTAATCTTGCCTCTACAGGCAAGGCCGTATCTGATGAGTTTGCGCTTTTCAGCCGGGGTTGTGGTTATACGTTTCGGGCATTTTGACCTTAAGATATCGTTCTCTACTTTCAAGTATTCCATCTGCCTGATCAGGTCACTGTGGACAACTTTTCCTAAAAGCGCCAAAAACTCTTGGAAAATGCATCCGTTTATGGTATAAGATTGGGTGTGGTTCATAGGTCAATTGCTCCTTTCATGGCCAAAACTGTTGTTTTCGATAAGTCTGTAGTATACCGCAAGTTAGGCGTTTCTTCCTACCTTAAAAACCGGTCTCATATTTACTGCACCCCGCTAAAAGCCAAATAGGCTAATCCAGGTCTAAAACCCCTCAAAAATTCTCATTATTTTAAGGCGTATTCCTTCCAGGCGATTTTGGGGCACTTGGGCTTCAAGGGCAAAGGCAGGGGTTTCTCTTGGCTCTTCATATTCCGTCGTTATTACGTGGATTCTGGTGTGATTTTTGGCGGCTTTTTGGACTTCTATGCAAAACACATAGCGAATCGAGCCGCAGTCAGACGTCTGCCCGGGGAGAGAAAGATTTAGGAAAAGATAATTTATGGCCGATGTCTGTGAAAGGATAAATGATTCTTGTTCTTGCGGGAAATTAAAATTCCCTCTCTCACCAGATCATCCGGCCTTCCAGCTTTTTGACCTCGTTATTTATTTCCGCAGTCAATTTCTCTATCTCTTTCATCCGCCGGCCGTAATCGCGGGCAGTTTCCTCGTCGCGGTAAATCTTGGGGTTAGACAAGGCGCGCGCCTTGGCATAACTTTCCAGCTCCAGCTTCTCCCTCTTTGCCTCCAGCTGATTAATCTCTTCCCGGATGGCGCTATTATGGCCCTTACGCCTTTTGTCTTCTTCCTTGCTCCGGCGCTCCTCTATTTTGGCCTGCTCCTTGGCCGCGTCTATCTTTTTCGGCATTGGCAGGACGGACTTTGACTGAGGCTCCTCGATCAGGCCATCGCCCTGCCTGCTCTTTTCCAGGTAATAATCAAAATTCCCTTCGAATTTCCTGATTCTGCCGTTTTTTACCTCAAAGACCTTATTCGCCACCGACCGGGTAAAATAAATATCGTGGCTGATAAAAACAATTGTCCCGTCGTAATGCTTAAGCGCGCGCGCCAGCGCCTCCACCGCGTCCACATCTAAGTGGGTGGTCGGCTCGTCCAACAGCAGGAAATTCGGCGGGTTAATCAACAGCTTAGCCAGAATCAACCGGCTCTTCTCCCCTCCGGAAAGCACCTTAACCGTCTTTTCCGCGTCGTCGCCGGTGAATAAAAACGCGCCCAGGATAGCGCGGATATTTTCCTGCGGCATAAAGCCGGACGCAGCGCGGAAGCGCGTACCGGCCCATCCGATAGGGCCGGGTACCGCAGAATAGGCTTCTTGCAAAACCGTATTTTGCGGGTTTAAGACATCGGTGCGCGTCTGGGAGAAATAGCCGATTTCCACGTTATGCCCCGGTATGCGCTCTCCGCTATCGATCTCGACCACCCCGGCAAGGATCTTTAAGAGCGTAGACTTGCCTCGCCGTTCTCTCCTGCCAGGACCGCTTTCTCGCCCTGGGTGATTTCAAAATCCAGCCCCTGATACACCCGGACCTCGCCGTATGATTTGCAGGTCTTTTCCAGCCGCATCACCTGATAGCCGCCGCGCCGCGCCGCGGGAAAACGGAAATTCCTGATGCTCTCGCCGGGGTCAGGCGGTAAAACTACCGCTTCTTTTTCCAGCCGCTCCAGGGCAGTGCGTTTTGCCCGCACTGCCGCGGCCTTGTTCGGCTGGGCATGAAAGCGGGCGACAAAATGCCCCAGCTGCTCCCGCTTCTTCTCCTGTTCCTTAAACTGCTTCTCTAAGAAAATGTGCCTTTCCTTCCTGATCTCCTCGTAATGCTCGTAATTCCCGCGCACCTTAAAGAAGGAACCGCGCTCTAAGATCAGGGTATAATTAGTTACCTCGGTCAAAAAGGCCTTATCGTGGGAAATCATCAGGAAGGTGCCGCGGAACCCCGCCAGAAAATCTTTTAGCCAGAGGGCGGCGTTCAAATCCAAGTAGTTGGTCGGCTCGTCCAAAAGCAAAAGGTCATAGCGGCAGGCAAGGAGCTTGGCTAATAAAACCCGCATCTGCCATCCGCCGCTCAATTCCTTTATCGGGCGGGCAAATTCCTTTTCCTTAAAGCCCAGGCCCATCAAAATCTTTTTGGCCTTGTGCTCCAGCTCAAAAAATCCCAAGGTCTCCAACTGGTGCAGGACCTCTCCGTAATGTTTGGCGCCTGCGGCGCCCTTCGCCTCCAGCTCTTCCTTTTCTTCTTTCAGGCGGATGATCCGGCTGTCGCCCTCGAGCAATTCCGCCAGCACCGCCTGCTCTGACTTGAAGCTTGCCTCCTGCGGCAGGTAACCGATATGGGTATTTTTGTTCACCCGCACCTCTCCCGCCGAAGGCTCTATTTCACCCAGGAGCAAAGAAAAAAATGTGCTTTTGCCGGAGCCGTTGGGGCCGATCAGCCCGATCTTTTCTCCGCTATTGATACTCAAGGAGATGTTTTCAAACAGGGTTTTCTTGCCGTAATTTTTAGAAAGCTTGGTGATGGCAATCATGGGATTAAAGAGCGCGGCGGGACTCTAAGGATTTGGAAACCGTGGTGGTGTCGGCGTATTCCAGGTTCGAACCAACGGGCAGGCCGAGGCCGATACGGCTGAGGTTCACCCCCAGGGGCTTGAGCAGGCTGGCAAGATAAATGGCGGTGGTCTCGCCTTCGGTGTCGGCGTCAGTGGCGATGATTATTTCCTTGATCTGGTTTTGCTTTACCCTTTCCAACAGGCCTGCGACTTTCAAATCGCTGGGGCCTTTGCCCTCCAGGGGGGATATCGAGCCCAGCAAGACATGGTAGGTGCCCCGGAAATTTCCCGCCTTCTCGATGGCGGTGACGTCGCTGGGTTTTTCCACGATACAGATGAGCTCTTTCTGGCGCCGGACATCCTGGCAAATCTTACAGAGCTCCTCTTCGCTTAAGTTATTGCAGATGCGGCAGAAACCCACGGACTCCTTGACTTTGGAGAGCCCCTCGGATAGATTCCTGATCTCCTCGCGGGGCGCGCCCAAAATATAACCGACTATCCGCTCGGCGCTGCGCCTGCCGACGCCGGGCAGCTTAATCAGGCTCTCAATAAGTTTTTCTATGGAATCGGTGTAGTTCGGCATTATTCTTCCCGGATGACCCGGCCGTCAAACATCTCCAGGGCGGTCTTGATAAAACTATTGTTCCGGTCATCCTCCCCCTGCTTTAATTCCTCGGAGAGGATAAAATTCACCCGCAGGTTGACGTTCAGCAGGTCGGAAACGCTCTTCTCGATGATCGCGCGGTTGTCCCTGGCCTCCAATGATTCCTTATGCAGGGAATAATTTTTCGGGAAAGATACGGTCAGGACATTGCCCTGCACCTTAAAGGGCTCTCCTTCGCTCAAATAAGCAGCCGCGGAAATTTTTACCCGGCTTAAGTTATCCACGATATTCTGCCAGCGCTGTTTGACATGCTCCAGAGAAACGCCTGACAGGGAATTGCGGATATCCTCATTAGGCCTCGGCGGCTCCCCCTGCCTCAAATCCTTGCTTGGCTGAGGCGGCGTTTTTGCCGGCGCTGGAGGCGCCGCTGCCGGTCCTGAGCGGAGTTTTGGCTGGGCAAGCGGCGCCGGCTGATCCTTCCTGCCATACGAAAGCCGGACTAAGCTTATCTCCAAAGGTATGCGCAGCGAATCCAGCCTTTTGGCCATCTCCTGGGTATTTACCAGTATATTAAAGGCGCTGAAGATCTCCTCCAGGGTAAAGGCATTACTCTGGCTGAATAATTTTTCGCAGGCCTCCTGCGGCAGGTCGATTAATTTGGCGTCCGCCCGCGAGACTTTGGCAACCATCAAGTTGCGGAAATGCTCGATCAGGCTGCTCAAGAATACCCCGGCGTCTTTACCCTGGTCAATGATTTGGTTAAATAAACTGAGCGCCCCGTTGGGATCCTTCTGGATGATCTTGTCGGCGATGGCAAAGAGCGCCTCCTGCTCCACAATCCCCAGCACCGAGACTACGTCTTTGAGGGAAATCTTTTCTTTGGAAAAAGAAAAGAGCTGATCCAGCACGGATTCGGCATCCCGCAATGAGCCGTCAGCGGCGCGGGCAATGGCAAAAAGCACTTCCTTGTCTATGGCGATTTTTTCCGCCGCGGCAATCCGCCCCAGCTGCGCGGCAATCTCCAGCGCCGGGATGCGCCGGAAATCAAAACGTTGGCAGCGCGATAATATAGTCGGGATAACCTTGTGCGGATGGGTGGTGGCA
The DNA here is from genome assembly GCA_001805895.1 of Omnitrophica WOR_2 bacterium RIFCSPLOWO2_12_FULL_51_8. Classification (GTDB taxonomy): domain Bacteria; phylum Omnitrophota; class Gorgyraeia; order Gygaellales; family Profunditerraquicolaceae; genus O2-12-FULL-51-8. The sequence goes on along the minus strand of MHHD01000065.1, from coordinate 858 downwards.
AAAATGAATTTAACGTATTCCGGCGGCTCCTCCAGGGTCTTCAGCAGGGCGTTGAATCCGTCGGTGGTGATCTGGTGCACTTCGTCAATGATATAAATCTTAAAATTTCCCTGCACCGGAGCGAATTTGACGTTCTCGCGCAAAGTGCGGATTTCATCAATGCCGCGGTTAGAGGCGCCGTCAATTTCCAGCACATCTAAGCTATTACCCCGGCCGATCCCCAGGCAGGACGGGCAGTTCTGGCAGGGGTTTACCGTCGGGCCGTTCTGGCAGTTCAAGGCCTTGGCTAAGATCCTGGCAGTGGAGGTCTTGCCCACCCCCCTCGGCCCGGTAAAGAGATAGGCGTGCGCCAGCCGGCTCTTCTGGATCGCGCTCTTTAAGGTTAAGGTGATGTGGTCCTGGCCGATAACCTCTTCAAAATTATTCGGCCGCCATTTCAAGGCAAAAACCGTATAGGGCATACCTAATTATACCAAAAATTATCTTAATTGGAAGAGATATTAGTGTTCGGCGGGAAACGCGATGATCAACCGCACCGCCCGCTGCGCGATCAGGCCGGCGTCATCATTGCCTAAGCTGCCTGATGAGCTGGAAACCTTTGCCCTCTGCCTGAATTGCTCCGGGCTCAGGCCGTTACTGACAGCGGGTATCTCGGAATCTTTTAATATCCCCGCGCTATACCGGGCGACTAAGGCCGCGTCATACGCCGAGACGGTGCCGTTTCCAGAGACATCTCCATAATTGATATTACCCGCCCTTACCTCTAATGTACGTTTAAATTCCTTATTACTATCTGTAAACACCCTTAAGGTAAGCAGATAGTCTCCGTTGGGGGTATTATTTGAATTTTCCCAAACG
>MHHD01000064.1 GCA_001805895.1 Omnitrophica WOR_2 bacterium RIFCSPLOWO2_12_FULL_51_8 | reverse complement strand
GGAGCCTCCGAAGAATCCACAGAGCAGCAGATTCAACGACAGATCACCGCCCTGGGCGATCCTGCTCCGCGCGTCCGCGCCTGGGCCGCCCAGGCCCTGGGATCGATCGGCCCGGCGGCTTCCGCAGCGGTGCCGGTGCTCCTCACCGCCCTTGTCGATCCTGATCCGGACGTCCGCGCCTGGGCCGCCGATGCCCTGGGACGGATCGGCAATGAGGCCAGAGCGAATCTGTCCGCGCTGCTAGGGAGACTGCGTGATCAGCGCAGAGTGCTGAAAGCGCAGGGCCTCACCATCGGGATTGAACTGAAGACCTTGTCCGTTGAGGGGACAGAAGCGGAGGAATTCCGTTGGGCCGAGACCACTGACGTGGGGCAGGTGGCGGAGGATTTGCGACAGCTCGTTGAGTCGCTGCATCACGCCCGGGAGTATTTGCTGCCCGAGGACTATCTCGTGCTCCATCTCCATGCGGGGTTGTCAGCGAGGGCCATGGCACGCGCCACTTGCTTGCTGGTCCAGCCCGAGAGCCCCTTGCGCCGCTTGATGATGGGGCTGGGGTATCTGGGCAGTCCGTTCCAACGCAACCTCTACTGGCTGTCGCGCCACGCCTCCCATTCGCCGATCGCATTGCCGATCGAAATCGATCTGCTGAAGAGGGAGCAGCTCCAGAGCCAGCGCCAGGCGGGTCGAGCCGACGTGGCGCGGCTTGAGCTGAAATGGGCGGCGCTGGCTCCCGAGACGTCGGTGGAGTTCTGGCTGCACGCGATGCAACTACTCGTTGATCGATTAGACCGAGACGACCCGCAAGACATGGACCGGCGGCTGGCCGGGGATGTCGAGCGGCTGGAGCGGGCCGTGCAGCAGGCGTATCAGTCGTCCAACTTCTTCAAGGAAACGGGCCACTGGCCGATGGACCCGGCCGTGACCGCCGAGCAACTCACGACACTCTCCCTCCGCGATCCCGTGACCGGGATTCGGGATGACGATGTCCATCGGCAGCAGGCCCGGGTGGCGTTCGCTCGCTACCTGCGCCTCCAGTTGGTGCTTCCCGAAGAGTAACCGCTGGAACCCCCGGGCAGCGTCCGAGCCCTGCTGACCAAGGCGATCCAGCAGCAGGCGCAGCGCGCCTCGTCGGAGAGCCTGCGCGGGGCCGCCGGCATCGCGCGCGTGGTGGCGTGGCTGGCGATCCCGGCGGTGCTCCTGACCGGCACGATCCTCCTCGGCGGCGAGGCACTCGCGCAGGCGGTGGAGGCGCTGGCGGGTGCGGAGTTCGGAACGGAATTACAGACCGTTTCTGCGCGGGGACTTGCGCCGCAACATGTTGCGACAGAAGTGTCCCCTGCGCCGTCAGGAAGCGCTATTTTCGCCCTTGTTAGCGCAGTATGGTTCTTCTGGTTATCCCCTGTCGGCGCAAAAGGCTTAGGCATAGCTATGATGCCGATAGCCATGCCGGTGCCGGCGCGCCGAGGCGCTATAAGCATTAAATTAAATGGTTATCGGCAGGCTCTATGCAGCCTTTTGAGGAATTCTTCTGGAAGGACTATAGGGATATTGCGAAACGTTACGAGAGCGAGAAGATGTTTATCCATACTGACAATTACGTTTGCCTTGGCAGTGATAGCTGCTTCCAAGAACATATTATCATCCGGATCAGCTTTAATCGCGTCTATTTTTACGGAAGGCCTGACTAAGAGCGCTTGCGATTTAAGCGCGTATACGATTTTAGAAGCAATCTCTTGGTTAATGGCGCCTTTGAATTTGGGACGGCTGATAACTCCCACAAGCTCGGATATTATTGCAGGCGAAACTACCGCTACAAACTCTTTTTTCTCTAATGCCCTGATGACCTTGCGGCAGGAGGGGCTTTTTATCAGCCCGGAGACAATGACATTGGTGTCAATTGCAGCCTTAATGAGCATTGCGCTTTTCTTGGCGGTAGGCCTTTATTTCTTCAAGCGCTTCTCGCGTGGAGAGGGGGGATTTCTTAAGCCGGACATCGATGGCTCTAAGGATCTGCCTCCATCTCAGGCTGAGTGTTTCCTTTTCAAGCTTTTCGGTAAGCCTAAGCTTCTCTTCAGGGGAAAGTCCCTCTATGGCCCTATCAATCTGTTGAGGAGTGAGTTCAATAATTGGCTTCATCTTTTATCACCTCGCAATATAAAGGATACAATATATTTGTTAATTCGTCAAGTAAAAGCAACTCCGATCATTCTCCTTGTCGCCTGCGCCTTGGGGCTTGTCCTAGGCAGCAGGGGAGGTTTAAACCTCCCCTGCCTTGTGGAAAGCTTCTTTAATCTATTCGCGCAGCAGGGGCCACAATTCGGGTTCGCAATGGCGGGCCTGAGCGCAGGCATGCTTGGCGCGGGGGCTACACCGGCAGAAATGCTGATAGAAGCTGATAGACAGTCTATGCAACCGGATCCTGCCAGTCAAGAATACGCTAAATCTTACAATAGGACGTTCGTTCTTTTAAGAATAATGGATTCTGGTGATGATTCCGAGCGCAAATCAGCTTTGAATACGCTGATTGACTGGCAAATAGGCTGGGAGGAGAGAACTCTGAGCCAAACACCTCTTAAAATAGGTAGTTACTATAACAACCCCGTTGATATTATTGTAGGGCACTTTTGCAAAGAGACACGTTTGCAGGCTCTTAGGCCGCAAATTGAAAAATTTCTCGATGCATTACCAGCTCGTTATCTGTCCAAGCATCCAAAGGTGGTCAAGATAGGTTATTATCGAGGTAAGGTTACCAGAGGCAACTGGGGAATGCCCGTTGGGGTATTAGTAATCCGTAGGAAGGGTAGGGTTAAGATCGGGTTAAGTCAGCATAATCAGAAGGAATTTAAACGTGCCTTGTCCAAGCTTAACCGCGCTAAGGTGTTGTTCCACCACTTATCCGAAGAGAGCGAAGGAATGCAAATTGAGGGAATGGAAGAACTCCTTAACGACTCGATTATTCTTTTTGCTTCCGCTTACATGTCTTTGCGTTTACTATTAGCTATCTCTGACTCTAATTTAACAAGAGTGATTAAAAATCTGCTTCATGAGAGTTTTGCTTGGTACGCAAGCATAGTACTCCAATATGAATATTTGGCAAATCGCTTTGAAGAAGCCGGCAATAAAGCTAAGGTAGAGGAGTGTCAAAATAAAGCCAGGGAATTTCAGACAAGGGCAGAAAGCGAGGAAATAACAAAGCAGGGAGCGCCTGCTGCCCCTGCACCAGCGGCAGGCGTTGAGCCTGTGGTAACACCGTCATCTAAAACGGCATCCCCCCGCCTTATCCCCGTCGAGCTTGGCCTGCTTCTTGGCGCAGGCTCAAGCTTAGCAGCGCCAGGAAATAAAGGGGACGGTTCTATTAATTCAGCCGCTCCAGATAAGAACACCCTTGCCGGCGGTTTTTCCCTGCCGCAGGTTCTTATGGCCGTGGCATTGGCGGGTTTGGCGCTTACCTTGGGGCTTGGGTTCTGGCTCCACTATGGGCTTGGGCAAGCCGGGGTTGCGATGGCGGGAACGTTGTATCATCCGCAGGTATTTTGGAGCGGCTTGAGTGCGCTTAGCGCAGTAGCTTTGGCAGGAGGAGATTTGCAGTTTGGCGCGCTGTTGCCGCCCTTAGGGTTAGCCGCCTTTTTAAGTTATAGTTTTTTCAGGATTTTCAAAAATTGGCGGGAATCTACAATAGGTATACCTTGGAAGGGATTAAGAATAAGCAGGTCAGGGTCATGGGTAATGATAGCGAGTGCGCTACTTGCCGCAGTGGTCTCTAAAAGTATGTTATCTGAGGCATCGCGGCAGGCGGCGATTTTAACTCTCGGCTCGACAATTATGGCTTTGGCCTTAATCGTTTCAAGGGATTTTTTTATATCAGATTCACACAGTTTCAGATGCGGCCTGAAAAGCACTTTAGCGAGATTTTCCAGTAGAGCAGGGCAAAGCACAGGGATTATTTTTTCTTCTTTGATTGCGTTGTATATTATCCTGTCAATGCCGCTGCCTAATAGCGCCCTGACGAATACATTGAGGTCAATGACGACGGTGTTTTGCATCGTATTCGCGCTTTACCTCTTCGCATATTTTGTCTATGTCTTGATTAGTAACCTTTGCCTTTCGCGCTTGGCTGCGCAATCGGCGCACCACCGTATCCAGCCTCTGCGCCCAAGTTTCCCGCTCCAGCTCCTCAATTACCTTAATCTTGGCCTGGGCAGGAAGCCTGTCAAAGGTATATTTAATTACTTCAATACCCAAATCAAGTTCTGGTTTAGTCATTTTACTCGCCTCCTTAACTACAAAAAGTATAGATTATTAACAGAACTAAGTCAAGTAATTGTTATAATCATCTCTCTTGCCGCTTGCCCCGTTATAAATTTTGCTCAGCAGCTTGATTGGGGTGGTATTTATAACGGGGCCTGCGCGCTCTTCCTCGGAACTGCCGCCCTGCAGGCTGCCCCGGTAGATGCCCTTGCTGCTTCGGCGCAAGCCGGCGCAGATGCCGCAACGCACGGCGGTTGGAAGCTGGCTGGCTTGTTCGGCGCACAGGCCGGCTTGCTCGGGGCGGGGGGGGGCGCAGGCGCGCTGGCGTCTATCCTGATGGGGGCGTGCACTGATAGCGGCAGTGCTTCCAACCCGTTGTCCAGCGAAGGCTCGAATGAGGCAGGAGTGTCCCTTGAGGGAGCGTCCCCATCGCTTCCATCGCTTTTTGGCGCCGCAAATCTTTCCGGAAACGCGCAAGCGGATGAACAGCAGCTCGTGTCAGCGCGGAATAATTTTCCCCGGGTTTTGAGTGAGGAGCGGTTAGCGCAGGCACGGGAACAATTCGGCCAAGATTGGCAGTCGCAGGCATTCGCAGTCCAGGAAATTTTAATGAATAAAGAGCTTGCTAGACGGGATAATCGTATGGACTACGCCGCAGTGCGCAGCCAGCTTAGCGAGCTCTGTGTAACGATGAGCCTGCGCGGCCCGCCGGAACAGTTAGAGAAGTTAAAGAAGCCCCGCCTC
>MHHD01000063.1 GCA_001805895.1 Omnitrophica WOR_2 bacterium RIFCSPLOWO2_12_FULL_51_8 | reverse complement strand
GAAGACATGGTCGGCGGCGAGATATATGTCAGAAAAATACCGTCCATGAAATTGACCGACATTGCCCGGGCTGTTGCGCCTGCCGCAACCCACGACATCGTCGGCATCAGGCCGGGAGAGAAGATTCACGAGCAGATGATCGGCGCCGAAGATACGCAACATACATATGAATACGATGATCATTACAAAATTTTACCTGCGATCCACCAATGGAGCACGGACGCCAAACGCATCAAAAATGGAAAAAAAGTTGCTTCGGACTTCACCTACTGTTCAGACAACAACGCGGACTGGATGAGCGTTGACGCATTGCAGTCGTGGATAGCGCATAACCGCGATAAGATCGGCAAGATTTAAGGCAATGATTCCTTACGGGCGCCAGGATATATCCGAGGCCGACATCCAGGCGGTCGTGGATGTGCTGCGTTCTGATTTCCTGACTCAAGGCCCGGCTGTTCCCGCTTTTGAGGCGTCTGTCGCACAATATTGCGGTGTCGGTCATGCAGTGGCCGTCAGCAGCGCCACTTCGGCGCTGCACCTCGCCTGTTTGACATTGGGTGTTGGCAAGGGCGATATCGTTTGGACCAGTCCGATCACCTTCGTAGCCAGCGCGAACTGTGCGCGATATTGCGGCGCTGACGTGGATTTTGTGGATATAGACCCGAGCACTTACAACCTGAGTGTGGAATGCCTGGAAACAAAGCTGATACAGGCCGCAGAATCCAATTGCCTGCCCAAGGTAGTGATCCCGGTACACTTATGCGGGCAGTCATGCGACATGGCCGGCATTCACAATCTTGGTCAGCGCTATGGTTTCAAGATTATCGAAGATGCGTCGCACGCCATCGGCGGAAAGTATCGGGGCGAGCCTATCGGAAACTGCCGCTATAGCAACATCACCGTATTTAGTTTTCACCCGGTCAAGACCATCACGACTGGCGAGGGTGGTATGGCGCTGACCAATGATGCGCAATTAGCCAGACGCATACAATTGCTGCGCAGCCATGGCATCACCCGCGAAGCGGAAGAGATGACGCATGCGCCGGATGGCGCGTGGTATTACCAGCAAATCGAGCTTGGATATAATTACCGCATGACCGACATACAGGCCGCATTGGGGTTGAGCCAGATGCTGCGGCTGGATGAATTCGTTGCCAGGCGGCATATTATTGCGAAACGTTATGACACGCTATTGGCAAACCTCCCGCTGGTGACACCGTGGCAAAGCAATGATAGTTATTCAGGTTTACACTTGTATGTGATTCGCCTCAAACCTGACCGGATTGGCAAAACGCATCGTGAAATATTTGAATTGTTGCGGGGAGCAAACATTGCAGTGAATTTGCACTACATTCCCATATATTGGCAGCCGTATTACGAAAAATTGGGTTTCAAGACAGGCTGCTGCCCCGAGGCGGAGCGCTATTACGGCGAAGCGATCAGTTTGCCGATGTATCCGGGGCTAACCGAATCGCAGCAGGACAAGGTGGCGCGCACCTTGGAGAAAGCAATCAGTACATGAGATTAACCCAATACGCTGCCCCCTTTGCCTACTGGACAACAGGAATCGCTCAATGAAAATATTAGTTACCGGCTGTGCCGGATTTATCGGAATGCACACCTGCTTGCGTTTGCTCGCAAGAGGCGCTGAAGTGGTAGGGATAGACAATCTGAATGATTACTATGATGTTCAGCTCAAAAATGATCGTCTGGCACAGTTGTCATCGTTTGAAAATTTTTCATTTTTCAAGCTGGATATGACTGACCAAGGCGGAGTGGAAACATTATTTGCACGACATCATTTACAACGTGTCGTCCATCTGGCCGCACAGCCTGGTGTGCGTTATTCCATCAAAAATCCACATGCCTATATACAAAGCAACCTGGTAGGGTTCGCCAATATTCTCGAAGGATGCCGCCATCACAAAATTGAGCACCTCGTTTTCTCGAGCAGCTCCAGTATTTATGGCGCAAATACTGCCATACCTTTTTCGACGAATCAGAATGTGGATCACCCGGTCAGCTTATATGCAGCCACCAAGAAGGCAGGCGAGTTGATCGCGCACTCCTATAGCCACCTTTACGGACTGCCCGCCACCTGCTTGCGGCTCTTCACTGTCTATGGCCCATGGGGGAGGCCTGATATGTCCCCTTCGCTGTTTACCAAGGCGATTCTGGAAGGAAAGCCTATTGATGTATTCAACCATGGAAAGATGCAGCGCGATTTTACCTACATTGACGACATTGTCGAAGGCATCGTGCGTGTGCTGGACAAGCCTGCCACACCAGACCCGGCGTTCGATACCGCCAACCCTGACCCTTCCACCAGTTACGCGCCTTATCGCATATACAACATAGGCAATCACCAGCCAGTTGAGCTGATGGCGTTTATCGAGGCAATTGAAAATGCACTGGGGAAGAAGGCGATCAAAAACTTGCTACCCATGCAGGCAGGCGACGTAGTTACCACATTTGCAGAAACCAGCAAATTGCGGGATGAATTCGGATTCACGCCCTCCACTTCGCTTCAGAAGGGCGTGGGTGAATTTGTTAAGTGGTATATCAATTACCATGATTCGAAATAGCGGCCCCAAATGAAAATCGCCATTATTCCCGCACGTGGCGGCAGCAAGCGCATCCCGCGCAAGAACATAAAACTCTTTTGCGGCAAACCGATGATTGCCTGGTCGATTGAAGCGGCAAAGAAATCAGGCCTGTTCGATCATATTATAGTTTCCACCGATGATGCCGAGATCGCTGAAGTGTACAAGCAGTGGGGCGCAGAAGTGCCATTTATGCGGCCTGCAGAGCTTTCCAATGATTATGTAGGCACGGGTGCAGTAATTAAACACGCTGCTGAATGGGCCATTCAGAATCTCGGGGAAGTTGAGTTCGTTTGCACCATTTACGCTACGGCCCCGTTTATAAAGCCTGCTGACCTGGCCAGAGGATGGACGTTATTGCGTGAGAGCGATGCCCGGATTGTCTTCACGGTGACAAGCTTTCCCTTCCCGATACAGCGCGCGATCAGAATTAATGAGAACGGAAGAGCAGCAATGTTCCAGCCGGAACATTTCTCAACTCGATCGCAAGACCTGGAGCCAGCCTATCATGATGCCGGCCAGTTCTACTGGGCAAGAACCGATGCGGTTCTGAATGAAGTGCCGGCATTCTCAGAGGCGGCGGCGCCGCTAATACTTCCCAGATATCAAGTTCAGGATATTGACACCATCGAAGATTGGCAGCGCGCCGAACTGATGTTTGAGGCGCTGCACGGTCGCCCTTTCGGCAATATTGCCACTTATCCCGGCGTACAGGCTTTTAGCTGCCACCCAGAGGATAAGGGGCCCGCAAACCCCACAACAAAAAAGTGGCAGCAGCATCATCATGGCCCGATTGTGGCGGTGGCCAATGGCTTTGACGTGATTGAGTGCGAACTTTGCGAATTCAGGCATATCGTCCCCATCCCCACCGAAGAAGATCTGGAGAAGACATACCGGTATGACTACTACACGCAAGAGAAGCCTCTCTATCTGGAGCGGTACACTGAGGATATTGACTGGTGGAACATGGTCTATGCCGAGCGCTACGAAATGCTGGAACAGCATTTACCTCCCGGCAGGAGGCGGCTGCTGGACATTGGTTCGGGGCCGGGGCTTCTCCTGCTCAATGGGCAAAGCCGTGGCTGGCAGGTCAGGGGAATTGAACCATCGTTGCAGGCTGTGGAACACAGCAGGGGCATGGGGCTGGATGTCGTGCAGGGGTATTTTTCGGAAAAAATAGCCTCTGAGCTGGGAGTTTTCGATGCCATCAACATGAGCCTGGTGCTGGAACATATCCCTGACCCGGCGGCCTTGCTGGCCTTGGCGCACGGGCAACTGGATGACGGCGGCCTCCTCTGTGTTGTGGTTCCCAACGATTTCAACCCGTTCCAACTGGTGGCCCGTGATCATCTGGCCTTTAAACCTTGGTGGGTTGCCCCCCCGCATCACATCAACTATTTCGATTTCAACTCGCTCCAAAGACTTATGGAGCAGTGTGGGTTTGACGTGATACATAAAGAAGCCACCTTCCCTATTGATATGTTTCTGCTGATGGGTGATAACTACATAGGAAATGACGAGCTGGGGCGTGCCTGTCATAGCAAGCGGAAAAAATTGGAATTGAGCCTTTCAAAAGCTGGCATGGCTAAAACCAAGCGGCATTTTTATCAGAGTTTGGCAAATATTGGGCTTGGTCGGGAAGTCGTTCTCGTCGCGAGAAAGCTCAGTAGATAAATAAGGGTTAAGGAAAATGCCAAAAGGGTCCTTGGGAAATGCCGAGCAATTTGAGACGATAAAATGCCCACTTTGCGCGTGCAATGAATATGGGACGGTTTATCAATGCTATCAAGAGACCGGGTATACCCTCGGACGAATCCAGACATCATTTGTGGTATGCAATGACTGTGGATTTATGTATCAGAATCCGAGGCCGAAGGTTGAATTATTGACGAGGCACTATACAGAAAATGAAGAAGCTTCGGGATCCATTTACCATGACGTGAGCCCTGATTCATCACACAATAAAAAACAGAATGCCCGGATAGCATTTTATAAAAAGTATTTTGGTGAAATAAACAAAGGCTCGCTTCTGGAGATCGGCTGTTCAACTGGTGGCTTTCTTCTGAATCTGGATTTGGGCGGATGGGACTTGGTAGGGCTTGAGCCATCAATAAAGGCCACCAGTCAGGCAAGGGCTAATGGGCTTGAGGTTATTTGTGCATCTTTGGAACAAAGCGATTTGCCGGGAAAATCCTATGATGCGATTTGCTGTTTTAGTGCGCTGGAACATTTTCACGATATAAATATTGCCTTGGATACTATGACCCGCCTGCTAAAGCCGGGGGGTGGGTTATGTGTGGAGGTGCCAGATACCATGAAGCCAACACCACAAATTGCCGAGTTCTTTACTTTTGAACACATGTCACATTTTACGAAAGACACTTTGGCTTTATTCCTAAAGGGGTACGGTTTCGATGATATCGTCTTTGACGATACAGTTAGCGATGCAAGGCTCAGGATTTTTACCAGAAAAGACGGGGCGGTGAAGCCGCTCTGCAAAGCCGGCATTGCCGCAATTGATAAAAATATCATGGGCGTTGCGCGCCAAAAGTTGATTTCAGAAATTAACAAATATACAAAAGGCAAGCGTGATATTGAAAAACATATCAAAGAACGCTTGGCTTCAGTCATCCTGCGATGGAATCGCCAAGGTAAAAAAGTGGCCATTTATGGAGCCGGCGCTCACACACGATATCTCTTGAATTTATTTGACCTATCAGAGAATGTAAACGCGATACTAGACAGTGATCCAAAAAAACACGGCAAGCATTTTCTCAGATGGACGATTTTTGATGAGTCATTGCTGGGAAGTGGTCAGATTGATGCCGTAATAATTTCATCCAAAGCATTTGAGGATGAGATTTATGAACGAATTTCAAAATATTCGATAACCCAAGGGGTCGAAATCGTCCGCTGCTATGCCCAGTGAATGGTAGATGTGCGTTTAATGAAAAAACAAGCCGTCATTAGCGTCGCCGCAGGCAAGAGCCAGGTGCTTGTAATAGAGAAGGCAAAGAAAATGGGCTACGCGGTGATCGGGATTGATAGAGATCCCAATGCAGCGGGCTTCCAGTTCTGTGATGAGTGCATAAACTTAAGTACATATGAGTCAGCACCGGTTATTGAGCAACTTAAACAATTGCAGAAGAAATATGAATTCAAAGGGGTGCTCAATCGTTCCTTTGGTATTCCCGTCATAACAACGGCTGAAATTTGTGATGCATTTCATCTTCATGGAGTCAGTCCGGCAGCAGCAAGAATAGTCATTGATAAATCCAGCTTGATCTCGTTTTGTAATGAGAACAACATTCCTGCCCCCCTTAATGTAGCCGTAGAATCGTTGCAGGAAATTCGACAGGAATTAATAAAATTCCCATGCGTTGTTAAGCCTGCACTTCCAGTGACTGGTAAAAGTGGGGTCACTAAAGTTGAGAGGGTACAAGATTTGGATGTAGCTTTTAACAAGGCGAAAAATGCATCCATAACCGGTGTGGTTAATATTGAAGAATACATTGAAGGGCGTGATGTGGTTTTAATGTCAGTGGTCAATGGGGGGCGTGTTTATTCAATAACGCTACTTGATGAAGTTACTGCCATAAATGATAAGGGTGAATTTTACGGGGTGGGTTATGCTGTCCCTTCAGTTTTTACCAGTTTCCAGGAAGAAAAAAATATCCTGGCGCTGGCCCAGCAAATCGTTGACAAGCTCCGCCTCGACACCAGCGTGTTTCTTATGTCATGCCGATGTGATTTTGGTAGAGCTCCGAAATTGATAGAAATCCATCTTGATTTTGGCGGGGATCTTGTGTTGGATCATCTGATGCCGGCAAGTGCTGATTTTGATGTGCTGGCCAGCTTTGTTGGTGCGTTGATTGGTGATGTGCCGGAACTCCCCAAGAATAATTTCAGGCCAACTGCAATAATTTATGGGGAAGGTAAAGGACTTGTTTCAGACAAGCCACACACCCTTATTCATGCGGGAACAAGGGATGAACTCGATAGAGAAATTTATAGGCAGATAAACTAGGTCGATGACATGAAAAAACAAAAAGCGTTCATCCATATAGGTGCTGGATATCTGCAAATCCCCGGCATTAAGTATGCAAAAAGCATAGGGCTGCATGTTGTGGTTACGGATAAAAATGAAAATGCTCCTGGCATTAAATTTGCGGATCGATACGTGAAAATTAACGGGACTGATACTGCTTCTTTTTTAGAGCTGGCTGACGATATTTCAAAGAACTACGATTTAATCGGTGCGTTTTCCAGTAGTGATTACGGATTGATGGTCGTGGCGACGCTTGGGGAAAAGTTTTCTTTTCCTGTAGCCAGCAGGCATAGCGTATCGATCTCTCTGAGTAAAAGTGAATCGCAGGAAAGATGGAAGAAAAAAGGCTTGCCCGTTCCGCTTGGTTGTAGCGTAAACAACCTGGATGAGCTTGATAAGGCAGCTTCTGAAATAGGGTATCCACTTATAATAAAACCCTCGGACAGTTGCGGCAGCCAGGGTATCAGGTCTGTAAGCAAGACGGCGGATTTGGAAGCAGCATATTCGGAAGCTTCCATTTTTTCACCCCACATACTGGTTGAGCAGTTGGTGAGTGGGCATCATTGCGATGTGAATGGATTGTTTATTGACGGGCGTTTCTATCCTTGCGGGGTCATGGATCGATTTTTCTCTCCGCCCCCATTTTGTTACCCCACGCATGGGATGCAGCCCTCACGTTTAACAAGTCAGCAAGAGAAGGAAGTCTATGGATTGCTGGAATCTGCTGCGAGGCTACTGGATATTGATGCAGGTCCCGTTAAAGGGGATGTAATCTTCACTGCACACGGCCCGGTGTTGCTGGAGATTGCCCCACGCTTCCATGGCGATGTCAGCACGCAATTTGTTACACCTTGCGCTACCGGGTTTAACCCGGTCGAAGCCTGGATTGCTTCCCTAGCTGGATTACCTGCCGATTTAACAATGCACAATAAACAATATGCGGGCTGGGAAGCCATATTTTCTGACGCATATGGAATTGTTGAATCAGTTGACGGTGTTGAGGAAGCGCTAAAAGTACACGGCGTGAAAAATGTATTTGTTTCCAGAAAGGCTGGCGATTTGCTGAAACCGGCTAAGGACAACACCGCAATGTGCGGTTTCTTATGGGCCGCTGCAGATGACGCAGAGTCGCTTGAAATCACGATGAAAAAAGCGGCATCCTTGATTAACTTTAATATTCGACCAAAATAAAAGATATGGATAATTTATTTCCTGCTGACATAAAAGGCTTGTCATCAGATGAGCTCAAATTGCTCCCGGAAACAATCCGCGACTTTTTGATAACAAGCATCTCGCAGACGGGCGGCCATATTGGCGCCAATCTATCAGTGATTGAGTTGACGGTTGCATTGCATCGGGTTTTTGACTCGCCAAAGGACCCGATCATTTTTGACACCGGCCACCAGGGATATACCCATAAATTGCTTACGGGAAGAAAGGATATTTTCCTGACGCTCAACACCTTTAAGGGCATGAGCCGATTTGTCTCACATGCCGAGTCCGAGCATGACACTATTGAGGCCTCCCATGCGGGGACATCAATTTCTATTGGCTCCGGGATTGCCTGGGCTTTGAAAGAAGCCAATTCAGATAACCGTGTCATCATAGTGATCGGTGACGGATCGATGGTGGAGGGCATGGCTTTTGAAGGGTTGAATTTTGCTTCTACCTCGAACCTGAATATGGTTATTGTGCTGAACGATAACGAAATGGCGATTGCGCCGAGCGTGGGTGGCATGCGCCACTTGACCACGGGACAGAACTGGCAGCAGAAATCAAAAGCATTCTTTGAAGGGCTAGGACTTGCCTACATATCCGTAACGGATGGTCATGATATTAATGCCCTAGTCGATGCGCTAAGTGTTGCGAAGAGCATGACCAAGGCTGTATTGGTGCATGTCAAGACGGAGAAGGGGAAGGGGCTTCCAAGCTCAAAAACACATCCATATAAAATTCACTTTTCCATGCCTTTCGATCCGGTTAGTGGCGCAGGCGCTGCTCCTACCGTCATAGGCAAAACTTTTGCATCAGAGGCTGCCGAGCAGTTGCTGGAATTAATGCGCAGTGATCCCGGTATTGTCGTCATTACCCCAGCAACGCCATATGCATCATATTTGCAGAATCTTGCCACAGAATTTCCGCACAGAGTGATTGATGTTGGAATGGCCGAGCAGCAGGCTGTCGGCATGGCTTGCGGATTAGCCTTGAGGGGGATGAAACCGGTGGTCTGCATGCAAACTACTTTTATGCAGAGGGCATTTGATCAACTTCTGCATGACGTATGTTTTATGAATTTGCCCGTTACGATTCTTGGCGTGAGATCGGGATTTGCCGGATATGACTCCCCGACTCACCACGGAATATATGATATTCCCTACCTGAGATCATTTCCTAACATGAGGCTGATCTATCCGTATAGCACACAAGATATTCGCAGTGAATTGTCAAACAGGTTGGTTAATCCGACAGGGCCAATGGTGATACTGCATCCTTACGAGGTCATTTCTGGGGACGAAATAGATATCAGCAAGTCCGGAGCGACGGGGCTAGCCATGCTCGATGAGGGCGATGCCGGCGTCATTTTCTTTTTGAGCAATGCAATGGGTGTGGCGAAAACACTGCACGAAACCTTGAGGATCAGTTTTGGCAGCGCTTTTCGCCTGTGTTGTGTCAAAGATATCAAACCTGCACCCACAGAAGCTATTGCAAATATATGTAAGGCGACTTCGAGAATTATCTGTATTGAGGAAGGCACGCTGCCAGGCGGCTTTGGCTCAATGATTGGAGAAATATTATTGGATCGCCAAATTAGTGCATCATTGTTGCGCTTGGGTATACCGGACATATTTGTTCCGGCAGGTAACAAGCAGGAGTGTTTATCTTGCTCGGAGATGAGTAATCAAGATTTATTAAATAGGGTAACAAGTTTTTGGCCGGATATTTGCCAATATGGTTGATTGCCCTAACTATTTAGCTTTGTGAGTGACTGAAATGCAACTTTTATTAGAGAATCGCGTAGCTATAATTACTGGCGCATCACGCGGCATCGGGGCAGAGATCGCCATCACCCTTGCAGGCAGTGGTGCAAAAGTCGTAATAAATTATCTTCAAAATTCCGAATCTGCACTGAAATTAGCTGAGAAAATTCACAACCTGGGTGGCGATGCAATGGTTGCACAGGGAGACATTTCCAAAAGAGATGAAGTGAAGCGGATATTAGAGACCACAAGTTCGGCTTACGGGCACATTGACATACTGATAAATAATGCCGGCTATCTTGAACAAAAACCATTCCAGCAAATTACTGATGAAGACTGGGATAAGACGATCAATATCAACATGAAGGGAACCTTTCTTTGCTCACAGCTTGTAGCGCCATATTTCAAGACGGCTGGGCGTGGTTGCATCGTTAATGTCTCATCAGTCGGTGGGCAGATTGGGGGAGATAAGGCTCCTCATTATGCGGCGTCAAAAGCGGGAATAATCTCATTGACAAAATCTTTCGCAAGATTGTTAGCCGGCGACAACGTCCGTGTTAATGCCGTCTCGCCCGGTTTTATCAAGACCGCCATGTTTGAAGACATAGCTTCCCGCACTCCTCTTGAGCAGATCAAAAAAACCATATTGATGGGCCGCCCCGGAGATGTTTCGGAAGTAGCTAGCGCCGTCCTATTTCTTGCTTCTGATGCGGCCAGCTACATCACGGGTCATGTTCTTAATGTCAATGGCGGGTTATTTCTTGGATCTGGAAGCTAGTTATGCCCAAACCCAAAAATGTTGAACAACAAGAATGGCTGCTGATGCTTGGCGCGAGCGCAGACCAGGTGTTTGCAATTCGCACCGCTCAAGCAATGGGGTTTTGTGTGGTGGCGGCTGATGTAAATCCAGATTCACCAGGCTTCCTTATTGCTGATTATTCGGCTCTGGTATCAATAAGAAACATTCCTGCGTTGATAGCATTTATAGATGCTTTCAGGCTCCAACGGCACCACGTAAGCGGTGTATTGGTGCAGGGGAGCGATATTCCGCAAGTGGGATGCGCCTTGGCTGCGCACATTGGATCACCGTCCATACCGATGGAGTCGGCACAAATATCCACACACAAGTACAAAATGAAATGTTGTTTTCAAGAAAGAGGCGTGCCAATTCCCTGGTTCTCACTCGTTGAATCATCGGCGCATTTGAAACAAATTGTAAGTGAGCGCGGATATCCGCTTATTATTAAACCGGTGGATCGCTCTGGAGCTCGTGGGGTGTTTTACTTAAGCGAAGGATGTGACCTCGAAGATTTGTTTCAGCAAAGCAGGCAGCTCTCTTATAG
>MHHD01000062.1 GCA_001805895.1 Omnitrophica WOR_2 bacterium RIFCSPLOWO2_12_FULL_51_8 | reverse complement strand
GCCGACAAAATCTATCTGCCGCAGATTTTCCTTCACCCGCCTGGCCACGTCCCGTAAAATGGCGTCGCCGACCAAGTGCCCGTAATTATCGTTTATTTCCTTAAAGCGGTCGACATCCACCATCAGATAGGAAAACTTCAGTTTGTTTTTCCGGGAACGCTCCAGTTCCTCGCGCGCCTTCTCCAGGAAACGCCTACGGCTGAAGGCATTGGTCAGGCTGTCGGTGATCGAGAGTTTCTGCACCTCCTGGTATAAGAGCGCGCGCTTGAGCCCTACCAGGAACTGCTGGGCCAGAATATGGAATTTTTCCAGGCCTTCTTTCTTGATGCCGCGCGCGGCTAAGTACCCGATATTATCTCTTTGAATCGTAAGCGGCAGGACAATCGCATCCGCAAATCCGGCCGGCTCAGGTTCTTTCTTAAGGAATTCGCATTCCCCCGCACCCAGATAATTTTTCACGCGCTGCTGGAAAAAAGCAAACATCTCTTTTTCGTCTAAGTGTTTGCAGATCTCGGTGGTTAAATCGTAAAGCGCCAGGGTCCCTTCGGCAGCCTCCTCGAGGCTCTTGTTTTGGCATTTAAGTTTTGCGGTATCCTCAGATAGCCGTTCCAGCTCGCAGCGCAGGCGGCGGGATTCGCCCTGCATTAAGCTAAGCGCCTTGGCAAACAGCCGCTCCAGCCGGAAATAGAAAAATACCGTCAGTAAGATTAATACTGTTGTAGTGCTTTGTAAAATAAATAAGGGTTGCATATTCACAGATTAGCACAGATGAAAAGATGCAAGATGATCACAGATGTCGTCGCAAACTATCTGCGATCATCTGTTTCTTCTCATCTGTGGTCATCTGCGCAATCACACCTTTATTTAGTTGATAGAGCATTATAGCGGGCATACCCGGTTCCTGCCGTTTTTCTTGGCCTCATACATCGCGCGGTCAGCCTTCTGGATCAGCTCTTCAAAGCTGGAGGCATCGCCGGGGAAACCGGCCAGGCCTATCGAAACGCTCACCCCGGTCTCCTGACGGCGCAGGATGATCTTGCCTTCCGCGATTTTTTCGCGCAGCCTTTCGGCGATCAGCCGCGCCTTCTCCTTCTCCATCCCGGGCAGGATAACGCAAAATTCCTCGCCCCCGAACCTGGCCGTGAAGGAATGCACGCCTTTCAAGGCCCCGGCGATGTCCCGGCTGATCTTTTTCAATACCAGATCGCCCGCGGTATGGCCGAACTTATCGTTATAGCTCTTGAATAAATCGATGTCGAGCATCAATAACTGGATCGGATGATGGTGCCTGGCGGCCCGGAGGCATTCTTCTTTGAGCTGTTCACACAGGTACCCCTTGGTAAAGAGCCCGGTCAGCTCGTCGTGCGTAGCCAGATCATGCACGGCTTTAAAAAGTTTGCTGTTTTCAATCGCCAGCGCCCCCAGCTCGCAGATCTTCAACAGGAACCTTAAATCATCCTGCGTATAATAGTATGGTTTCGGGTGATCCAGCCTGAGTATGCCGTGGAATTTATTTTCGTTTACCAGCGGGGCGCTGGCCAGAGAACCCACCTGCCTTAAGTCGAGGGACTTGGGCCTTTCCAGATCAAAACGGAAATCATTATTCGCGTCTTCGATCAACAGGGCGCTTGAATGCCTTAACACCCACGCATCGAATATATCGCCTTCCTTTTCCTTGATCACCAGCCCGCGCTCCTCTTTCCTGGCCTTAAACAGGTTTAGCCTCTGGTGGTCCTGGTCCAGGAGGTATAACAGGCAGCTGCCTTTATTATTGGCGACCAGCGAGAAGGCGATAGAGCTGATTGACCCGGCTACCGTATCCAGGTTCATATCCTTGTTTATCTCTTCGACGATTTTCTTGAGGCTCTGATATCGGGAGATCTTTTCCTGAAGATAGAGATTACTCTTTTGCTCCTTGAAGTTTTCATCTTTGAGCAGGTTTAATTTTTCTTGCAGGGAATCGGTTTCGGATTTTAAGCCGCGGGCGCGGCGGGAATGCCGGTTAGACAGGTAGAATATAACCGCCGCATTGGCCAGGCAGAAAAAGAGGAGCAGCAGTGGTTTGCGCAGGAGAAAGACAGTCAGGTATACCGGCAGGAACAAGTACAGGACGGGGAATAAAATAATGAGCGAGGCAAACGTCTTCAACACGGGTTAGACAATAGTCTCTTCCGTATCCTGATCAAAGAAATGGACATTGCTCATATCAAAGACCAGGTCCATATCCTGGTTGACCTTCGGCCGGTCATGCGCGCCCACGCGGGCAATAAAGGTGTGCTTGCCGGTATTAAGGTACAGGTAGACCTCCGAACCCATGGGCTCGTATACCTCGCACTTGGACCTGACGACATTCTCCGGCGGCGCCTCGGAAACAAAAAGCTTATCGTAAATATCTTCGGAGCGGATACCGAAAATTACCTCTTTGCCGTCGTAAGGGAGCATTTTTTCGTACATCGCCTCCACCATTTTCACCCGGAACTTGGATTCATCAAAATAAATCTTGCCGTTCTTCCTGATTACCCTGCCGCGCATAAAGTTCATCGGGGGAGAGCCGATAAACTCGGCGACGAATTTATTCGTGGGGTGGTCGTAAACGGAAATCGGATCGGCCACCTGCTGGAGCAAGCCGTCTTTCATTACCGCGATGCGGTCTCCCATGGTCATCGCTTCAACTTGATCGTGAGTGACATAGATGATGGTGGTCTGCAGGCGGATATGCAGCTTGTGGATCTCGGTGCGCATCTGCACGCGCATCTTGGCATCCAGGTTGCTCAATGGCTCGTCAAATAAAAAGGCCATCGGCTTGCGCACGATCGCCCTGCCCACCGCCACGCGCTGCCTCTCCCCTCCGGAGAGCTCTTTGGGCTTACGGTTTAAATAGCGCCGGATGCCCAGGATCTCCGCGGCCTCATTGACGCGCTGGGCGATCTCCTGCCTCGGCAGGTGCCGCAGGCGCAGGCCGAAAGACATGTTCTCGAACACGCTCATATGCGGGTAGAGGGCATAATTCTGAAAAACCATGGCGATATCGCGATCCTTGGCCGGGACGTCATTAACCATCTTATCGCCGATATATATGTCTCCCGAAGTAATTTCTTCTAACCCCGCGATCATACGCAAAGTGGTGGATTTGCCGCAGCCCGAAGGCCCAACCAGGACCATAAACTCCTTGTTCTCGATGCCGAGATTGACGTTATCCACCGCCTTGACGTTGCCGGAAAAAATCTTTGAAACATTGCGCAAGCTTACCTGTGCCATCTATTTATTCCTCCATCTAAATTATCATTATATACGTCTCAAGATAGATAGTCAAGCAATTGGCTTAAGGTCGCCTGCATGTTTTTGCGGTGCACGATCATATCGATCAGCCCGTGCTCCAGGAGAAACTCCGAACGTTGGAAGCCCGGCGGCAGTTTCTGCCTGATAGTCTGTTCGATTACCCGCGGGCCGGTAAAACCGATGAGGGCCCTGGGCTCGGCGATAATCACATCGCCGATGCCGGCAAAAGAGGCCATTACCCCGGCCATCGTAGGGTTGGTCAAAACGGAAATAAAGGGCAGGCCCGCGCGGTGAAAATAGGAGAGCGCGGCGCAGGTTTTAGACATCTGCATCAGGCTGAACATCCCTTCGTACATCCGCGCGCCCCCGCCTGAACCAGAGACAATAATCAGAGGAAGCCTCTCTGCCGTGGCGGCCTCAATCGCCCGGGTAATCCTTTCTCCCACCACCGACCCCATCGACCCCATAATGAAACGCGAATCGGTAACGGCAATCACCACTCTTTTATTATTGAGCTTGCCCTCGCCGGAGATAACCGCGTCTTTTAAACCGGTAGAGCTCTGGTCCGCCACTAGCTTTTCTTTATAGGTCTTGGGGCCCTTGAATTCCAGCGGGTCCACGGATGCCATCTCCTTGTCGTATTCCAGGAAGCTCCCTTTATCTAAAAGAATATTTATCCGCTCAAACGCGCCCAGCACGAAGTGGTAATTGCACTTGGCGCAGACCTTCAGGTTATCATCAAGGGCCTTATTGTAGAGCACCTCAGAGCACTCCTCGCACTTTGTCCAGAGGCCGTCGGGTATCTCCCTTTTCCTCAGCCTGACGATGGTATATTTCGGTTTGCCGAATAGAGCCACGGCCTTCCCCTCCCCTATCCGTGTTTATGGATTACCAGCCCGGATAAGACCTTCGGGTAAAAATATGTGGATTTTGGCGGCATCTTTTCTCCGGACAAAGCCACCGCCATTATCTGCTCGATCTTAGCCGGGTTCAGGAAGAAGGCAATCCTTCCTCCGCGCCCCTCTGCGCCGCTGAGTATTTCTTCGACGTTGGGGCTGAAACATAACAGCCGCTTATTATCCGATTCCACTCCCAGAATATTCTTAAAGATCAGGTAATTCAGGATACAGACATCCAACGAGCGGTAACTCTCCGGCTTGTCGGGGATCAATTTATTTAAAATTTTTATGTTCTTCAGGCGCAGCAGCCAGAATTCTCTCTCCATATACATCCCGATGCTGTGCTCGGTGCGGCCGGCCTTATTCAGCAGGAAGAAGAATTTATCCTTATCCCTGACTTCCTCCAGGTCAAAATAGCCTTTGAGCCTTGTCTGCAGCGCCTGTCTGTCTAACCCGTCCTCTGCCTGGAATAGGCGATGGATAGGGAAAATCGTCAGGCCCCGGCGGTCGGTATTGGTAAAATAAGTCATAATGTAATTGAAATCCTCTTCGCCGGTAAATTTATCCCCTGCCTTCTCTTTCATCTCGTCCCTGAAGGCGCAGGCAACTTCATAACGGTGGTGGCCGTCAGCGATAAAAATATTTTCTTCCGCCATGGCGTTTTTTACGGCTGCGACGGCTTCCGGAGAAGACAAACCCCATAACTGGTGCCTGACCTTCTCTTGATCAACGATATCGATAAAAGGAGGGGGGCCGCCCGGGAGGTATTTGTCAGAAAGCCGCTTAATCAAACGCCGTTTGTCCTGAAAGACAGCGAATATCGGGCTCAGGTTAGCCTTTATCTCCTTGATCAGCCGGTAGCGGTCCTCCTTTGCCTCCAGCCGCGTATGCTCGTGGCCAAAAACAGTCTTCTCTCCTTCCGGCAGGCGCAGCAGGCAGATAACGCCCTGGCGTGTCTTCTTTTCCCCCAGGACATAATATTGCTGGCTATAAAAATACACGGACTCAAGATCATCCCGGATGAGGATTCTTTCTTTAAGCCAGGAATGAAAAAAATCAGCCGCGCGCGGGTACTTGTCTTCGCCCGGTTTATCCAGGCCAAGGAGGATATGGATAAAATTATGCGGGGATGCCGAATGATACGATTTCTGCTGGGCAGGCGAAATCACGTCGTAGGGCGGGCAGACCACGTTGGTTAACTCTGCGATTTTCTCCGGGTTATAGATTATTGCCCGAAAGGGTTTGATTTTCGCCATGATTTATGCGCAAGGTAAATTAAGCTCCCCAAGAGGCCGCCCAGGCTGTCAATGAATACGTCGAGCCCCGAAAGGCTCCGGCCCGGCACGAAACTCTGGTGCAACTCATCTGTTATACCATAAAAAATAATAAATAAAACCGTAATTGATACGGCCTTTGCCGGAACCGTTTCCGGGAGCGCCGTCTTCAGGGCGCGGCAGAAACACAGGCCCAAAATCAAATAAATCCCCAGATGAAACACGATGTCCTGATAGGGAAATAAAGGCGGGACATCCCCGGCAGGGAGCGAACCGGCATAAAAGATCAGGGCCATGCAGCACAACACGGGCAGCCAAAGCAAGATCAGACCGGGGATTTCTTTACTGGGCATGCGGGCAAGTTTTACATTCCGGTGCCGCCTTATGGCAGGGGGCGTCTTTTGCTTCTTTTTCGCTCTTGGATTTTTTGCGGTAATCTGTGGCGTAAAATCCCGCGCCCTTAAAAATAATTCCCGCGCCGGCGCTGATCAGGCGCCTGACCTGTTGGTGGCACTGCGGGCATTTTTCCAAGGGCTTTGCGGTGATACTCTGGGACGCCTCAAAAGTATGGCCGCAGCTTTTGCATTCGTATTCGTAGGTTGGCACGTTATCGCTCCTTCATCATAACCATAAATCCCAATCTCAAATACTACCAATACTACCAAATAAATCCCAATTACCAAATCCAAAAATCAAAATTGGGATTTGGGATTTATTTTGGATTTAGGATTTTTCATGTATTGTTAAAATGTTATTTAAACGCCTTTTTTATTCTGTCGCCAAGGCTTTCCCTCTCCGCTTCCTCTCCCGAGGCCCTGGCGAACTCCTCGATCAGCCGGCGCTGCTCGCTATTCAAACGCGCGGGGATTTCCACGTTCACCCTGACCAATTCGTCGCCGATATCCCGACCATGCAGGTCCGGGATGCCCTTTTCCTTGAGCCGGAATATCTTTCCCGGCTGGGTCCCGGGAGGAATCTTCATGCTCACGCTGCCGTCGAGCGTTCTCACTTCAACCTCTCCGCCTAAGATTGCCTTGCTTAAGCTGATATCGATCCCGGTGAGGATGTCATTGCCATGCCGCTGAAAGATATTATGCGCCGCGACTTCAATCAGCACATACAAATCGCCGTGGCCGGTTGCGCCGGCTTCACCCTCCCCGCGCAGGCGCAGAGAAGAGCCGGTATCCACGCCGGCAGGAACCTTAACTTTGATTTTACGGGTAACCCTGGCGCGGCCTTCCCCCCGGCAATCCGGACAGGGGGCCTGGATTACCGCGCCCTCGCCGCCGCAGCGCCGGCAGGTCTGGGCCAGCTGAAAAAACCCGTTAGAGACTACTGTGCGGCCCTTACCTTTACATTGAGGACAGGTAACCTTCCTCGTCCCTGGTTTTGCCCCGCTTCCGGAACAAGCAGGGCAGACTTCATAGCGCGGGACATTAATTAACTTCTCTGTGCCGGCAGCGGCCTCTTCAAGGGTAATGCTTATGGCAATCTGCAGGTCTCTCCCCCGGCGGCGGGCGCCGGCTGAGCGCCGCGCGCCGCTGCCAAAGATATCAAAGCCCAGGTCGCTAAAAATCTCCTCGAACATCCCGCCGCCCAGGCCGAAATCCCCCAAGTCCTGGAACACGCTGCCGAAGTCGGCGCCTTTAAAGATATCTTCATAGGCATATTTCTGGTCTATACCGGAGTGCCCGTATTGGTCGTATAAAGCGCGTTTCTGGACATCGGATAAGACCGCATAGGCTTCGGAGATTTCCTTAAATTTTTCTTCGGCTTCCTTTTTCTGCTCGTGCGGCACGCGGTCGGGATGATAACGCAAGGCCATCTCCCGGTAGGCCTTCTTTATTTCGTCTAAAGAGGCGCTCTTCTTCACGCCCAGTATTTCGTAATAATCGCGTTTTGTAGACACCTAAAAATAACCTCTTTTTAACGTATAGTTTTTGTTTTTCCTATACGCTATCCGCTCTACGCTATACGCTATTTCTTATCGTCCTCTTCTTTGAACTCCGCGTCAATAACGTCATCTTTGGGCTTGGCATCTTCCTTAGGTTCTGACTGCGGCTGCTCCTGCTTCGCCCCCGGCCCTGGCCCCTGCTGCTTAGACGCCGCCTGCTTATA
>MHHD01000061.1 GCA_001805895.1 Omnitrophica WOR_2 bacterium RIFCSPLOWO2_12_FULL_51_8 | reverse complement strand
GTTAAGCGCCTGAGGGTAATGTTTAGCAATAAGCAGCAGCCGGTTTCTCTCGCTGAAGAAAAGCGCCTCTTCTTCCCGGGAGGTACCGTGATGTACATGGTAGACGATACTCTTCGACACATAGAGCAGATGCCAGCCTCTCCGCTTCAGCCGGATGGAGATATCCACGTCTTCAAGGTACATATTAAAATCTTCGTCAAAATAACCTGCCCGGCGCAAGGCGCTTTTGCGGTAGATCACCGAGCAGCCGCAGAGGCTTACCGCGGAACGTAACTCCACCCCCGCTTCTCTGTCTTCCTGCGATTCCGTCTTGTCCTCCCAGTAGAAATTATCCAGTTTTCTATGCCCGGCGCTTTCCACCCGGCCGTCAAAGAAAAGTATCTTGCTCCCTGCGGCCGCGGCCTTTGTATCTGACTCCATCGTTGTAACTAATTCTCTCAACCATTGCTTATTGACTTTCGTGTCGTTATTAAGGAGGGCAATATACTTGCCCCTGGCTTTCCTGGCCCCGAGATTATTTGCCCGCGCATAGTTATTAACGTCGTTCTGCAGTATTTTTACCTGCGGGAAGTTTGCCCTTACATATTCCGGGGATTTATCCGTTGAGCCATTATCCACCAGGATAATCTCCAGGCGGGTGCGGGGATAGGCAATAGATGATAGAGAAGCAAGGCAGGCCGGAAGGTATTTTATGCCGTTATAGTTAACGATAATTACGCTGACGCAAGGGAATTGATTTTTTGTCTTCATCGCGCCTGGCCCCACTTCCATTGGTGCCTTAGATATACCGTGCCGTGGTCCGGGCGGTTAAATACCATCCGGAAATCCCGCGGCTGGCCGCCCTCCGGAAAAATCTTGTACTTTCCCGGCAGTAAGGCCAGCCAGGGGAAAATTATGCGGCTGCGCCTGCCTCCTGCCGAGGGTATAGTTATTTTCTGGCAGAGTATACCGTCATCGCGGAAAATACTGACTGGTCCGGATAGAACCTCTATCTCCACTGGCTCGTTGGTCATAAAGACATCCTTCTCTTTTCCCTTGCCGCCCTGACTTTGCTCCAGCCCTTGGCGCGCCAGGCACGCTTTAAACGGCAGACGCAGCAACTCGCTGGCAGGATTATCTCCTCTCACAGAAAATCGGTAGTAGCCGTTATGGTAATCGTAAGCCAAAGTTTCCTTTTTGTCCCAGATAGCCACGGAAACGCGGTATTCGCCGGGCGCCAGCAATACTTTTTCAAAACGCAGCTCAAACCATCCCCGGCCTTTTTTTAATCCCGGGATTCTGCAGCCGTCAAATTCTGTGTTCGGACCGTAGCAGTACACTCCATCGGCGCGGAAAATGGCCACTCCGAAATGCGGTTCTTTAACAATATCCCGGGCAGAAAAATCCACTCGCACTTTTAGCGGCTCACCGCTCTTTATACGGTTACAGCTTAATCCTAATCTATTGAACATTTTTACCGCGTCTATGACCGCCTCCTTAGCGCCCAACTTTTGCCCCCAACTTGACACATCATCCGCCCATTTCTTGGTGTCAGTAAAAAGTTTTTCCGCTTTTCTCTCAGGACCTACGAAAAATTTTTCGCTGTTCAGCAGCGCCCGGTAGCGGTTGACGACCTGGCGCGGCTCGCCTTCCGCAACGAGCGACCCGTGATCGAGCAGCGCCGCCCGGCCGCAGAGCCGCTCGATTAATTCCATACTCTGGGTGGTAATAATCAAGGTCTTGCCGGCGCGCCGGAAGTCCATCAGACGCTCAAAACATTTATTTTGGAAAAGGGCGTCCCCGACCGCCAGCACTTCGTCGATCACCAGGATATCAAACTCCAGATTAGCGACAATGCTAAAGGCCAGGCGCAGGCGCATACCCTGGGAATAAGTGCCCAGGGGCATCTTGATAAAATCCCCCAGCTCCGAGAAATCAACGATGGCGCCGAATTTAGCTTCTATTTCCGGCTTATCCGCGCCAAGTATGGCCGCGTTAAGAAAAACATTCTCCCTGCCGCTTAATTCATCCTGAAAACCCACGCCCAGATTAAACAACCCCAGCGCCCTGCCGCCAAGCGCTGCCTTCCCCTCTGTGGCAGACAATATCCCGGCGATGATATTCAAGAGCGTAGTCTTGCCGGCTCCGTTTCTGCCGATAATCCCGATGACCTCCCCGCCGGAAACCGTCAAAGAAACGTCTCTTAGCGCCCAGAAATCGGCCAGCTTCCCCTGCGCAGGGTATTTTTTCCCCACGCCGGAAAGCTCAACTGTCCCCTGCGCGGTATTTGGCCGCTTAATCTCAGTAGGAGAGGTAATCATTAATGCGATCCTTTTGTTTTGCGTAAAACCAGGCGGCTAAGCTCAAAACTAAAAGCGCAAAAATTAACGGAACCGCCGCCATCTCCGGCAGCCCGGCGTCCTCTCGCACAAAGCCATAAAAACCTTTTAGCAGGCAGGTGCGGTAAAAATTTAGAATCCCCACAAAAGGGTTGGCCAGATAAAGCAAAAACAGTTTTCTCGGCAGGCTGTCCTTTACCAGCGCTAAAGGATAGAATACCGGGGTCAGGTAAAAAAGCAGCGCCAGCGCCGCGTCCAAAACATATTTTAAGTCGCGCCAGCGCACATAAAGTATGGAGAGGATAATCGACATCCCGGCGGTAATCGCCAAATGAATCGCCAGGACAAGCGGCAGGGCTAAGATAAATACCGGCAGGCCGCGCAGCCAGAAGAAAGAAATAATGACCAGGATAATCAATACCGGCAAAAAATTAATCGCGTTGGCTAAGGTTATGGAAACGGGTATAAGGTAGTGGGGAAACTTTGCCTCCTTGATCAGGTTGCGGCTGTCCATCAGGCAGGTAACAGAGGCGGAAAGCGAGCCCTGAAAAAAACCCCAGCTGAAAATGCTGGTCATCAGGTAGAGCGTAAACGGCGCTTCAGCAATTTTTACCTTAAGAAAGCGGGCAAATACCAGATAAAATATCAGCACAGTCAACAATGGCGCCAAAAACGCCCAGAGGAACCCTAAGGCCGGCCGGCGGTAGCGGATCTTGAGGTCGCGGATAACTAGATTAATCAACAAATTAAGACGCATCTTATTGCCTGGATAACAATGCTAGAATATTATCTCTCGAGAACGTCTGAATATCGCTTTTGCGTTCCACAAAATTATTTAGCTCTTGCTCAATCTTATTCCAGTTTACCCTCTTAACAACTTTGCATACAAAATCGCGCCAATTATTTTCATCAGGCAGCGTATCTGTCCACCCTGTCTGAGTAAGGCTGTTGCGTAAAAGCGCGATATTAGGAACGATATCCCGCCACTTTGATAAATACCATCCTAAATCAAAAAGGTCGCGGCCTTTTGTATACTTCCTGCTTAAAACAGCTCCCAGCTTACCGGAGAAAAGAGACGGCAGGTCATAGGAAAGAATGGAAAGCGGGAGAAACTTTGTCACTACTTCATTTTTGAGTACCGCGCCTTGAGGGGGATTGGTGTCGATTTCAATTTTAACCGAAAGGTTTTCTGACCTAAGCGGCGACACCCCTGCTTCGTATAAGAGCCCCTTAAATTTTGCCCATGCATTGTTTACAGTTTTTTCGTCATTTGCCGATACTTCAACCGTATAGCCGGAGCGCAACAATTCTTCTTTTGTCTTTTGGATGAGGGCAATAAAATTTAGGCGGCTGGGGTATACAAAAGAAAAAACGAGGTCTTCTGAATAGCGCGGAAGGCTATACAAAAACCGCAAAGCAGTTCCTCCCACAAAGGCAGCCGAACGAAAAAATCCTTCATCCATAAAAATCTTAAGGATATACGCCTGGAGATACTCACGCACCAGATTAAACTTTTCCCTTACTGTATCTTGCTGCGAAGCAAGTTCTAACACGTAATCTTTCATACTGCCCTCTCTTGGCTAATCTTTCCTATCGCGAATTCTTTAATCTGATCAGCAATGTGGATAATGCCTGGTTTTTTAAATTTCTTGGCGAATGCTTTAAGTTTAGTAAAGTTAATAGTATGCAAATTTTGTAAACGCATCTCCTGAAAATATTCGCTAGAAATGCAAGTACCCCTGAAATAGAAATAATCGAGCAAGGCTTTCTCAGGCAACGCGATAAAACCAGTCTGGCGGTCAAGTTTAATAGCGGCATACCCCCAAAAAAGCGATTCTCTAATATGGCGATAGCTAAATCTCCCCGCCTCAGATTCGCGTTTACCCGTTCGTTTAGTGGTAACTGAAGTGTATACCTGCACTGCTTCCGGAATAAGGTCGTAATATTCGAACGCCTTTTCAAGGCTTACGTAGGAAGGACTTTGCAAAACAAAAGCCAAATAAAAATCATATACTTCTATAGCGCGGTACTCTGGCGCTAAAAGATAAACCCCTCTTTTTAGCTGAATGAGTTTGCCGGCTTTTTGCCAGCGGCTGATTTGAACTTTGAAAGGAGATGGATCTGAAACCCCGGAGAGTAACATTTCAGTTTCTATAACCGGCATTTTCTGCACTCTTTTAATAAATTCTTCAAATTTCATAGCAGTAATTTAACATATTTGATAACTTATTGCAAGGTAATTCTTGCTGCCCTCCTGCCGTCAAGGAGGGAATCCTCCATGGAAAAGTAGCGCCAGGAACCGTAGCGGCCGCAGGGGATGATTTGCGCTTGCGCAAGATATTCCATAATCTTTCCCCGCGTCCGGCTGTAATTTAAATCATAAATAGGATAACCGTATTTGATGTCGTTTATATCGCTGGCGATGATCCTGCTCTTACCGTTAAGCAGGCCGGTATTTTTTAAACCCGCCTGAATGCGCGGCAGGATGTCTTCCATCCGCAATTTTTCCTTTGGGGAATAGGCCACCTCGGCATATAAGGCCCCCTTGCCGCAGGGAGCGGCGGTCCGGGAAAAATTATGGTAAAAGCCTACCCGGAAAAAACAACTTTCCGGCTGGGGAAAATACGCCCAATGCCGCAAGGGGCCGCTCTTTTTGTCTAAGCCAAGATTTACATTCAAGATGGAATTCCACTTTAATTTTTTAAATAAACCCTTAACCCGAAGCGGCATATCTTTCACCAAATCAGGCAGTTCCGGCAGCGGCAGAGTGGAAATCAGATAATCATAGCCCTCCCAGCCGCCTCCGGCGGTTTTGACTTTTTTTGCCCGCAGGTCGATTGCCTGCACTTCGCAGCGGGTATGGATATTTTTTAATCCCGCGGCCAAAGACAAGGCCAACTGGTCAATCGCCCCTTTGCGGGGGTACCAAAAGACAGTGTTATAGCCAAATTGCTGCCGGGTTTCTTCTACCGCGCCTTCAATAACCTGGCCTAAGGTCGGCACCGGCACAAAGCCGTCTAACCACGCGCAGCTTAATTTTTCCGGCGGCAGGGTCCAGAACTTGGTATTATAAGGGACCATAAAATGCCGGGCAATGCCTCTGCCAAAATTATGTTCTATCCAGTTTAAGAAATTATGGTTTGTGTTTTTGCGATGGCTGTTTTGCTTAGCCTCCAGAAGCCCTAACAGGCAATCCTTGATTACCGCAGCCGGCAATTGACGCAGGTTTGCCTGAAAGGGATAAGGGATATACCTGCCCTGAAAATACACCCAGGCGCTTCTCTGGTGCCGCTCTAAATTGCCGCCCAGCAGCCTGCGGGTTAAGTTAAACGCGTAACGGCTCCGGAAATGCAGCAGGTGGCCGTCGTAATCAAAGTTAAAGCCGCCGATATTTTTCGAACGGCAGAGGCCTCCGGCCTCGGCCTCTTTTTCAAAAATAACCGGCTCAATGCCTCTGCGCTGCATGTGCCAGGCCGCGCTTAAACCGGCCAGGCCTGCCCCCAAAATAACGACTCTCTTTTTAGGCATCGACGGAAATCCTGCTCATCCTGAAGCTTATCACCAGGCTTACGGCAGCCACCAGGAAGATGATTACCGCGCTCAAAAAATTCGGGGCCTTGCTCACTAATAATCCGGCCAGGGAGAAGAATCCGCATAACAAAAACATAAACCAGAGGGCTTTGGCCTTGGAGCAGCCTAACTTCAAGAAGCGCAGCACCAGATGGTCGTTGCTTTTCTGGAAGACCGGCCTCTTTTTCTTGAGGCGCATCAGCACTAAAAAAACGCTGTCAAAGATAGGAAAGCCCAGGATCAAAATCGGGCTGAAGAGCGCCGCCTTTCTTTCCAAGGGCGCATAACTTATTTCCAGGGCGATGGCCGCCAGGATAAAGCCTAAGAAATGGCTGCCGGAATTCCCCAGGTAAACTTTTGCCGGCGGAAGGTTATAGAACAGGAACCCGCAGAGCGCCCCGGCCAGGGCTAAACAGAGGAATGCCGCCGTGATTTCGTTGTTTAAAAGGCAGACTGCCAGCAATGCCGCGCTCACCACCCCTGCCGAGACAGCCGCTACTCCGTCGGCGACATCCAAGTGGTTAAAGGCATTAGTAATCCCCAGGACCCAGAGAAAAGTAATCGCGATATTGGCGGCATCGCCGATATAAGCGATATGAGTCCGCACCCCGAAAGAGATTAACAGGCTGGCGGCAATCACCTGGACAAAAATTTTTGCGCCGACTTTGAATTCGCGCCAGTCATCCACTGTGCCGAAGGCAAGCATCACCAGCGCCGGAAGGATAATCCCGGCTGAGCCGCCGGTTAGCCAGCGGAAGCTAAGGTTCTTAAAGGCCGCGGCGCTCATGAAGGCCAAGGCCAGGCCTATGCCGCCTACCAGCGGGATCCCCTGCCGCAAAAGCAGGCCCTTTTTCAAACTGGCCCTTGCCAGGCGCCCGACGAATAACGCGCTGCAGGCAAATGCCAGGCCGAATACCTGGAGATAGGCGAGTATCATCTTATGCCGCCCTCCCCTATCAACAACGGGCTTTTACGCATCAACGTCAAAAGATAGCAATAGAATAAAACCCACCTGCTGGTCTTCTCGAACATCTTCTTCAGGCAGGAGTTGTAAACCTCCAAGGCCGCGGCAGAATCTTCTCCCTTAAATGCATGCTGGCTGCACCTGGCCTCCTGGTATTTGGCGCTGAAGTTTAAGAATAAATTATCGGCAATGGAAAATTTCTCCTGTGCAGTCAGGGCATATTGAAAGGAAGTAATAAAGGAGTTATCCCTCAGCCCGAAAATCCCGAATACCTGCCGCAGGTTCTGGTAAAGGCGGATGACGAACCCGCGGGGGTCCTGCAGGAAAAGCCCGAGTAATTCTTTCTGTTTTTTACGGGTAAGGTAATATAATACCGAGAAAAAAACCGCTATCCCGGCAAAGAGGAAAGGGATGATGCGGCGCAAAAGGCGCGGCAATAATGCCCGGGAGGATACGGTTTGCGGCTCATCAGGCCGAGGCCCTTCTTCGGCCGGGGGAGGGGCTGTTTGTTGCGGCTCAAACGTAACCTCGGCTGCCGCCTGCCGCTCCTTAGCCGAGGCGCCGGCCTTAGCTGTTGAGAGCTCTTCTGTCTGACCGGCAATATCGATGTTATAACCTCCGGCCCTCTCCCGCAGCCTTTGTGCTTCTTCGGCGAACCTCTCTTTTCCCTCGGTCGTCTTTAAGGCAGTTATTTCCTCTTTGAATTCCGCGGCTAAGTAATGCGGCAGGCCGGCGGTTTCGATTTTTTTCTCGAGCTCCCGCAATTTTTGCGCCAGCAGCAGCTCTAATCTGAAACTCAGGACCTCATCCAGGCCGTCTCCTGCCTCTTTTAGTTCCGGACTGGTCGAACCTTCAAGCTGCGCAATCTGGCTGTCCAGCGCTGCGTAGTCGGCGGGGTTTTCCAACTGCCTGATCCCGTTTAAAATCCCCAGGATGCCTTCTGCCTCGACCGCGCTAAACTCCGCCAGGCCGGCCTCCAACCCGGCTATCTTTTGCCGGTAGCCGTCGTAATCCTTCCATTCCTTAAAATCGGCGCTCAGGCCGAACAACCGCTTTTTTACCTCCGCGCCCAGCGAAGAATAGGCGATACTGTCTTTAAGACTACGGCCTGCGGCCTGGACCTTCCGATAACTCTTTGCCGTGCGCAGGCCGTGCATCTGGGCCAAGGTATTCAGCCGGTCAAATATATTAAAGGGGTTCTTTTTGAGCTGGCTGGTCATCTCCTTGCTGAGCAGTTTTAAGGCCAGCGCGGTTTTTGCGCGGACATAACTTTCCATTACTAAGGTAATGTGCTTACCATCGCCCTCTTCGATGCCTGGCCCTAAATTTTTGAGGCGGCTCCTGAGGCCTTCTTCGGCATCCTCTACCCGCATAGTATAGTATGGCCATTCCTTGAGCAGGGAATCTAAGAGCCCCAGGACCTCAAAACGTTCGTCCGCGCCTGGGAAACTGGGGATCAGCCGGATAATGCCTTTCTGCAATTCCTCCTGCAGCCTGTAATATTCCTTTTCCAGATTCTCCTCTTGCATTTGACGCTCCGTATCCGGGACCGGGAAAATCCCTCCCTTCTGCGATGGCGCCAGCGGGATGCGGGAAAAAAGCGCCCAGGAAAGAGAAACTACGGCCAAGAAGATGATAAACAGGGAAATATTGGAATAATCTCTGCGGCTGTAAATCCTCTGAGTCGGCTTTGCCGTCCTGAAGGCAGCGTAGAACTTTACCCTAAAAAGCGCCGCCCAGCCGATAATATAACCTAAAATCAAGGCCAGGCTGAAAGGCGAGTAACCTGTTTCCAGCACCGGGAAGCTCATGAAGAGCGGCAGGCTGGCGGCCTGGATATAGTGCAGCGATGAGCCGTATGCCGAACCGAAGCTGAATGCCGCCGCAAAAATAAACGCGCCCCTGACACAGGCAGCGATGACCTCGCGGTAATAGAGCGAGGAGTTGAATACGGAGAAGACTAACCAGAGGAAAGCCGCGACACTGGCGATGTCCACCGCTGTCTTTACCAAACGCTCGGGGGCCTTCTGGTTGAAGTAGCTGAAGGAAAACCCGCCGGCCAGGGCTAGGATGACGAAATACTTAAAGCCGGCCAGCACATCCCCGAGGAGAAAAATCACCGCGCAGAGGAGCAGGAAGGTAAGGAATAATTCCTGGGCAAAATATTTTTCTTTCTCCGTCATAGCGCCTTATCTATAAAAATTCCACAGCTCATCTTGCATCTTTTCATCTGTGCCCATCTGCGTATTCAGTTGGTAAAGTATTATGTGGCCTATCTGGAAAATGCCTCTTC
>MHHD01000060.1 GCA_001805895.1 Omnitrophica WOR_2 bacterium RIFCSPLOWO2_12_FULL_51_8 | reverse complement strand
AACCCTGCTGCCGACGCCTTAGCTCAACGTTAATGAACGCCGCTTCCACTTTTAAGCCGGCAGGCAGGCCCTCCAAAATGGCAATCAGCCATTTTCCGTGCGATTCACCCGCTGTCAAATAGCGTAACATTTTGCCCTCCTCTTCACTCCCACAATCCCCTTCTATTTTCCCGCGCTTCGCGGTATAACTTCAAAAATAAATCCGCGTATTTCACGTTCGGCGGGATAGTCAAGAGCGAGGCGTAGCCAGCCTTGACAATCTCGGCATTGACAAAGACGCCGTTTTCTTTTAAGTAAACGTAAGCCAGGAGCCTCTTATATTTGTCGTATTTCTCCAGGTCAAACTCTAAACTTATCCGCTTACCCTCCACCAGCTTTTTGGTGAATTCGTAGGAACGCCTCCCCAGCCTCTGGATGGCGGTGGTATCCTGCTGGCTGCGCTGGGCGTCGCGGTGCAGTTTTTGAGATTCGTGCATCTCCGGCGTGTCGATGCCGATCAGGCGCACCCGCTCCCCGCTCTCCAGCAGCAACGTGTCTCCGTCCACTACCCGCCTGACCAGGCAATCGGCATAGACCTTCAGCGGCCTATTGTCGCAGGAATTCAGCGCCACGGCCAACAGCAATATCGCCGCAAGAATAAAAAATGTCTTATGAAATCTTCTCATTTCTCTAATTCCCCAATCACCTAATATCCATCCTCAATATTTCTACTCAATTACTTATAAACTAGCAGCGATCATCCCTGCCAGGACGACGATATCCTCGGTGCAAAATATTTTCTGGATACTGCGGTCAAAATAGATATTCGCATCGGCCTTAAATTCCTCATCCTGGGCCCAGACCTTTACCAGCGCCGGGACCTGCGCAAAGGCATCGACGATAATCGCCGCATCCGCGCCGGTAACTTTTTTTCCCGGCAGTCTCTCTAAGGCCGTAAAAATCCCCGCCGGCTGGCGGCCGTATTTCCTGATCAGCGGCTCGATGCAGCGCCTCCGGAAGGCCTCGGCATAACCCTCCACGCCGGAAAGTTCCCGGAAAGTCAGCCATTCGCCGGTAAGTTCAGGCAGGCCGCTTAACTTCCGCGCCAGGTAGTGCAAAATCAGGATGGCGTTAAAATCCTTGGCCGGGATATTGCAGGCAAGCGACAGCACCTGCTTGGCTGCCGGCTCCACAGTATACTCGTCGGCTAAAAACCTGACCGCTGCCGCAGACGGCGGCTTAAGCTTAAGCACTTCCTCCCAGGCTCTATCTATCGCTACAGCATAACCCATATTTTTTTATTTTACCCTTTTTTATTGGCTAAATCAACATATTTAGATTATAATAAACCCGTGGTTTACGACCGATTCCAACAAGAGGCGATTGACTATATCAACCAGGGCTTTTCGGTAATCGTCTCCGCGCCCACCGGCGCCGGTAAAACTGCGATTGCCGAACACGTAATTACCGAATCCCTGCGCAGCCAAACCGGGGTCGTTTACACCGCCCCGATCAAAGCCCTCTCCAACCAGAAATTCCGCGATTTCCAGCAGCAATTCCCTGACCAGATCGGCATCCTCACCGGCGATGTCTCGATTAACCCCGCGGCCCCGGTCCTGATCATGACTACCGAAATTTTCCGCAATAAAATTCTCGATGAGCCGCATTCGCTGGAGAAATACCGCTGGATTATTTTTGACGAGGTGCATTACATTGATAACCCGGAGCGCGGCACGGTCTGGGAAGAATCGCTGATCTTTCTGCCTAAACACATGCAGGTGCTGGCGCTCTCCGCGACTATCCCGAACATCAAGGAGTTCGCCGAATGGCTGGAGCGAATCCACGGCAAGCCGATCAAGATGGTGATCGAAGAAAAACGGCCGGTGCCGCTGCATTTCTTTTTTCAATGCGCAAATGAAGTAGCGGACAATATCAACCAATTCAAACGCGCGCGCCATGCCAAGCCGAATAAAATACATACCCTGTTCGATTATATCCGCCGCAAGGATGGCCTGCCGGCGATTTATTTTGTCTTTGGCCGGCGCCGGGCCGAAGAGTTAGCCCGGGAATTACAGGGTTTCAATTTCCTCAGCCGCGACGAAGAGGTCCAGATTACCTGCCTCTTCCACTCTCTCTTGGAGCGCTTTGACCTGAAAAACGAGCGCTCTGCCGCCGAGTTATTGCCGCTGGTGCGTAAGGGCATCGCCTATCACCATGCCGGCATGCTCCCCACGCTCAAAGAAGTGATTGAGCGGCTCTTTACCAGCCGGCTGCTCAAAATAATTTTCACCACCGAGACCTTTGCCTTAGGCATCAATATGCCCAGCCGCACGGTAATTTTCGACGAGCTGCGCAAATACTACGGCCGTTATGTGCGTAATTTAAAGACGCGCGATTTTTACCAGATGGCCGGCCGCGCCGGCCGCCGCGGGATTGACCAGGAGGGCTTTGTCTATTGCCGCGTCAACCCGCGCCGGATAAGCCCCGAAGAGGTCAGGCGCATTATCTACAACCCCCCCGAAGAGGTGCGCAGCCAGCTGAATAATGCTTACGCCACTATCCTCAATCTCTACGAGAAGCATAAGGAAGAGATCTATAAAATCTACCCGCTCTCACTGCATTATTT
Source organism: Omnitrophica WOR_2 bacterium RIFCSPLOWO2_12_FULL_51_8 (assembly GCA_001805895.1). Classification (GTDB taxonomy): domain Bacteria; phylum Omnitrophota; class Gorgyraeia; order Gygaellales; family Profunditerraquicolaceae; genus O2-12-FULL-51-8. The sequence continues at coordinate 6,610 of MHHD01000060.1, read as the reverse complement.
TCAGTCGCGCAGGCACGAGCAGAAAGAGGCCCTGCGCCTGATCGAAGCCAAGGTGAAGCTTTTACGGGAGCTGAACTATATCCGCCAGGATACAATTACCGAGAAAGGCCGTTTCGCCAAAAGCGTCTACGGCTATGAGCTGATTTTATCCGAGCTCCACGCAGAGAATTTATTGGAACAGTTGGATGAGTTCGGCCTGGGGATCTTAGCCGCGGCGGTGGTCTTTGAGCCGCGCAAAAACCAGGCCCTGCCGGCGATCTCCAAAAGCAGCCGCAGGATCCGGGCGGCCTGTGAGCAGGTATTCGCGGGAATCAAGGAGCGGGAACGCCGCTATAGAATTTATCCCTTAAGCAAACCGCCCTATTTTCACTTAAGCGGCTGCATTGAGTCGTGGCTGCGCGGCGCCGATTTCCATAAAATACTGCAATGCACCGATACTGACGAAGGCGAAATTGTGCGTTATTTCCGGATGAGCGTGCAGATTTTGCGGGAGATTGGCGAGGCAAAAGTTGCTTCCCCGCTCTTAAAAGAGAGGATTCGCGAGACCACCCGCGTCATCAATCGCGGTATTATCGACGCGGAAAAACAGCTGCGCGAAGGCTAATTACTAGGGACACCCAATCAGCCAAAGCTCAGGGTGTCCCCTCTCTCCTTGCTTACGCCGGCATGCTGGCATAAAAGCGCAGCGCGCGCAGGAAGGAAATAAATTTTTTGTGATGTCTTCTTGGCTTTTTTGCCGCTTTACGATGTGCGCGTCTCATTTTACACCTCCTGTCGAATTCATTAGCAAAGTTAACGTCCTCTCTTACGACAAACAAAAAACCCCAAAAGCAAACCTTTGGGGCTCAAAATAAATTTTTCCTCTTTGGCAGCCCCTCTATCCCAACGTTCGCTCAGGACAGGTAACTTTGCGCCCCAAGATTACTCTTCCCGATACCCAGCCTTACGTCTTAGGTATCGGGATCCCGCGCCCGTTATGGGAGCTCGGGACGGTTTGCCTTTCTCAGTGGGAAACTTTACAAATTGTCAAAGTTTTGATTACTACTTTATCAGCTAAATAAGAGTTTAATTTTTGCGCAGATTAGCACAGATGAAATACTGCAAGATGATCACAGATAACGTCTTAAAGTATCTGCGATCATCTGTGCAATACAACTCTTATTTAAGTTACAATGCATTATACCAACATAAAAAGTATAGCATATTTTCGAGGTATATTTCAAGGGAAGAGCGAATATTTTTTTAGAAGCGGCATTGGCCCTGTGTGTATCTGCGGTAATCCGCCAAGAGGATTTTTTTATGATCAAAGGCGAGGTTTAAGTCTTTAATTTCGTTTAATTTCGCTACCCTGATCTTTGCGGCGTCATCGCCGGCGCGGGGCCTGCCCTTGCCCTGGGCGATAAACACGGTGCAGATGGTATGAAAGCGCGGGTCGCGGCAAGGGTCGGAATAAGTGTGAAATTGCTTAATTTCGGATAGCGCTAAATTGGTTTCCTCTTTTGCCTCCCTGGCCACGGCATCTTCCAAACTCTCTCCGTAATCCACAAAGCCGCCGGGAAGCGCCCAGCCAAAAGGCGGGTTACTTCTCTTTATCAGCACCACGCCGCCGCCAATCTCGATAATTGCGTCTACGGTGATGAACGGCCCGCCTGCCAGTTTCTCGGTTACATAGGTAAGATAATCGGTTACTCCTTTTCGAAAAATATCGTATGCCTCTTTATCATAAAGACAGAAAGTAATTTCTTTAAGGCCGGCCGCGGGGTTCACCTTCAGGTGGCGCAGGACTTCCTGGGCGATAATTTTCGCGCTGGCTAAAAGGGGAAATCTTCCGCTGCCGCAGCCAAGCGCCGGGAAGGCAAGGGATTGCAATTTTAATTTTTCCGCCAAAGCGAGCGCGCTGCGGGCGGAATCGCGGATTTTTATTTCATCAGTGGCAAAGTCCATCCCCATGGTCGCGGCGTGAATCACGAATTTAGCCGGCAATTTGCCTGCGCCAGTCGCCGCCGCCGCGCCGATCTCTATCGGCCCTAACTTAATTGCTTCCTGCTCGATCTCCGGGCCGCCTTTGCGCTTAATCGCTCCTGCCACGCCTGCGCCCATCACTAACTTATTGTTGGCGGCATTGACAATGGCGTCAACCTTTAACTCAGTGATATCGGCCTGCACAACCTTAATCTCAGTGTCTCTGATCTTCATAATTTTTCCAGGATTAATCTTCTCTCCCTATAATCCACCTTAAAACTGAAGTGCTTTAGAAAAGACATCCCGAGGAGTCCGTCTCCGAGCCGCTCATCGCGCGCGTCCTCCAGCATGACCGCTGCCTCGATATTCCGGGCTTCACTATTCTCTATCTTGACACTGTCTAAAACCGCGAACCTGGCGTTTACCTGGCGGCCGTCGGCTAAAGTCAATTTGATGTCCGGGCTGCCCTGGTAAATTTTAGCGCCTAATTTTTTGGCGATGCCCTGGCTTAAAACTACCAGCGAGGCCCCGGTATCCAGGATCAAGCGGGCCTCTACCGTTTTATTTAAGGTAACCGGTAAAACGATGCTGTGGCTGTCCTGAGAAAATTCTATCCTTCTGGGTTTGGCCTCTTCTTCTCTGCGCTGCCTTTCTATGCGCACCTGACTATTCATCTTCTGCATGAGCCATTTTCCGCGGATCTCGGAAACCTCTTCCGGCAGGGAACGCTCCAATCTCTCAATGGCGTTTTTCTGGAACCTCACTGTCCCGCCGTAACAAACTTCCAACTCAATGCTATTTTCGTCTTCGCTTTTAACCAACCCCTCCAAGCTGCGCTTATTCTTCAGGTAAAGCATATCCGCGCGCAGGGGCTGGAGAAAGCCAAAAACCAGGGCCAAGAGCAGCGCTAAAATGTTTGTTTTCATTGCTCAAAGAAAATATTTTTTATGCTTTTGATGATATCCGCTACCGCCGGCATGAATTTGAACTTGGGATCGCTCAACGTCCCGCTGATCTTAATCACCCCGAAACGGCCGGCCTGGCCGATGATGGCAGTGGTAACGTCTTTCACCGTGCCTTTCAGGGGGATGGCTTCGGTAAGGATAATCACGTCTAAGGCGACGTCCAGAGCGCCGTCAAAACCGATCTTCACCGGGCCCTCCAGCTCGGTAATGCTGCTTTTCATCCTCAGGTTGTTGGTAGAGATAGTTTTATCGACGACATTAAAGGCGCAAGAGGCCTCCTCGAAAATAATACTGGCATAATCCCGGGCAAAAACCAGCGCCCCCAAACCCTGGAATAAATTCAGCTCCCAGAGCCGGCCTTGAGTGACTAAGATTTTTCCCGCGCCGCTTAATTTGGCAAGGTCATCGGAAAATCCGTTCAGTTTGGCCTGGAGAGAGATTAGGCCGGAGATATCCTTATCTTTGGCCGCGGTATCCATTTTCAACTTTTCGATCTTGATGCCTTGCGCCTCCAGCTCAATCCAATAAGGTAAATTCTCTGAATTCAGGTTCAACTTGGCTGTCCCCGCCAAACTCCCGCCGTATAAAGAGAGCCGCAGAGAAGAAATTTCGGCTATCCCTTCGGCCTGGCCATAATCCAAGGCGAAATCGCCGGATTTTAAGCCGTAGGCGGAGATTGCGGACGACAAGCACTTCGCCCGCAGGCGGCAGGATTTAAAATCATTGATATCGCCGCTTAAGTTAAAATCTGCCCGCACAATTCCGGCCGGCCGGATACGTTCCAATAGGGCCCCCTTTTTCTTTAACGCCGGCTTCAGGTCCTCCAGGTTTAAATTAAGGCTGCCGTTGAGATTAACCGCTAAAGCCGGCATTGCCTCGGCGCTGATATCTCCGGCGAGAGTGAAATCGGAATTAAGATACCTGCCTGCGAATTTTGCTAAATTAATCCGTTTGCCCTGCAGCGTAAAATTAGTCCCTAAAGACATGTCCTTAGACGACAACTCCAACGTTATATCCGGAGCCTTAAAGTCCGTCAAGGTGCCGCTGGTCTGGTAGGCAGTATCCGAATATTGAAACTCCAGATCGCGCCATCGCAGTCCCGCCAAATCAAAATCTAACTTCCCGTGGATATCTCCCAGAGGCAGCGCCAATTTTTCCAGTTTGATCCTGCCTCCTGAAATCTCCAGCTGGCCGTTTAACTTGAAACTATCCATCCCTGCCTTCACAGACAGGGAATTCCGCGAAGGCGGGTTAAAATTTTCTTTCGCGGCCTGTATCTTTAAAGACAGGTTCCCCTTGCCCTGTATTTCCCCGGGAAATTCTACCTTAAATTTATCTTTGAGCAGATCGCGCGCCACAGCTAAATCCAGGGGGATAGCGATATCGGCGTTCAGCGCAGGATTAGTGAAATCTTTCAAATTTATCCGTCCGGAAACCGGCAAACCCCAAATCACCGCATGAAGATTATCGGTATTTATCCCGGAGCTGTCAAAAACAAATTCTCCGGCGATATTATCTATCTGGCCGACCTGGCTCAATCCGGAAAGCTTAGTGTCAAAAATTTTTGCCCGGCCGGAAAACTGCCATCCTTTATCTTGCCCCTTGACCTTCAGGTCTATCACTGCGTTAATCAATCCTCCCAATACACTGCCCCCTAGATTCTCGTAATAACCGGCGAATTCTTCGGAGGCTAGATTCTGGACGGCAATTCTCGCCGTAAGTTCGCTAACGGGCGACTTATACACGCCTGCGCCTTCAATATTCATTGCCGGGGTGCCGGGCATTTTCGCGTGAAAATCGAATTTCACGCTGGCAGGCAGGGACAGGCGCAAGGATAGATCCACGCCCTCTAAACTTTTATCGAACGGCCGGCTCAAGGTTTTATCCCGAAGACGGATTACGGCGCTGTCGATATCCACGCTGTAAATAAGGAAGCTAAAACCTCCCGGCTGTATTAGTTTACCCCTGGCGGCGAATAAATCCTGCAGATTCCAGGTATTATCCGCCCGCCTTTCTAAAAATATTTCCGGAGAGTTAATTCTGGCCGACGGGATAATGATTGCCTTTTTGAAAATCGGCCAGATGAGAAAGCTGCAGGAGGCCTCTTTTAGTTTCAGCAGCGTATTCTGCCCGTCGTAAATACACAGGTCCCTTAAGACCATGCCTTTAAAAATATTGAGCTGGACTGAGCCCAGAGCGACGCTCTTCTGAGTCTGCCTCTCCAACCCGGAAATGATCATCGCCCTGGCGCCTTTGGGTAGAAAGACATTGTTCAAATAGACAATTACTGCCGCAGCAATTAAGATAAGAACCGCTAAGGCAATCAGTATCTTTCTCTTCATCTTCCACCAGGGACGTTACCCCTCAAGATTTTGGCGGATGCCTTGAAGGCCTCAGTCTTGGTTTTGATTTTACCGATGGCCTGCAATTCCTCTAATCCCGATAATATCTTTCCGATCAAAGGCGAAGGCCCCAGCTTAAACCGGCTCATCAATTCATCCCCGTTTACCAGCCGCGCCGGCTTTTCTTCCTTTTGCCGGCGAAAATATTCTCTGGCCAGGGTAAAGGCGGTTTTTTCCTGGCGCCGGCGCGAAGCGGGGGTGGCCAACCTGCCTTTAGTGGCGCGCTGGTCGGCAACCGAAAGTAAGAGCACGTTGATTGCCTCTTCCCCGGCATCCCGGAAAAACCTGAACTTGGCCCGGGCAGTGAGCACTTTTAAGTCGGAAAGAAAACCCGGCCGTAAATGGCAGAGTATGATCCGGCGTAAAGAACCCAGCTCTTCGCCGGAGAGCTTTAGCCTGCGGCCTATCTCCGCCATTATGCCGGCCCCCACCCGTTCGTGGCCGTGAAAAGTGATTTTGCGGTCTTGGCGGCGCATGGTCGCCGGTTTGCCTAAATCATGCAGCAGCGCGGCCAGTTTTAAAGTCTGTCCCCTGTTCCTCTGCGCGCAAAGACACAAAGCCAGATATGACTTTATCTCCCGATGGCCCCTTAATTCCTCCAGCAAAATATCCGTTTGTTTCAACGTCTCCAGGCTGTGCCCCCAGACATCTAAATGATGGTACGGCCCCTGGCCGATACCGCGCAGCGGCAGAAGCTCAGGAAAAATCAACTCAAGGATCTTCGATCTGTCTAAAGCCACGATGAAATCATGGCTGTCCTTTGCCGCCAGGATTTTGAATAATTCGTCGCGGATGCGCTCAGCAGAAACTTTGCGCAGGCCCTCTTTCTGCTTCTCGGCTAATCTCCGGGTTTCCTTGTCGATAATGAACCTTAGCCTTGAAGAGAGGCTAAAGGCGCGTAAAATCCGCAGCGGGTCTTCGGAAAAAGATTCACGGCTGATTACCCTGATGACCTTGGCCTTGAGGTCCCGCTGGGCACCATGAGGGTCGATCAGGGAGCCGCTAAGGTTATCCTGCGAAACAATATCTTCTAATTCCGCGGCAAGGGAGTTGATGGTAAAATCACGGTGCAGGAGATCAATTTCCAGCGATGCCCCGCGGAAATCGGCGAAGTCAAGAGTAAGAAAACCACGGGCGGTTTTTTTTACCAGGCGGGATGCGCCGTGCTCTTTGTCCAAGACCACAAATCCGGCGCCCATCGAACCAGCTAATTTCCTCCCGAAGTTTACCGCCCCGCGTTTCAGGCAAAAATCAAAATCAGGGCTTTTATCCTCTCTGCCC
>MHHD01000059.1:6775-6857 GCA_001805895.1 Omnitrophica WOR_2 bacterium RIFCSPLOWO2_12_FULL_51_8 | reverse complement strand
AAGTCGTTCGATCACGAGAAACTGTTCGTCAAGGTGTGAGACCACACGCATAACCTTGGCATACCGAGGCCCGGCAAATTCC
>MHHD01000059.1:0-6768 GCA_001805895.1 Omnitrophica WOR_2 bacterium RIFCSPLOWO2_12_FULL_51_8 | reverse complement strand
CAGGGGCTTCACGAATGTAGCGGATGAGCGCCTCGCGGACGGGTGTCTTCGCGGCTCCTGACGGCCCTCCAACACCAATCTGCGTGACGACACCTTCCCGCTGGTTGGTTAAGAAAGCTTTAGACAGGAAGCGAGCCACGGAATCAAAAGGATAACCGTATTTCTCAAAAATCTCCTTCGTTTCGGCACTCCCCCAAAATGCATCTTGAATGGAAACTGCTCCCTTTGGGCCGAGTTCGGTTATGATTCTCCCGGCATCACGTTCATACTCAAAAGCAACCCAGTCGACTGCCAATAGCTTAGCTCCCCTGCGATAAGGGGGCTCTGCCTCACGCTGCCAGTCCGCGTAATTAAAAGCTGCGACCGGTTTCGATTCATCCTCGTTTCCCGCGTTCCTCACTTCCGCACGGCGTGTGGAAAGGCCGAAGGAAGAAGGCGGAAGGCGGAAAGGAGGAGGAAGCGTTACTGAAGGGATTTGATCAAACCATGGAGCATGGCGGTCACTTCGTATCTTATCTTTTCCTTCTGCCTTCGGCCTTCCGCCTTCCTCCTTCGCCGCGCGCACCTCTGCTCGGGCGAAAGGAAGTCCTTTTTGAGCAATGGGAAGTGTGTTTTCAACTCGGAGGGACTTAAAGATCTCTGTAAAGCGGGCTTGGAGGACTTCTTCAATCGCGTTACTGACAGGTGGCGGCAGATCGTCCCAAAGGCGCTTGTAGGATCCAATCATCCGCCTCCGCTCCGTGTCGGTGTCGGCGCGGCGTTTCGCTTCTTCAATGATGACTTGTTCGTTTGGATAATGTTTGGCCAGCTCGCCAGTCAAGTCTTCTCCAATTGTTTTCTTAATACTTCCGATGTGCTTCGTTAGAACCTTTTCATAAGAAGGACTTTGGCGATAGGCTTCCTGAAAAGTCTCACGTGCCTTCACATATGTTTTTTGATCATCCGGAGAAAGTCTTCGAAAAGCGTCGGTATGCTTTAGGTTAAAGTCCATCACGGTTTCCATGTAGTCTGTGGCAAGATGGACTTCGGCTGCACCGTGTTCCACAAACTGGCCGTAATAATCAATTGGTACGGTGGATGCCCCATGCTGTTCGTAGCCGGCGGCGTGATACTTCCGTGCGACGGCTGCATTTTCATCCATTAGATCAAAATCAAATGGGATCTCGGTGAGCCTTTTCCCGGTTGCCGGGTCAAAAAGTCCACCATGGGCAGTTACATTTTGGCCACTCGCCACATTCAAGTGGTATTCTCGGGAGTCAAGTTTTTGACGGTGCCGAATCTGAAGGAGACGCTCGTAATCCGGTCGGTTGTCCTCGATCCATCTGCGGATGGCTTTTCGTAAGCCTTGATTGACCCCGGTTAAGAATCGTTCCATGACTTCGGGGGAAGTGTTTTCTTTTGTGCCGACACCTCCCGCCTCACCTCCGAGGGTTATGATCGTGTGTGGCGCTACCTTCCATCCATAGGTCCTGGCATGAAGGGCGGCTTTCACCGTGGCATCGATATTGGCTTGAATATTGGGCGCATCTTTTGGAAGCAATGGGTCTTCAATCGCTTCCAAGGCGGAAGCGTCGATATCAATATTGTAGACACCGGCGTCAATAGCTTCCTCTTGAAGGGCCAGCATCGTTTTAAGGTCTTCGTCCAAATCTTTCTGAGTCGCTGAGGAGTGATCGAGTTTGAAGTGAAGAGGAAGATAGAATCCAGCTAGAAGGCTTGCGAAAAGAACCGTCGTCACCAATTGATCATAATCAATGCCGGTGTAACCACGCTCTGAGCGAGCAAGTTCAATCTGAAACGCGCCAGCCTTCAGCTCTTTTGCGGCGCGAAGGAGCGCTGTTGCCGTCCCCAAAGCAAAGAGGCGGATGTTATTGGAAGGAAGTGTAAACCTAACTTTTTCTTCTGCTTGGGCACGGTAGATATTCGCAAGCGAAGCGGGCTCTGAGCCCGAGAGCTTTGCGCCCTGGCGCGCGATGTTACGAGCAATGCGCTTGATTTCGGGATCTGCTGAATATGTGTAATTGTAGTAAAGCCGCGGGACGAGCGTTTTTAGCCTATCTAAGTCCTCTATTGCTTCCACATTTGATTGCGAGTCAAGCGCGATGACCCCGACCAAGTCGGAAAGCAGCGTACCTTTGTTTTGATACAGCAATGTGCTGCTGACAGCTGGCACGCTTCGGATTTCAGAGCGGGTCTCTTGGACGAGCGGGATGCGCTGACCGTCAATGGTTACGGTAGGTGTTCCGATCAGCCGTGCTGCGACCGCGCGCGCAACCTCGAGAAACTTATCCCGAGGCTTCCCTGCTTCTTCCGCAAAACCGTTCTCTACCTTCATCCCCTGTAACCGTGCGATTTCCGACGCCAATTCGTTCGATTCGTCCACAGTCATGAACTCATTCATTTGAAGTAGTTCGTCGCGAACGAAGTTAAACTCTTTCAGAGCATCGGGCTGCGAGTGAAAAGATTCCAATGACTTGAGGCGGTCAATGACAGATTGGATGTTTGACACTTGAGGATGGAAAATGCTACCCGCAGGATGAAATGGATTGTTAGCAAGAATGGATAAACGCGTCTGTAAAAGATCGCGCGTTTCATAAGTTGATCTGAGTAAGAAAGGATGGCCCTCTTCGCCGATGATAAAAAAATGCGTCAGGATTTCTCCCTTGCGATTTGACGTCGGAACAAACGAAAGCGCCGGGAGATCTTTTTGATAGCGATCAAGATCGACACTTCTTGCACCCGTGCTTGAAGCAGCGGCAACAACGGCCTCGCCGACGATGCTCTCTTCGGTCTCAACTCTCTTGAGTTGCCTTATGGCAGGTCGTACCTTTCGGACCGGCAGGTTTTCTGCACGAATTCTTCGATTGAATGTACTAAATTCGTTGACTTCCTCAAACGGAAAATTGTCGGCATTCTCGGCATTGTCTGCCAAACCCCTATGTGTCACATAACGAGAAGCTGCAAATCCTGTTTTTCCCGTCGGATCGAATTGGCGGAAGCGCTGACTTAAGTGCGCAGCAACCAGTGCCATCTTGTGTTCCGCCGCGCCGCCGATTCCAAGCACAAGCACCTCACGCCCATCAGCCATCGGAATTCCAAAAGAAGCCTGAAGCGTTCTCGGGATAAAATCACCGTCCGGAACTGTTTCAAAGGTGAGTCCCGTTTCCTTGAACTTCTCAAGGCCGCGAATGATCGGGTCATGCCGCTTTCGTTCGCCGCCCAGAAAAACAATGTGCTTCGTGGACGCCCATGTTTCAAACGTTTCGTCGTTCGCCGCCGCGATCGCTTCCAAAACGTCTCTCACGGAATTCCCTTCCCGGATCACAGGATCGATTTGAGCCCGCCGTTTTGCCCGATAACTCACCGTCGCGCGATAGCCGTCGGTGGAATAGGAATTTCCGGGATCAAGCAGAGCGATGATGGACCACGCGCCCGGCAATCCGTTCAAAAGAAAATTTGTGCCCTCGACCGCATCGTTTAAAAAGAGAAAAGGCCCGTTTTCCCCATGGCGGTTGAAGACTTCCAAATTTGGAATCGCAGGCGCTTCATCACGCGTGGCTCCTTCATTGCCAATGACAATAATTCTGACGTCATAGAAATCTGCTAACTCGCGAAGCAGCTCCGCCCCGAACGAAACGGCATTGCCGTCCGCTTCCTTCCTCAAAATCTTCTTCTTCGCTTCGTCTTTTCCCTCCACCATACCGGCGTAACCGGCAGCGGCAATCGACTGGGCCTCGACAATCATGGAAGCAATTTGACTCCGCACCGTTTGAAGCGGTACTGCGTCCGTATCGCTCAAGCGCGCAAATTCCAGTTTCGTGCGGCGCAAACCATATTTTTCAAGAAAGCGTTCAAGGTGCACCGCCTGCTCTGCCGGCAGAGAAGGAAGGTTCAACTCCTCAAAGACAAGCTCATCCGTGCGCACTTCGGCCCGGCGGGAGGAAAGGCCGAAGGAAGAAGGCGGAAGGCGGACGGAAGGAGGAGGCGTTACTGAGGGGCTTTGATCAAACCATGTAGCATGGCGGTCACTTCGTATCTTATCTTTTCCTTCTGCCTTTGCCCCTCGGCCTTCCGCCTTCGCTGCCCGCACCTCAGATCGTTCTACTCGGACCAGTTGATCAATTTCACGCTGCGGATGACGGCCCGATATGAGATCCAAGATGCGATCTGCCACTGTTTTGAACACTTCTTCGGTGTTTCTTTCACGTCGAAGCACGAAAATTGGAACATGAGTCAAGCGCGCATCCATTTGGTAATCTGGACCCAAATGCATATAGGGCAAGTTCATCAATGTGAGGGCTTTTCCCCGATTCTCGGCCTTCAGAGAAGTTTGATCCGCTGTCACATAAAAAACATGGGTGATCTCAACAAATCGTTCTTGTCCCCAAATGTGATTTCCATCTTTAAGAACAGGGACATAATCTTGCTCATCGTCGATGGCGTAAACGCTGCGATAATCATCGGGATTGCGAATTGCTAAATCCCTCATCGATTTCGGAGTACCAGCTTCAAGACCGCCCGCCAATTGATCACCTACAAAAAACAGCTGCACCTGGTCATCGCTGCCGAGGACCCAATTTTCCCGACCATGAATGAGAGAAGAAATCCAGGATTTTCCTGAGCCGGGTGGACCAAGAATGATGATTCCTTTTCCTGTTTTTTCGTTGATCATCAGATTGGCGGCATGGGTTTTGGGGTTCAGCGCCAGCAACCGTCTGAGCGCTTGGACAGCCTGATCGTCACCTTTCGCTTCCGCCTCAGCAATCGCACGCTCAAATGTTTGACCTTCCCAGCGGATGTCTCTTGGCTTCACGAGCGTTGTGACCCGGTATCGATAAAGATATGCAGAATCCGAAAGCATTTGAGAAAGACTCATGGTTTCACGTTGTTCTCCCGCTCTAAGTTCCGCGCGATTTTTTCGAACCAGTTCGAACATTTCCCGCATGAGATCGATTTCGTAGTCAACCAGCTCCTTGGTTCTTTCCGCATAGGCTTCGTAACTCGGCTGCAGCGCACGATCGTAAAAAATAATTTGGCGAGGTTCATCGTCAGGATGCAGGGTTCTGGAACGCTTCTGAAAAAGAGCGATGTTGCGGCCTGGGTCATCTTTGATGCGAAAGGTTCGGTCGTAAAAGCCGGGAATCCGGTAATCCGAGCCATACTTGCCGACCACAAGAAGGATTGTCTTCTTGGTGAGCGTAAAGGAATATTCTTTTGGCGCCTTTCGCATGCCTTGGACTGCACCGCGGATGTATGGATTTTTAATCACGAATGTTTGCTGTTCTTTATCTGACAGACGGAAGGCTTGAATGTCACGCAATAGCTTCATAATAGAACGTGTCCTGAAGGCGCTTGATTCATTTAGATAAAGCCCTGGTTTAATTTTCCCCGTTGGATCTTCCTCTTCTCCGGTAACATATTTCTCTATCTTTCTTCGGGCCGCACGAGGTCTCAACAGCATATCGAGTTCAAGGGTGAATGCTTGGTAGCCTGCTTCTCCTAACGCACGTTCTATTTCGGAGAGGCCGCTGTTCTCCAATACACTTTCAACTCTTGCCGCAACGGTTGTTTTCCCCGCTCCCGACGGCCCATCGAAGAGGAAAATCCCCATCGTGTCACTGCGTGCCTTCTGCCTCATTGTTTCCAAGATCACATCCTTGACGGCTTCCGCGATCGGCGCTAGGTCTTCATAGAAGGACTCTAGGCGACTGATGATGGTTCCATCCGGACGTTTACGATTTCCCCATCGCTCGTGGCTGACACCAAATTCATGGACCTGACGGGGCACAATGCTTTCGTCACCCCCCTCACGATAATAAGTAGAGTGAATGTGCAAATCCACATCGCGGCCGCGGATCACGTGAACAGGTAGTGGTGTCTGGACGTCCAAAATCCTCGCTCGCTCTGCCATGAGCCGTTCTGCCTGCCGCTGCATGAACTGCCTTCCAAATTCACCCCTTTGCATTAAAACAAAGTGAACGCCGTGATTTTCCGGGACGCCATATCGCTTTAACTCCCGGTAAAAGATATCTGTGTAGGACACCGTGCGCTTCTCGGTTTCGGATCCCATGATGTAGAAGAAATCGACCTTGCGGCTTCGATTCAGCGTATGCGAAAATTCAAAGAGCGCTTCCATCCCTTCATGATCATCCTGGAGGCCGATATCCGTGTAGCGGAAAAACGGGTAATAATCTTGGAGCACTCTCTCCACGAGCGCGTGCCTTTGGGAAGCAGGCACTTTATCGGATTCCGGCACCCGTTTATATTTAATTTCCCCCTGAACGCGGAAGACAACGGTATCGAGGGACAACCGATCCATCGCGATGAACGCAATTAAGATATGCCCCCAATTCATAGGGTTGCCTGTGATCGGAAGGAAACCAACGCGAAGCGGCCGGTCAAGCGTGACATCGATTAAATCGTCGGGCTGATCCCGGTAAAGAAGAGTTTCGACAAATGCTTCAGGATGGATTTTTCCCGCCTTAAACTTTCGGTCGATCCGCTTAAGCGTTCGTTCCAACTCATGATAAAGGCGCGGAAGATAACCTTCCCGTTTTTGAGCCACGTTAGAATCATGGGATGTTAACTCAGTTTTTATGGTCTGCCATATCTGACGCGGGGTCTTGCGATACCGCACCTCAGCGCGGCGTGTGGAAGGGCCGAAGGAAGAAGGCGGAAGGCGGAAGGAAGGAGGAGGCGTTACTGAAGGGCTTTGATCAGTCCATTTAACATGGCGGTCACTTCGTATCTTATCTTTTCGTTCTGCCT
>MHHD01000058.1 GCA_001805895.1 Omnitrophica WOR_2 bacterium RIFCSPLOWO2_12_FULL_51_8 | reverse complement strand
ATGATTACCGCGAAGACCACTACTACCAGAAAGACCGCCATTACCGCTAAAGTGACCGGCTGTATCTGGCGCTGGGTAATCGAGCGGTACAACAGGTGCAAGGCGCTGGGGATGCGCGAGATGATCCCGGCGGTGATCACCAGAGAGATACCGTTACCGATCCCTCTTTCCTGAATCTGCTCGCCCAGCCACATAATGAATATCGTGCCGGTGGTCAGAGTAAGGACGGTCAGGATACGAAAACCCCATCCCGGATGGATCACTATCCTTAGGCCTTCGAACCGATCCGGGCTTTCCAGCCAGAGGGCGATAAAGAAAGATTGGATAATCGAAAGGACGACCGTGGAATAACGGGTATACTGGTTGATCCTTTCGTAGCCGGCCTTTCCCTCTTTGGCGATTTTTTCCAGAGCGGGAATTACCGCGGTCAAAAGCTGCAAGATGATCGAGGCAGAAATATAGGGCATGATCCCCAGGGCAAAGATGGTCAGCCGCTCCATTGCGCCTCCGGAAAACATATTGATGATGCCAAAGATCGTGCCGCCCTGAGTTTTTGCGATGCGGGAAAAGAATTCCGCCAGCGCCGCTCCGTCGATGCCCGGGGTGGGAATATAGCAGCCCACGCGGTAAATCCCGATCAGCAGGCCGGTAATTATCAGCCGGCGCTTTAAGTCCGGTATTTTAAAAGCGTTGATCAGCGCGTTGAACATACTAATATTATTTGATAAGCTCTGCCTTACCGCCTGCCTTCTGGATCTCTTCCTGGGCCTTTTTGGAAAAGCCGTGCGCCCGCACAGTTAAGGGATTTTTGATTTCACCATTCCCTAATATTTTGATCAGTTTAAATTTATCCTTGATTAATCCGCGCTCCTCAAGCAATGCCGGCCCGATTTCGGCTTCCTCGATGCGGCTTAAGTCCGATAAGTTCACGATTTGGTATTCTCTGCGGAAATTGCTGCTAAAGCCCCGTTTAGGCATTCTACGGATTAACGGGCTTTGCCCGCCCTCAAAGCCGAGATAGAAATGCCGGCCGGCGCGCGAGGTCTGGCCCTTGCTGCCGCGGGTGGAAGTTTTTCCGTGGCCGGAACCAGGGCCCCTGCCGAGTATTTTTCTCTTCTTATGCGCCCCCCGCGGCGGACGAAGATTAAAAAGCCCGGACTGCTGAAGATCCTTTTTTTCCATAGTTTAAACTTTTAAATTTTTTAAGCCGTCGACCGTAGCTTTGATTACGTTCACCGGGTTGTTTGATTTCAGGCATTTGGTCAGGATGTCCTTTATCCCTGCCGCCTCGCAGATGGCGCGCACCGGTCCGGCGGCAATGACCCCGGTTCCTTCGGATGCCGGCTTTAAAAGGACTCTGGCGGCGCCGTAGGAGCCGATGATTTCATGCGGGATAGTGGATCCTTCCAGGGGGACCCGGAAAAGCTCTTTCTTGGCCTTGGTCAGGGCCTTACGGATAGCATTGGCCACTTCGTTTGCCTTATCCTGCGCGAAACCGACCTTGCCCCTGGTATCTCCCACCACGACCAAGGCGCTGAAGTGCAGTTTCTTGCCGCCCTTGGTGACCTTGGCTACGCGGTTAATGGTGATCACCTTTTCGATCAATTCCGGTTGACGCTCAATATTGATTTCTCGCATTTAGAACTTAAGACCCCCTTTTCTTAGGGCATCGGCAAAGGCCTTGATCCGGCCGTGGTACAAGTAACCCGCCCGGTCGAAGATTATTTTGGTAATGCCTTTTTCTTTGGCCTTAGCGGCAAAGACAGCCCCGAAACCTTCCGCGGATTTCACGTTCCCGCTGGAAGGGAAATTCCCTTTTATCCCCTTGTCGTAAGAAGCCAGGGAAAGCAAAGTTTTGTTACCCGCGTCGTCGATAACCTGGGCGCTCATATTTGTTAAACTGCGGCGCACGACGAGGCGCGGTATTTCAGCCGTCCCGCGCATCCTTAGCTTTATCGCCCTATGCCTTTTAGCCCTAAGGTCTTCTTTCATTTATTTGAGCAGTACGCATAATTCATTTATCGTCTATCGTCTAAATCGGTTTTAGGTTTCGGCTACGTATCGTAAATCGTCTTCGGTTTCGTGTGTCGTATTCTTAAACGAAACCCTTTTGAACGATTTACGATAGACGATACGTAGCCGCAACCGAAACCTTTTCATTACGAAAACGATTATGGACACCCATCATTTATTTAGTGGCAGCCTGGGCCTTGCCGACTTTTTTCTTCACGTATTCGCCCGCAAAACGTATACCCTTGCCCTTATAGGGTTCCGGCGGGTAGACCGCGCGGATTTCCGCGGCAACTTCGCCCACCTTCTCTTTATCGATGCCCCTGATAACTATCTGATTCGGCTTGGGGGTTTCGATCTTTATCCCCTCCGGGATAATAAAATTTACCGGGTGCGAAAAACCAAGCTGCATGGTTAACTTATTGGCCTGCGCCTGCGACTTAAAGCCGACGCCGATAATCTCCATCTCCTTGGTGTAGCCTTCGGTGACGCCTACAAGCATGTTATTGATCAGCGCCCGGAAAAGACCGTGCAGCGCCTTATCCTGCTTGAGGTCGCTGGCGCGTTTTAAAATAAGGCAGCCATTTTCAATCTGCGCGGTGATCCTAAAGGGCAAGAGGCGCGCCAATTTACCCTTTGGCCCTTCGACAGAAACGACGCCGTCCTTGACTTCGACCTTGACGCCTTGAGGTATTTTTAACGGTTTTTTCCCGATCCTTGACATTTAATGAACGCTAAACTTACGAATACGATCGTATTCGTAAGTTTATGCGTGAATTAACCCCCACACCAATTGAGCATTCACCTTGGTTATCTACCAATTGGTGTGGGGGTAAGTTCGGGCATTGGCTTATGTCGCCCTTCGGGCTCCATAAGTCAAGCCCTCGCTTACCAGATATATCCGATGACTTCGCCGCCCAATCCTTGTTCGCGGGCCTCTTTGTCGGTAAGGATCCCCCTGGAGGTAGAAATCAGCCCCAGGCCTCTTCCGCGCAGGACAGTCGGGACCTTGGCGCGCTTGACATATAGGCGCAGGCCAGGCCGTGAAGCGCGCCTGATATTCCTGATGGCGCTTCTGCCGGCCAGGTACTTCAGGTAAATCCTCGCTAGGCCCTGTTTTTTATCTTCGATCAATTTAAAATCTTCTATGTAATTCTCTCTTTTTAAGATCGCCAGGATATTCTTTATAGTGCCCGAAGAAGGCGTGTCCACGTTCTCCTTCTTGGCCAAAATGGCATTGCGGATTATAGTAAAACAGTCGGCAATTAAATCAGTCCTCGACATTCTTTGTCTCCCTCTTTCTTACCAGCTGGCTTTTCTGACCCCCGGGATTAGACCCTGCCAGGCTAATTCCCGGAAACAGATGCGGCAAAGCTGGAACCTTCTCAAATACCCGCCGGAACGGCCGCAGATGTGGCAGCGGTTGTATTTACGGGTGGAAAACTTTGCCGGCCTCTTCCATCTGGCAATCTGTGAATTTTTAGCCATCGCTTATTGTTCCTTGGTAGCAAAAGGCATCCCGAACAGCTTTAACAATTCCCGCGCCCGCTCTTTGTTTTTGGCGTTTCTGAGCACGAAGGTAATATCCATGCCCTGGGTACGGCCAATCTTGTCATATTCGATTTCGGGGAAGATCCCCTGTTCCGATAACCCCAGCGAATAATTCCCTTCCTTATCAAAGGAGCCCGCCGATACCCCGCGAAAATCCCGGATCCGCGGCAGGGCGACATTCAGCAGGCGGTCCATAAATTCGTACATCACCGCGCGCCGCAGGGTTACCTTACAGCCAACCGGAAGGCCCTCTCTGATTTTAAAATTAGCGATCGCCTTTTTCGCCCGCCTTAAAATCGGCCGCTGCCCGGTAATCTGCCCCAATTCATCCATCGCCTTTTCCGCGATCTTAATATCCTGAATGCCTTCCCCTACGCCCATATTGACGACTATTTTTTCCAGGCGCGGCACTGCCAGCTTATTCTTCAGCTGAAATTTTTCCATTAGTAACGGAGCGATTTCATTACGATATTTTTCTAATAATCTCGGTGTCATGTCTATACAAATTGTATTGCGCAGATGGGCGCAGATTTTCCGACGGTATCTGCGATCATCTTGCATCTTTTCATCTGTGCTAATCTGTGTATTAAATTGCCTCTTTACAAATTTTACAGATCCTTGCCTTTGTCTTATCCTGCAGGATGGAAAAACCGGCCCGCACCGGGCGGCTGCAGGTTCTGCAAAAGAGCGCCAGATTGTTGATGCTTATGGGCGCCTCGATCTGCAGGATCCCCCCCTGCTGGTCCTGCCTGGTCTGCCGCTTATGTTTTTTTGCCAGGTTCAGGCCCTCTACCAGCGCGCGATACTCTTTGGGAAAAACAGCGACGACCTTGCCTTTCTTACCCCTGTCTTTCCCCTTCATGATCTGGACCGTATCGCCCTTTTTAATCTTACTCATACCTCTATATGACCTCTGGCGCTAAGGAGATAATCTTGGCGAAGTTCCTCTCCCTCAATTCCCTGGCCACCGGGCCGAACACGCGCGTGCCGCGGGGGTTAAACTGCGCGTCAATGAAAACAATGGCATTGCGGTCAAAGCGTAAAATTGAGCCGTCCGGGCGCCGGAGGGGGGATTTGGAGCGCACGATGACCGCTTTGGCTACCTCGCCCTTTTTAATCACCGCATAGGCCGATGACTCCTTGATATTCACGTTGACGATATCGCCTACCACGGCAAAACTCTTGCCTTTTCTGCCCAATACGCCGATCATCGAGGCGCGCTTGGCGCCGGTATTATCGGCGATATCTAAGATTGTGCGCAGCTGAATCATATCTCCTGCTCTTTCACGGCCGGCTGCCCGCCCGCGGCCTTTTTCACCACCTTGACGACCCTGAAGCGCTTATCCTTGGAAAGCGGGCGGGTTTCCCGGATGAGGACGGTATCCCCCATTTTTGCCAGATCGCCCTCGTTGTGCGCCTTAAATTTGTTGTGCCGCTTGACAATCTTTCCGTACTTGGGATGCTTGGAGAGACGCATAGTCCTGATAACCACGGTTTTTTGCATCTTATCGCTGATTACCTTACCGGTGAATTCTTTTTTCTTGCCCATATTATTTCTCTTTTTTCTCGTTTAATAAGGTATGGATGCGCGCGATTTCCTTCCTGATCAGGCTAAACTTGTGCGGTTTTTCCACCCGGCCGCCGTAACGTTCAAAATTTAATTTAAAAAGCTCTTCTTTCAGAGTTTTAATCTTATCAGTTAATTCGTCCCGGCTGAGGCTGCGCAATTCCCGTGTCTTCATTTTTATCTATGCGTGCGCGTAATAAATCTTGTTTTTAAAGGCAATTTATATGCCGCCAGGCGGAAACACTGGCGCGCGTATTCTTCCGGCACCCCGCCTAATTCAAAAAGTATGCGGCCGCGCTTGATTACCGCTACCCAGTGGTCTAACTCGCCTTTGCCCTTGCCCATGCGCACTTCCGCCGGTTTCTTGGTGATGGACTTGTCCGGGAAAATCCGGATCCAGAGCTTGCCGCCCTTGTGCAGCTGCCGGGCAATGATCACGCGCACCGCCTCAATCTGGGTATTTTTGATCCAGCCGTTCTCTAAGGATTTCAGGCCGAATTCGCCGAAAGCCAGCTCCGCGCCGGTAGTCGCCACTCCGCGGCGCTTGCCTTTTTGCAGCTTGCGGTATTTTACTCTTTTGGGCATCAAAGGCATCTTTTATTCCTTTTCGACGGCAGCTGCCGCTTCCGGGGTATTCTTTTTGATCAGGATATCGCCTTTATAGATCCAGGTCTTAACCCCGATCAGGCCATAGGTAGTCAGGCTTTCGGCGAAACCGTAATCTATGTCCGCGCGCAGTGTTTGCAGCGGGACCTTGCCTTCCTTGTAGGTTTCGGTGCGGGACATTTCCGCTCCGTTTAACCTGCCGGCGCAGCATACCCTGATGCCTTTTGCGCCCGCGTTCATCGACTGCTCCATCGCGCGTTTCACCGCGCGGCGGAAGGCGATTCTCTTTTCCAGCTGGAAAGCGATATTCTGCGCCACTAGCTGCGCGTCAATGGAAGGGTTCTTCACTTCCTCGATATCAATGGAAATTTCCTTTTTTACCAAACTGTTCAAATCTTCGCGCAGCCGTTCGATATCCGCTCCGTGCCTGCCGATAATGATTCCCGGGCGGGCAGAAAGGATGCGGATTCTGATTTTTTCCGCCAGCCGCTCGATAATGATGTTGGAAATAGCTGCCTGTTTAAAACGGCTGCGGATAAACTTGCGAATTTGGTAATCTTCGTAAATATTGGGGGCAAAGTCCTTAGGCTTGGCGAACCAACGGCTGTTCCAGGTCCGGATAAAGCCTATTCTCTGTATGAACGGATGAACCTTCTGTCCCATCTTCACCTCTCTTATCTCTTGTTAATATCCAGCTCGATCCTGATATGCGATGTGCGCTTTTTGATCGGGGCCGCCCGGCCAAAGGCCGCCGCCTTGAATCTTTTCCAGCTCGGGCCCGGATTACAGACGATCCGGGAGATATAAAGTTCGCTCGTATTAAAACCCTTTACCTTGGCATTGGCAACCGCCGATTTCAGTATTTTCGCCAAATATTCTTTGGGCCGCTTAGAGAGGTTAACGAGTATGGCCTCCGCCTCCATGGCGCTCTTGTCCCTGACTAAGTCGATCACCTGCCGGACCTTAGAGGGAGAAATCCTCAAGAATTTTGCTTCTGCCTTGGCAATCATTATGTCTTCTCCGGCGCCTTCTTAGCCTTGACTGTGGAAGACCTCGACCAGGTCTTGATCGCCTGCCGGATATTTGAGCCGCGCAGCCTTTCCACTTTCCTTAATAATTTCTCTTCGACGAATGGCCCTTTTTTCAGTGATCTAGGCATAGTTATTTCCTTCGTTTGATGATAAATTTATCCGAATAAATCCGCTTTCTCCTGGTCTTATAGCCTTTGGTAGGCTTGCCCCAGGGGGTTACCGGATGGGGATTGCCCTGTCCGGACTTCCCCTCGCCGCCGCCGTGCGGATGGTCAACGGGGTTCATCGCCAGCCCCCTTACCGTCGGCCGGATGCCAAGCCAGCGGCTCCTGCCGGCTTTACCTAAGCTGATGGCCTCATGCTCGATGTTGCTGAGCTGGCCGATAGTCGCTGAACAGTCGAGGCTGACTAAACGCACTTCGCCGGAAGGAAGTTTCAGGTGCGCGAATTCGCCTTCCTTGGCCATGATCTGGGCGCTGGAACCGGCACTGCGCACGATCTGGCCGCCCCGGCCTTTGTTGATTTCGACATTATGGATTAATGTGCCGGACGGAATATGCCTCAAGGGCAGGCAGTTGCCGGTTTTAATTTCTGTCTCCTTCTGTAGCGAAGAAACTACTGTATCTCCAACTTTAATGCCAAGAGGCGCTAAGATATAGCTCTTCTTTTTATCCGGATATTCCAGCAAGGCAATGCGGCTGGAGCGGTTCGGGTCATATTCGATAGCCGCGACCTTAGCCGGCGTATCCAGCAGGTTACGTTTGAAATCAATGATACGCAGCATCCGCTTATGCCCGCCGCCGCGGTGCCTGACCGTAAGCCGACCGTAGGCATTCCTGCCGCCGGTTTTCTTCAAGGGAAGCAGGAGCGATTTCTCCGGACTTTTCTTGCTGATTTCGGCAAAGTCCGCTCCGGTAATGAACCTGCGCGAAGGAGTGGTGGGACGATAAGTTTTAATGCCCATTAAACACCCGTTTCTATCTTTTCGCCTTTTTTCAAAGTAACGATGGCCCTTTTAGTGTCCGCGGTCCTGCCCAGCTGGTGCCTGACACGTTTTAATTTACCCGCGGAAACGAAGGTATTCACGTCTCTGACCTTTACCTTGTATAATTCCTCTACCGCATTTTTGACCTGGACCTTGTTAGCGCCGGTTTTCACCAGAAAGAGGTATTTGCCTTCCGGTTCTCTTTGCGTGGATTTCTCCGTGCGCATCAAGGCCATGACGATATCGCAAGAGGCAATCATTATTTTAACCTCTGAGTAAGCTCTTCTAAGCCTGCCTTGGTGATGATCAGCTTTTTGTGGCTCATTATCTCATAAGTATGGGTATCTTTGGCGATATTCACCCCTAAGAAAGGCAGGTTCCTCAAGGCCTTCCTCAGCGGCGAGTCAATCTTATCCGACAAAAGAAGCGCGCGCCCGCGGCCGTCATTCCGGCTGTCCACTACCTTCAGATTGAAGAATACCTGCGCCGCCTCTTTGGTTTTAGGGTTTTTTAACTTCATCTCATCCAGCACCAGGATATTGTTTTCCTTTAGCCTGGCATTGAGGCTTGACTTTAAACTCAGGGCTTTAATCTTATCCGGTATCTTATAATAGAAATTCCTGGGGTGCGGCCCAAAGATTACCCCGCCGTGGCGCCAGAGCGGCGAACGGATGGAGCCAACCCTGGCCCTGCCAGTGCCTTTTTGTTTCCAGGGCTTGCGCCCGCCTCCGGAAACCTCGCCGCGGGTTTTGGTCGCGGCAAGCCCTTTTCTCTGATTAGCCCGGTAGCCGTTTACTGCGATGTAGATGCTGGCGGTATTGACCTTGCCGTCAAAGACAGCGCTATTGAGCTTGATTGAGCCGGTTTCTTTGCCTGCGGTATTATATATAGGTAAGCTGTAGGGTTCCATTTATGATCACTACTATGTTAATTTTCGACCTTATTTTAAGGAAATTTCATCCTTTGACTATAAGATACACACAGATAAAAGACGGATTCACACTGATATCGATGAGAAAATCTGTGTGCATCCTTGAAAAATCTGTGTGAATCTGTGAAAAAGGCATTTTTAACAAAGTCGTGTTATGATATTTTTAGCTTAGATTTTTTAGCCTGCCTGATAATTACGTATCCGTTTTTATGGCCCGGTATGCCGCCCTTCACCAACAAAAGGTTATTTTCCGGGTCGACTTTTACTACCCGCAGATTCTGCACAGTTACCCGGACCGCGCCCATATGGCCGGGCAGGTGATGACCTTTCCAGACCCTTCCCGGTGTCGTGCTGGAGCCGAGCGATCCGACGCGGCGGTGGGACATCGAACCGTGTGTCTGCGGCCCGCCGTGCCAATGCCAACGTTTCATCCCGCCCTGGAAGCCCTTGCCGATGGACACGCCGCTGATATCCACGGAATCCCCCGGCTTAAACAGGCCGACATTCAGCTCCTCTCCGACCCGATATTCCTTTGCCGGGTCCCTCAAAAGTTCGCGGATGAACCTCCGGGGAGCGACATTGAGCTTTTTGAAATAACCTGCCGCGGGCTTATTCACCTTTGCCTCTTTGAGCAGGCCAAAGCCGACCTGGATGCTTTTCTCCCTGATTGCCAGCACCGGGCATGGCCCGGCCTCAATGGCGGTAACGCTTACCAGCTTGCCGTCATCAGTGAAAACCTGGGTCATCCCTATTTTTTTACCTAATATCCCCGTCATTTAATCTCTACGTCCACGCCCGCGGGCAGATTCAGTTTTTTCAAAGTGTCTATGGTCTTAGAAGTCGGCTCAATGATATCGATCAACCGCTTGTGGGTTACCAACCCGAATTGCTCGCGCGACTTCTTGTCGATTACCGGCGAACGCAATACCGTATAAATTTCTTTCTTGGACGGCAGAGGGATCGGGCCGGAAATGTTGGCGCCCGTGCGCTTAACAGTCTCCACGATATCCTTTACTGCCTGGTCCAGGATACGATGGTCGTAGGCTTTAAGTTTGATCCTTATCTTCTGCATTACGCGATAATCTCCGTTACTACCCCCGCGCCGACGGTATGCCCGCCTTCACGGATAGCAAAACGCGACTCTTTTTCCATGGCGATGGGAGTAATCAATTCCACCGTCAGATTCACGTTATCGCCGGGCATTACCATTTCCGTTCCTTCCGGAAGCGTGACCGACCCGGTAACATCGGTGGTGCGGAAATAGAACTGCGGCCGGTAGCCCTTAAAGAACGGGGTATGCCTGCCGCCTTCCTCCTTGGTCAAAATATAAACCTGGGCATTAAACTTGGTGTGCGGCGTAATCGACTTAGGGGCCGCGATGACCATGCCACGCTCG
>MHHD01000057.1:4187-5859 GCA_001805895.1 Omnitrophica WOR_2 bacterium RIFCSPLOWO2_12_FULL_51_8 | reverse complement strand
ATTTTTTTTACCAAATCCAGTTCCAGCCCCAGAAAGCGGCCGTTAAATATTGTATCCAGCCAGGCCGCGGCCAGCCGCCAGGGCTCATGGATCGCCTGCTCGCCCCCTAAAAGCGGCACGGCTTTTAAATGCGCCCGTCGGGCAAAGCCCCGATAATCGCAAACCAGGAATTCCGCGCCCCAGAGCGTATTGTCTGTGCCCAGGCCGGCGCCGTCAAAGGCCACGCCGATCACTTTCTGGTTAGGCATCCCGTTTTCCGCCATGCAGGAGGCGATGTGGGCGTGGTGGTGCTGAATAGGAGTAGAGAGTAGAGAGTAGAGAGTAGAGATAGATGGGGCGAATTTCGTGGACATATATTCGGGGTGTAAATCATAAGCGATAATTTTAGGGCGCTGGCGCAAAAAATATTTTACCCCATTCTCAAAATCAACGTAATCTCCGGGGTCGGCTAAATCTGCGTGCAGCGGACCCAAAAAAGCGGTATCATCTTTTAGGAAACAGAGCCGGTTCTTATTTTGCGGCCCCAGGGCCAGGACCGGGTCCTTGATTTTAAAGGCGAGCTTGATTTCTTCAATTTCCATGCTTAAGCAAGGCGTTATATTTTTTCGCGAAATCCTGGGCGAGCAAGAATCTAGCCGGCCCTCTGCCGATCCGGTGGCCCTCCACAAAAGAAAGAGGCATTACGCCCAGCAAAGAATTGGTCAAAAACGCCTCCTCCGCAGAATATAAATCCTGCAGGGTAAAACTGCCGGCGCAGACTTCCAGTTGCTGCTTCTCGGCCAGATGCAGTATCGCCTGGCGGGTAATGCCGTCTAAGCAGCCGCATTCCAGGGCCGGAGTAAAGAGCCGTTTATCTTTCGCAAAGAATATATTGCTGCGGCTGGCCTCGGTAAGATAGCCCTCGGCATTCAGAATTACCGCTTCGTCGCATTTTTTCCTTTCTGCCTCTAAGCTGGCCAACCGGTAAAGCAGGTAGTTCATACTCTTGATCCGGGCCAGGCCTGAGCGGAAATTCTGGCAGCAGCTGGAGACACAGGCAGAAAACCCGCTTTTATATTTCTGGGCCGGGCAGGGTTTGTATTTATCGGCGGTGATTAAAATACCGCTTGCGCTTTTCGCCTTCCATAAAGATATCCTGACGCGGGCATCGGGCAGGGCGTTCGTCTCCAAGAGCTGCTGGATAATTTTTTTAAATTTTGCCGGCGGGTAAGGGCATTTCAGGACAGTTGATGCCGCCCCCTCCCGCAGTCTTTTTAAGTGCGCATCCAAATAAACGATTTTCTGCCGGTAGGCGCGCATGGTCTCAAAAACACCCCAGCCATAGAGGAACCCCGGATCATCCACGGCTATCTTAGCCTCTTCCGGCGCCACAAACTTTCCGTTTAAATATACCATCTCCCCTCCTCTTTAGGGACACCCCATCAGCCAAAGCGCAGGGTGTCCCCAGCAGGGGACACCCTGCAGATTGGATTACAGGGTGTCCCTATGGTTTGGAGAAGTGCTTTTACCTTCACCAGTGTTTCGCGGTATTCCTCCAGCGGCTGAGAGTCAGCGACAATCCCGCCGCCGGCGCCGAAGTAAAGCCGGTCCTGTTTCTTAAGAATAGTGCGAATCAGAATATTGAAGTCCATCTCCCCGGAAAAACTGAGATAACCGAGGCTGCCGGTGTAAA
>MHHD01000057.1:0-4169 GCA_001805895.1 Omnitrophica WOR_2 bacterium RIFCSPLOWO2_12_FULL_51_8 | reverse complement strand
GTCCGTGTTCCAGACCACCGCGGATATCCGCGGTGGTCTGGAACACGGTCCTGTAACGCTCCAGGTTCCTTAAGGCCTTGACCTCGATGGAATCGAAACTGCAGACCCGGCCAAGGTCATTCCTTTCCAGGTCCACAATCATCACCAGTTCTGCCTTATCTTTCGTGCTCTTTAAAAGCGCGCCCTTGAATCTTTTGTCCTGCGCTCTGTTTTTTGCCCGCGGCCGGGTGCCTTTCATCGGTCGGGTGAAAACCTGTCCGTCCCTTACGCTTAAGAATCTCTCGGGAGAAGAGCTCAGGATCTGAAAATCCCCGGCGTCAAAATAAGCGCTGAAATTTGCCGGGCTCAAATTCCGCAGGCGCTGATATAACTGCACCCCGCTCAAGCCGCTGCGGCCCTGGAACCTCTGGGAAAGGTTAACCTGATAGATCTCGCCCTGCCGGATGTAGTCCTTGGCCTTTCTGACAGCGGCGCAGTAACCTTCCGGGGTGAAATTTGATTCCAATTGTGCCGGCGGGCGGCTGGCCTGAATCTCTTTACCGCTGATCTTCCTGCCCTCGCCCCGCGCAAGCAAATCCTGCATCCTTTTAAAATTCTCCCTGGCGAGGGACTTTTGCAGGAGGTAATTCTTTTCCGGCAAGCCCGCCGCGCTCAGGTAAAGTATCTTCCGGAAATGATCCATTGCTACAACGGTATTATAAAAACCAAAGCAACAGTCGGGAATTCCCAAATCATCCGGGGTGCGCTTGCGCAGTTTCTCTTCCAGCAGAAACCCTAAGTCATAACCCAAATACCCTGCCGCGCCGCAGAAAAAAGGGGGGAGGCCGGCCGGAAGTCTAAGCCTGTATTCCCGCAGCAACTCCCGCAGCCTTGGCAAAGGATTCCGGCCCTTGGTTTCCAGGATACGGAACGGCTCCGCCCCCAGAAAAGAATAGCGGCCCAGGGGATTACCCAGCCTGGCCCCCGAGTCAAAGAAAAAGCAATTCTTTTTTTCTGCCAGCGCCGTAAAAATTTTCCATGGCGCTGCTTTTAATTTATAGGATTTCCAAATGCAGTATGCCATCGATGCGGAAGGTGCGTTCGTCATTCCTGAGACAGCAGTAGCCTACCAGGTAACGGCGGCCGTTTTCCTGTTTGATTTCTTTGGGGATAACCTCCCTCTCGGTGACCTCGGCCCCGGAACTGGAGAGATATTTTATTTTCAGGCGCACCCCCAGCTCAATTGCCTCCTGGATACGGCTGATTCTCTGGGCATTCAGGCTTTCCATCAAACGCGGGTCTATGGCGAAGAGCTGGGTTAAGCTGGCAAAATCCGTGACCCCTTTGGCAGCCAGCATATCTCTGAGCCGGTTGAATACCCCCAGCGCCAGCTCCACGTCCGAGGAGGCGCGGTGCGCCTGCCCTGATTTGATGCCCAAACTCTGGGCCACAAACCAGAGCGGGTAACGTTCCAGGCTCGGCAGCAGGCGCCGGCTCATCTTAAGGACATCCACCACCACAAACCCTTCTAACTGCGGCCGGCCGGCGAGCTTTAGCTCGTTATTCAGAAACCCTAAATCAAAGCCGGCATTGTAGGAACACAGGCAGCTGCCGAGGATAAAGTCCAGGAATTTCGGCGCCACCTCCTCCATCTTCGGGGCATCGCGCAGCATCTGCGCAGAAATTTTATTCACCGCAAACGCCGCCGGAGAAATTTCCCTGCCGGGATTAACCAGCGCCTGAAAAGCGGCGATGCGCTCTTGTCCTTTAAATCTTAGGCCCGCGATCTCGACGATCCGGTCGCCGGAATCCGGCTCCAGGCCGGTGGTCTCGGTGTCAAAAATAGTAAATTCTACCTCGTCTATCTGCTTAGGCATCTTTGCGCGCGATATATGCCGGGATGATTTTCAGCGGATGGTAGGAAAGTTTTACTTTTTTTAAATTTTCCAGCCCCGAATCGTCCATCAGATTGATATATTTGCAGGGCTCTAAATCCCGGCAGAAACGCATAAAGATAAACTGGGCCAAACCTTTTACTTTTAAGTCGGTAATCTCATAAAGGACGCAAAAGGTATCGCGGCTAAGCCTGAACCCAAAAGTAAAGGCCTTAATCTGTCCATCTATTGCGACAACCTTCCCCGCTAAATTTAAAGACGGGTAATCTGCCAGCGCCAGGCGCAAACATTTTTCGCTGTCCTGGAGCATCCCCTGATACAGCGGGTCCGGGTTTTGCCTCTTGCGCCCCGCCACCCAGCCGCGATAAAGCCGCAGGCATCCTGCTTCGTCCGCCGCAACGTAGCCGCGGTAAACGGAGCAATAATTTTTTGTAAAATAATTCGCGGCGGCGCGCTTGGATTTATAGCGGCTGCCTGCTAACCCGGCCAGGGCGCTCCTCTGGCAAAGATATTCCCCCGGCTTTTCATAAAGACGATAGCCAAATTTTTTATACTCTCCGATGTCGCCGGCAGAGATATTTTCGATCCGGGAAACCTCCTGATTTTTGTTCCGACTGTCCATCAGGGCAAAACATTCCCGCAGCGCTTCCGGGTCTAACCTTTCCCCCAGGGGTGGCAGGTACATAAAACAGCCGATATTGTCCTCAAAAAAAACGCAGAGGCTGCCGCGGACTAACGCCCAGCTGATGGCGAAAATACCCTTCCAGATATAAATATTTTCGAAGCCGTATGCCGCTAATTGCCGCTGCGCCAACCCCAGGTACCTCACGAATAGCTTTTTATCTTTCAGGGCCAGGCTATGTATTTTCATCCAGCGCTTTTAATGCGATGAGCTCGGCGACTTCTTCGTATGCCTGCAGGAGCTGGGGGTTGTCCCGCAAAATTTTCCGCTGCTGCGGGGCGTTGAGGAAGGAGGTTAACCAAAGGGTGTATCCCTGGAATTCCGGGCTATTAAGATGCCGCCGGGCATAAGGGCAATTCAGGTCCACGGTCAAGAAGACTTTTTCGTGCCGCAGGTTAAGTAGAAACGGATAAAACTGGCACTCAAACGGCCGTAAGTCATAAATCCTGCAGAGATTGCCCTGGCAATCGAGGAAAGGACAGAGAAAGCTCCCGCCGCTGCCTGCCGGCGCCGGATGGAGCCTTTTGTCCGCCGAGATAGACGCCACCGGGATATCCCTGTCCAAAAGGGCCTGGATTTCTTCGTCCAAAAGGCAGGGCGCCCAAACCGAACACTCCTCGCTGAACCGGCAGCAGCCCTGGCACTTCAGGCAATATCCTGCCGGGATTAACTGCTTAATCATCCTTCGAATCACTCCTCGCTTACGCTCGTCGTTCGCTCAGGATAACCCTGAGCGAATTTTGTCGAATGGGTCACTTTACCACGCTCCCTAATTTCATCGTCCGATCCGGGCTGACTATGGATATCCCTGCCTCATCCGAGGCTGCCAGGAGCATACCCTGGCTTTCCACTCCGCGTAAAAGCGCCGGCTCTAAATTATCCACCACCACCACCTGCCTGCCAATCAGGCTCTCCTTGGCATATGAACCCTTGATACCTGCCACCAGCTGTTTAGTCTTTTCTCCCAAATCCACGTTGACTACATACAGCTTATCCGCGTTGGGATGGTCGTTAACTTCTTTGATTACACCTACTTTTAGCTCTAATTTACGGAAATCTTCGATATTGATCATGCTGAGCCCTCCCCTTTTTTGACCCGTTTATCATAGCACAACTCCGGCCAAAAGGCAAGCCCACAAAAAAAGCACCCTTTGCGGGTGCTGGTCAGATGATAAAACAGTCACGACCGGGATTTCCAGGCTAGCTAAATTTGTTTGCCAATGACACAACTACAAACAACAGTTCTGTTTGATTCTTAGCGCTCATGATGATTCTGTCTTCCCTTCTAATTATCAACGCGTCTAAGCGCTGCAGTGTTTCATTCTTTACCGCAAGCGGCCCGCCTTCCAACACATAAAGATAGCCTCCATAACCCTCCTTGAATTGATAGGCGGCCGTTTTCCCTTTCTGCAGAAAACAAGAATAAACTTTCGCATCTGAGGCAATTTTTAGGCTGCGCTTATCCTCATTTGAAACTAAAGGGAGAAGCTTATTGGCCCGTTCGTTCTTTTCTACTTTCTTCTGCTTTACAGATGGGGTAAGTCCTTGCTGATGAGGAAAAAACCACATCTGGATAAATCGCATAGGCCTATCGGCAAGATTATTAATCTCGG
>MHHD01000056.1:8607-18547 GCA_001805895.1 Omnitrophica WOR_2 bacterium RIFCSPLOWO2_12_FULL_51_8 | reverse complement strand
TGTGAATATCGTGGTGCACGGCCATGAGCCGTTATTGTCCGAGATGGCGGTTAAGGCCGCCGAGGACCCGGAGTTAATAAAACTGGCAAAGCAAAAAGGCGCGGAAGGCATAAACCTGGCGGGTATTTGCTGTACTGCCAGCGAAATCTTGATGCGCCACGGGATCCCGGTGGCGGGGAATTTCCTGCAGCAGGAGCTGGCGATTGTTACCGGCGCGGTAGAGCTGATGATGGTGGATGTGCAGTGCATTATGCCGGCGCTGCAGGAGGCGGCCAGCTGTTTTCATACCAAACTGGTGACTACCAGCCCCAAGGCGCGTTTTCCCGGGGTAACCCATGTTGAGTTTTCCTTAGAAAATGCCTATGCCGTAACTAAGGAAATTATCCGTATGGGCATAGAGAATTTTAGCTTCCGCAATAAAGAGAGGGTGAATATCCCGAAGGAAGAGATGGACCTGGTCGCTGGTTTCAGCAAAGAGGTAGTTTTTCAGATCTTAGGCGGCCGCTACCGCTCTACCTACCGGCCATTAAATGACGCGATCATCTCCGGACGGCTGCGCGGCTTAGCCGGGGTGGTCGGCTGCAATAACCCCAAACAGACCCATGACTATTTTCATACCGTCTTGGTCAAGGAATTGATTAAGCACGACGTGCTGGTCCTGCAGACCGGCTGTTCTGCGATTGCCTGCGCCAAGCAGGGGCTCCTGATTCCTGAGGCAGCCAAGCAGTATGCCGGCAAGGGCCTGCAGGAGATTTGCGAAGCAGTGGGTATTCCTCCGGTATTGCATTTAGGCGCCTGCGTGGATAACTCGCGCATATTGACCGCGGCAGCGCATATTATTGAAGAAGGCGGGTTAGGGGAGGATTTATCGGATATTCCTGCAGCGGGATGCGCTCCGGAGTGGATGTCTGAGAAGGCTATAACCATAGGTTTTTATTTTGTAGCTTCGGGGGTTTATACGATTTTTGGGGCCAGCCCTTTCGCGACATTAGGCAGCAAGAATCTTACCGATTACCTGACTAAAGAGATAGAGGATATTGTGGGCGGAAGGTTTGATTTTTGCGATGACCCGCTGAAGATGGCAAAGTTAATGCTGGCGCATATTGACAAGAAGCGCGAGGCCTTGAAGTTGAAGCCGGCGATGTATCAGTAAGTAGCGTATAGCGTAGAGCGTTTAGCGTATAGTAAAAGCACAACTAAACGCCAAATGCTATTCGCTAACACTAATACTATGAAGCAGCTCTATTACGACGTCAAAAAATGCCTGGGCTGCAGGTCTTGCGAGATTGCCTGCGCTGTGGCGCATTCTTTGGCCGGAGAATTATTTTCGGCTCTGCGCGAGGAAAAATTATCTTTGCCGCGCAAAAAAGTTTTACCGGCCGGCGGCAAGAATTACCCGCTTTCCTGCCGGCACTGTCAGGATGCCAAATGCGTAGAGGCCTGCATGTCCGGCTGTTTAGTTTACAATAAAGAAAAGGGCATTGTTGAGCACGATGAGCCGCGCTGCGTGGGCTGCTGGATGTGCGTGATGGTCTGCCCCTTTGGCGCCATCCGGCCGAATCTTATAGCCAAGATTCCCATCCGCTGCGATAAGTGCAAGGATAAGGACGAACCCGCCTGCCTCAAAGCCTGTCCAACCGGGGCAATCATCTGGCAGGAGGAGAGGGAGAAATGACAAAGCAATTTATCATCATCGGGAATTCTGCCGCAGGTATTGCCGCGGCAGAGACAATCAGGCAGCGGGATAAAGAGTCCAAGATTATTATGATTTCCGATGAGGATTGCCCTGCCTATTGCCGGTGTATGCTTTCCTATTATTTGGCCGGCGAGGTAAAAGAAAAGACGCTTTCCTACCGCCCGGCCAATTTTTACCAAGGAAATAATGTTGAGCTTCTCTTAAACAAGAAAGTAGCCCGGGTTGACCCGAAAAAGAACCGGGTTATTTGCGAAGATAAGACGCAGTTAGGATACGATGCCTTGTTGATCGCTACCGGCGCCCGGCCAAAATTCCCGGAGGTAAAAGGGGTAAAGAGGACCGGGGTTTTCGGTTTTCGCACCATTAAAGACGCCCAGGCGATTTCCGCCCAATTGCCGGTTACCAAAACTGCATGCATCTTAGGCGGAGGGCTGATTGGCCTGAAGGCCGCCTATGCCTTGAAGAAGAGAAATATTGAGGTCAAGGTAATCATTAAATCCCCGCAGGTTTTATCGCAGATGCTGGATGGTCAGGCCGCGGAGTTGGTGCGTAAGAAGTTAGAGGAACACGGAATTGAGGTGCTGTTGGGCCAGGATGTGCTTGAGATTATCGGCGAGGGTGATGTCAAGGCAGTGAAGCTGGATTCCGGCAAGGCCATCGGCTGCACCATGGTCATAGTCGGTAAGGGCGTTTCCCCCAACATCGAGCTGATCAAAGATTCGGAAGTAAGGTTTAATCAAGGGATTCTGGCGGACCGTTTCCTGAAAACCAATGCCGGGAATATTTACGCTGCCGGAGACGCCTGCGAGAGCTTTGACCTGGTTAGCGGCGAGCCCGGCATAAACGCCCTCTGGCCGGTAGCGGTAGAGCAGGGTAAGATTGCCGGGGCGAATATGTCGGGCGCGGATTTGACCTATGACGGCTCGCTGGGGATGAATTCCCTGGAATTCTTCGGCCTGCCGGTAGTCTCCTTAGCCGTATATAAGGTAAAGCAAGGCGACAGCGCCTGTGAAGAATTAAAAATCATCAATCCCAGAGAAAACAAATATAAAAAATTAATCCTCAAAAATAACCGTCTGCTGGGGGCAGTGCTGGTGGGCGAGATTAAGAATAGCGGAGTTTATTTGAGGCTGATCCGGGAAAAAATAGATCTATCCGGTTTCAAGGATAAATTGCTGGAGGAGAATTTTGGTTATCCGGTAATTAAAGATGCGCTGATAGAGAGGGATACAACTTATGTCTAAGCAAGTGGCGGCTGCGGCGATTCGCGGGGCAGGGCAGATCTACAAGGAAGCCGAAGAATTTTTAACCAGGGCGATTAAGGAAAAAGGCGAAGGGCAAAGGATCGGATTTCCCGAGACCGCCTTTTACCTGCCGATGGCCAATGCCCTTTTAGGCGCGAAGGTGGAGACGTTAAAAGATATCCTGCCGATCATTAAACACGCCCAATCCTTATTGCCCCGGCCTCCCGCAGAAAAGGTCTGGCTGCCTTATCTTGGCGATGCCTTGAACGCCGGAATGAGCGTTTTATTCTGCGAGGAAATTATTGCGGCCCTGCGCTACCTTTACGCGCAGGAGCCGCAAAAAGACTGCAACGGCTTTTTTAGCGATACCATCCTGCGTTCGCTGGGCATCCAGTTAGTCGACGGACGGATGCCCGGTTTTGCCGCGATACTGGGGGCGGCCCCGGATAACAAGCTGGCGGTGCAGATTATCCGGGAATTACAGGAGAGAAATATCCTGACCTTTGTCGGCTCATCAGTAAATGGCCACTCCATCGTGGACCAGCTGCTGGAAGAAAATGTGCAGATGGGCTGGGATAATTATATTGTGCCTTATGGCCGGGATACCATCAGCGGGATTTATCCCCTGAACTGGGCAATCCGCGCGGCGCTCACCTTTGGCGGAGTCAAGGCAGGCCAGGCAGAAAAATGCCTTTTATACGCCAAAGAGCGTGTCTTTGCCTTTGGTTTGGTTTTAGGGGAGTTAGACGACATTAAATACGCTACCGGAGCTGGCGCCATCAATATGGGTTTTCCCATTATCGCCGATACGGATATTCCAGAGATAGCGCCTTCCGGGATTACTACTTACGAAGCCTTAGTAAAAGAGTTGGATTATCGGAAGTTAGTGCCGCGCTGTATAGAGGTAAGGGGGATTAAGGTCAAGATAAGTTCTGTTCCCATCCCGGTGCCGTATGCCGCTGCCTTTGAGGGCGAGCGGGTGAGGAAGGAGCAGCTGCATGTGGAATTTGGCGGCAAGGCCAGCCCTGCCTTTGAATATTTGACGATGGGGAAGGCCGAGGAGATTGAAGACGGCAAGGTGGAATTATCCGGCCCGGATATTGACCAATTGGAGAAAGATAAAAGGTCTCTGCCGTTGGCAATCGTGGTAGAAGTAGCCGGCCGTAAGATGCAGAAGGATTTTGAACCGATACTGGAGCGCCAGATCCACCGCTTTACTAATTACGCGATGGGCATTATGCACGTTGGCCAGCGGGATATGAACTGGATCAGGATCAGCCGCGGTAGCTTTAATAAGGGTTTGCGCTTGAAGCACCTGGGCATACTGATTCACGCCATGCTGCATCAGGAGTACAGCGCGATTGTGGATAAGGCGCAGATTAAAATTTACACCCAAGAGGCGGACGTGGAAAAATTGCTTCCCCAGGCAAAAAAATCGTATGATGAGCGCGACGAGCGCCTAAGGGGGATGACCGACGAAGCGGTAGATACCTTCTATTCCTGCCTCCTCTGCCAGTCATTCGCCCCAAATCACGTCTGCGTGGTTACTCCCGAGCGCCTGGGGCTTTGCGGCGCTTACTCCTGGCTGGATGCCAAGGCCTCTTTTGAGATTATGCCCAGCGGGCCGAACCAGCCGATCAAGAAAGGAGAAGCGTTAGATAGCCGGTTAGGGCAGTGGCAGAATGTCAACGACTTCTTCCTGAATAAATCCAATAAAACCATTGAAAAGGTGAGTATGTATTCGCTGATGGATAGCCCTCAAAGTTCTTGTGGATGCTTCGAGTGCATTGTGGCGATTATCCCTGAGGCAAACGGGATAATGGTGGTGCACCGCGATTACGCCGGGATGACGCCTTGCGGAATGAGCTTTACTACTCTTGCCAGCTCAGTCGGCGGCGGGGTGCAAACGCCCGGGTTTTTAGGGGTAGGTAAATTGTATATCTTAAGCAAGAAGTTTGTTTCCGCAGAAGGAGGCCTCAAGCGCTTAGTCTGGATGCCCAGAGAGCTCAAAGACCTTCTGGGCGAGCGCCTCCAAGCCCGCGCTAAAGAAATCGGCGAGCCGGAACTGGTGGAAAAAATTGCCGATGAGACCAAGGCCACCACCAGCGAAGAGCTGCTGAGATTCCTCACCCAGGCCAATCACCCCGCGCTTTCCCTGCAGCCGCTGATTTAGCACCTTGCCCTATATGATGGGCAAGTGTACCGTCTCGGTAATATTTTTTTCTTGACGCCGGGTGGAGAAAGTTGTATACTTGATAAAAATGCGACAGTTGAATAGAGATTCCTTACTTGTCTGCGTAATGCTTGTTTCTTGCTGCGCGGCCTTTGCCGGCATAGAAGAAACCACGGGGACTTTAAAGAGCCAGCCCTATAAAGACAAGTCCGGGCAGAAAAATAAATTGAGTGAAACGCAGGCGATGGCCAGAGAATACCGGGAGCAGGGCCTTGCCTTTCAGCGCCAGGGCGATCCGGTTACGGCGCTGAGCTTTTATCAAAAGGCGGTAGAGCTTGACCCGGCTTACGCGGTAGTCTATAACGATTTAGGGGTGGTCTATGAGGCGATGCGTTTTATTGACCGCGCCGAAGAAAGCTATCTTAAGGCCGTCAAGCTGGACCCAGAATACTTAAGCGCCTACACCAACTTAGCTCTTTTATACGAAAATAAACGCGACCTGGAAAAGGCCGAAAGCTTTTGGAAAAAACGCGCGGAGTTAGGGATATCGGATGACCCCTGGACAGAGAAGGCGAGGGCGCGGCTCAAAGATATTTATTCCGTGCTTTCCGCCAACCCCGCGGAGGACCAGAGGGAACAGGAAGTGGTTAGTTTCTTAAGCGAAGTGGAATCCAAGAAATCCCTCTTGCGCGGCGACAAGAAAGCCCTCTCCAAAGATTATTTTGAAAAGGCAAGGCGTCTGTATCAGAAAGGCGATGCCTTAAGCGCCTGGAAACAGGCCTCTGACGCCAGCCAGCTTGACCCCTCTAATACGGAGATAAAGGATTTCATCGACAAACTTCAGGAAAGAATGCTTTTGTCGCGTTAAGACCTTGATGCCACAATTTTTGTAACCCTACCCTTATACAGATTTCCAATATAAAGCTATTTTAATGGGTAATAAGCGGTTATACCTGGTGGACGCCACTGCTTTTTGTTACCGCGCCTTTTATGCCCTGCGCGGGCTTTCTACCTCATTCGGCCAACCCACTAACGCCATTTACGGCTTTGTGAATATCCTGCAGAAAATTTTGAAGGAAGAAAAACCCGTCTACCTGGGGGTCTGTTTTGACGTTTCCCGGGCTACCTTCCGGCAGAAAAAATTTAACGACTACAAAATCCACCGGCCGCCGATGCCGGAAGACCTGGTTTCCCAGATTCCCCTGATCAAGGAAGTAGTTTCTGCCTACGGCATCGCCATAGTGGAGAAAGAGGGCTTTGAGGCAGACGATCTCATTGCCACTCTGGCAGAGAAGGCCAAGGCAGGGGGTTTTTCCACCCTGATCGTCAGCTCCGATAAGGATATCCTGCAGTTGGTTGACGATGATACGTTGGTGTTCAGCCCGCATCAAGAAAAAGATGTGCTCTATGACCGCAAGAAGGTTCAAGAGCGTTTCGCGCTCCCGCCGGAGAGTATCCCGGATATCATCGCGCTTATGGGAGACACGGCGGATAACATCCCTGGTGTGCCGGGCATAGGCGAGAAGACTGCCGGCAGCCTGCTTGCGCAGTTTGGCAGCTTAGAGAATTTATTGCGGAATATCGATCAGATTAAGCAGGAAAAAATCAGAGAGGCCATTGCCGGGCGCCGGGAACAGATAAACTTGAGCCGGGAGCTGGCAGTGCTGGACCGGAGAGTGGAAATAGGCTTCTCGCCCGAAGCATTAAAGATCGGCCGGCCCAACCAGCGGGAATTATACCGCTTGTTTAAGTACCTGGAGTTCAAAAAATTACTGCAGGGTCTGCCGGAGGAAGGCGCCTCTCTCCCGCAGCCAGAGGCGCGGGAAATCTCAGACAAAGAGTTCAGGCAGCACCTTGGCGCGGCGCAGGAATTGTTTTTATACGGCAACGGAAAGGGCGGTTTGCTCATCTCTGCCGCGGGGAATTTCTTCAGCCTGGCTAAGCCCGGCAGGGACGCCCAGGAGGCGCTGGCTGACCCCCGGATCGGGAAGATCAGCCATGACCTGAAAAAACTAAAGGTCGAACTGGCTAGGGACGGCGTCATCCTGGCGGGGTTTCATTTCGATACGATGTTAGCCGCCTATCTCCTTAATCCTTCGAAGGCCGCTTATGGCCTGAGGGATGTGGCCTGGGATTATCTGGGTGAGCTTCCGGGAGGGAAGGAGATCCCCCCGCAAAAGGCCGTCAGGCTGGTGGTCGGGCTGAGAGAGAAACTGGAAAGCGAATTGCGGGAAAAATCGCTTTTTAAACTATTCAGCGAGCTGGAAATGCCGCTGGCGCAGGTCCTGGCGGAAATGGAATTAGACGGCATCAGGCTGGATTTAAAGGTCCTGGAAAAACTTTCCCTGGATATCGAAGGCAGATTAGTTAAGCTGATCGAGAAAATTTATGCTTTAAGCGGGACGCAGTTTAACATCAACTCGCCCAAACAACTGAGGGAAATCCTCTTCGTAAGATTAAAACTGCCGGCAGGTAAACGTAGTAAAACCGGGCCTTCTACCGACGAAGAAGTCCTAAGGGCCTTAAGCGGCAGGCACGAATTACCGGCCCTGCTCCTGGAGTACCGTCAGTTGACCAAGCTCAAAAATACCTATATTGATACCTTGCCTGCGTTAGTGGACAGTAAAACCGGAAGGGTCCATACCTCGTTTAACCAGTGCGGCACCGAGACCGGGCGCTTGAGTTCCTCTAACCCTAACCTGCAGAATATCCCGATCAAGACCGATATCGGCAGTAATATCCGGCGGGCAATTGTCTCCTCCGGGCCGGGGCAGATGCTTGTGTCTTGCGATTATTCGCAGATAGAATTAAGGATCCTGGCGCATTTATCGGGCGATCTAAACCTGCGGCGCGCGTTTGAAGAGGATAAGGACATCCATAGAGAAACCGCGGTGTTGATCTACGGAGTGCCTGAGCGCGATATTGCTCCTGCTATGCGCGATACGGCCAAGCGGGTGAATTTCGGGATCGTTTACGGCCTGACTTCTTTCGGGCTGGCCCGCGATTTAGGCATCGGCCTGGACGAGGCGCAGGGTTTTATTGACGCGTACTTTACCCGTTACCCGCGGGCCAGGGAATACATTGAGGCGCAAATTGAGCGGGCCAGGAGAGAAGGTTTTGTGACCACCATCCTGGGCCGCAGGCGGTATCTTGCGGAAATCAACAGCAAGAATCAGGGCATCCGGCAGTTTGCCGAGCGGCAGGCGGTGAATACGCCCATACAGGGCTCAGCCGCGGATTTAATCAAGTTGGCGATGATTCAGATACAAGAAAAGATAAAAGCGCAGAAATTAAAAAGCAAAATGATTTTACAGATTCATGATGAACTGGTCTTTGATGTGCCGCTTAAGGAAATGGGAGAGTTGTGCGGCTTGGTAAAAGACCGGATGGAGAATGTCTTGAAGCTGGATGTGCCGGTCAGGGTCAGTATAAAGAAGGGTGAGAATTGGCTGGAAATGGAGCCTGCCTGACGGCAGGCAGGGAGGTAAAATGAAGATTGCGATCTGCGCATCTGAGGTGGTTCCGTTTGCCAAGACCGGCGGCCTGGCGGATGTCGCCGGCGCCTTGCCTCTGGCACTGGAGAAGGAAGGCCAGGAAGTAATCGTGGTCATGCCGCGTTACAAGATGATCCAGGATTCAAAGTTTAAGATTGCCAGGGTCAAAGGAGACATTTCGCTCTCTAATATCGGCAAAAATATCAAAGTTTACTTTGTGGAGAACGACGGATATTTTAACCGCGAATTCCTCTACGGCGATAAGACCGGCGATTATAAGGATAACTTAGACAGGTTTTCATATTACTGCCAAAGGTCGCTGGACTTATTAAAAGAAATAAAGTTTATGCCGGACATCATCCATGTTCACGATTGGCAGGCGAGCCTGATCCCCGTGTACCTAAAGACAAAGTATTCCCAGGGCAGGTTTTTTAAAGACACAAGGACAGTTTTAACTATCCACAACATCGGCTATCAAGGGCTTTTCCCAAAAGAGGAATTTCCCAAGCTCGGCCTGGACTGGAGCCTGTTTGGCATTGACGGGTTGGAGTTTTATGGCAAGATAAATATCCTTAAAGGCGGCATGCTTTATAGCGACTTGATCAATACCGTCAGCCCCACCTACAGCAAAGAGATCCAGACCAAGGAATTTGGCTTCGGCCTGGAGGGCGTTTTAAATAAACGCCGGGATTCCCTGTCCGGGATTATTAATGGTCTGGATTATACAATCTGGAATCCCGAAACGGACAAATTCATCGCGGTTAAGTTTTCCGCCGCGGACCAGCGGGGCAAGGCCAAAGACAAGGAAGACCTGCAATCGGCCTGCGGGCTGCCGGTGAAAAAAGACCTTCCCCTTTTCGGCATCGTCTCCCGCCTGGCGGAGCAAAAAGGTTTTGATATCTTAGCCGAAGGCATTGATGCGATCTGTAAAATGGGCTTACAACTGGTGATCCTGGGCACCGGGGATTTAAAATACCATCAGGTTATGGAAGAGATGAGCAGGAAATACCCGCAGGTAATTTCTCTAAACTTAAGGTTCGACGACCCGCTGGCGCACAAGATTTACGCCGGCTCGGATATATTTTTGATGCCTTCCCGCTATGAGCCCTGCGGTCTGGGTCAACTGATCGCCTTTAGATACGGCGCTATCCCGCTGGTCTTTAAAACCGGCGGCCTGGCGGATACCGTGAATGAAGATACGGGTTTTATCTTTGAGCGCTACTCCAAAGATGCATTGATCAAGGCCGTCAGGTACGCGCAAGAAGAGTTCAAGGATACCGGGAAATGGCTGGCAAGGGTCAACAAGGCAATGCGGCTGGATTTTTCCTGGGAG
>MHHD01000056.1:0-8583 GCA_001805895.1 Omnitrophica WOR_2 bacterium RIFCSPLOWO2_12_FULL_51_8 | reverse complement strand
GGATTTTTCCTGGGAGGTTTCGGCAAAAAAATACCTGCAATTATATGCCAAAGCGAAAGCGCGCTAAAGGAAAAATAGTCCTCGGGCTTACCGGGAGTTTCGGGAGCGGAAAATCCACCGTTGCCGCGATATTAAAGTCTTTCGGCGCAGAGGTGATTGACGCGGATAAGTTAGCGCGCGATTGCCTGAGGCCGCGCACGGAGTGTTACCGCCGGGTACGTAAGGTTTTCGGGCAGAAGGCGCTCAAGGCAGACGGGAGTATCGACCGGAAGGTTTTAGCCGGGCTGGTCTTTAATAACCGGAGTTTACTTTTCGAACTAAACAGAATCATCCACCCCAGGGTGAGGCGCCTAATCCGCGAGAAGATCGGGCGCGCAAA
This sequence comes from Omnitrophica WOR_2 bacterium RIFCSPLOWO2_12_FULL_51_8, assembly GCA_001805895.1. GTDB lineage: Bacteria > Omnitrophota > Gorgyraeia > Gygaellales > Profunditerraquicolaceae > O2-12-FULL-51-8. The sequence continues at coordinate 8,204 of MHHD01000056.1, read as the reverse complement.
AAAAAGGATAGTGGTTCTGGACGCGCCGCTTTTGATCGAAGCCGGATTAGGCGCGATAGTCGATAAGCTAATCGTGGTAGGCCTCTGCCGCAGCGCTCAGGTTAAACGATTGCAAAAGAAGTTCGGGCTGAAAGAATCCGAAATCTTCAAAAGGATTTCCGCTCAGATTCCCCTGCGCGAAAAAATGCGCTTAGCGGATTTTATCATAGATAATAACGGGCGTATCGATCAAACAAAGAAGCAGGTACGTAAGATATGGATTAAGGAGGAAGCGGAGTGGAAAAATTAGACATCGGTAATTTAAAAGAAATGAAAATCACGGAGTTAAACAAGCTGGCCAAAGAATTAAATGTCAACGGGATGAGCGGGCTAAAAAAGCAGGATCTCATCTTTAAAATTCTGCAGGCGCAGGCGGAAAAAGAGGGGCTGATGTTCGGGGAGGGGATATTGGAGATCCTGCCTGAGGGGTTTGGGTTCTTGCGCAGCCCGAATTATAATTATCTGCCCTGTCCCGACGACATTTATATATCGCCGTCTCAGATCAGAAAATTTGACCTGCGCACCGGGGACACGGTAAGCGGCCAGATCCGTCCCCCGAAAGAGGGAGAAAAATATTTTGCTTTGCTTAAGGTAGAGGCGGTAAATTTCGAAAACCCCGAAGAGGTCAAGGAAAAGACGCTTTTCGATAATCTCACTCCCGTGTACCCGCGCGAGCCGTTTAATCTGGAGACTAAGCCGGAAGAAATCTCCATGCGGGTAATGAGCTTATTGACGCCGATAGGCAAGGGCCAGCGCGGACTGATTGTCGCCCAGCCCTACAGCGGGAAAACCGTTTTACTGCAAAAGATAGCCAATGCCATTACCGGCAATAACCCCGATGTGATACTGATTGTGCTCCTGATAGACGAGCGCCCCGAGGAAGTCACCGATATGCAGAGGAATGTTAAGGGCGAGGTGATCTCATCCACCTTTGACGAGCCGCCGGAGCGGCATGTGCAGGTAGCGGAGATTGTTTTAGAAAAGGCGAAGCGGCTGGTGGAGCACAAAAGAGACGTAGTCGTCCTTTTAGACAGCATTACCCGCCTGGCCCGCGCCTATAACTCGGTGGTGCCGCATAGCGGCAAGGTCCTTTCCGGCGGCATAGACTCCAATGCCCTGCAGAAACCGAAGAGGTTTTTCGGCGCGGCCCGCGCCTTGGACGAAGGCGGCAGCCTGACGATTATTGCCACCGCTCTCGTCGATACCGGCAGCCGGATGGACGAAGTGATTTTCGAAGAATTTAAAGGCACCGGCAATATGGAGCTGCAATTGGATCGTAACCTTTTCCAGCGCAGGATTTACCCGGCAATTGACATCAAACGTTCCAATACCCGCCATGAGGAGCTGCTGGTCAAACCTGATGTATTGCAGCGGGCCTGGATCCTGCGCAAGGTACTTAATGAGCTGAATAATGTGGAGGCGATGGAATTGCTGATTGGGAAGCTGAGCAAGACTAAGAATAACGAGGAATTTTTGGGGAGCATGAACCAGTAAGTATAATGCCAATCAAAGGAGAAAGACGTGAAAGACAAAATTCATCCCGCTTACAAGGACGCCACCATCGTCTGCGCCTGCGGAGAGACGATACACACCCGCTCCACCAAGCCCAGCATCCGGGTGGAGATTTGTTCGAAGTGCCATCCCTTTTTCACCGGCAAACAGAAATTCGTGGATTCCGCCGGCCGAGTGGATAAATTTATGAAAAAGTACGGAAAGAAAGCCTAAGTCTGATGTTTGAGCAATTAAAGAAAATGGAGGCCCGCTACCTGGAGTTGGAAAGTTTACTGGCCTCCTACGGGAACATCTCCGACAAACAGCAGTATAATAATTATGCCCGGGAGCTGGCCCTGCTCAAGGAGCCGGTGTCTTTATTCCGGGAGCAGAAGAGGCTGGCCCAGGAGATCGCCGGCCTTGAGCTGGTCCTGGCGGAAAAACACGATCAGGAATTTATCGAGTTGGCCAGAAAAGAACTGGAAGAGCTGCGGGAAAAGAATGCCGCGCTGGAAGAAAAATTGGAAAGTTCCCTGGCAGGCGAAGATAAGGAACTCAAACGGGATATCATCGTGGAAGTCAGGCAGGGCACTGGCGGCGATGAGGCCGCCCTTTTTGCCGAGGACCTTTACCGGATGTACACGCTTTATGCCGCCGGCAAAGGCTGGGCCGCGGAAATGTTGTCCTCCAGCCCCAGGGAATTAGGCGGTTTTAAGGAAGTAACCTTCAGCGTTAAGGGAAAAGACGCCTACAAAAGGCTCAGGTTTGAAAGCGGGGTGCACCGCGTGCAGCGCGTGCCGGCGACCGAGGCGCAGGGGAGGATCCATACTTCTACGGCGACGGTCGCGGTGCTGGTTGAGCCGGAGGAGGTGGATATGGTGATTGAGCCGAAAGATTTACGTATCGACACTTACCGTTCTTCAGGCCCCGGAGGCCAGCACATGCAAAAGACGGATTCGGCGGTGAGGATCACCCACATCCCCAGCGGCGCCGTGGTTGCCTGCCAGGATGAGCGTTCGCAGTTGAAAAACAAGAATAAGGCGATGAGGATCCTGCGCGCGAAGCTGTTAGACGCAAAGCGCCAGGAAGAGTCAAAGAGGCTTTCTCAGGCCAGGAAAAGCCAGATTGGCTCCGGAGACCGCAGCGAAAAAATCCGCACCTATAATTTTCCCGACCGCAGGATTACCGACCACCGCATCAATTTTACCTCCCATCGGCTGGAGGCGGTCCTTGAGGGCGGCCTCGATGAATTATCCGACGCGCTGATTAAGGCGGCACAGGAGAAACGAAATGAATGAAGCGGAATTGTTATTCACCGAGGCGCTGGGCTGCGGCCGGGCAGCGCTTTATCTGGAGGCAAATAGGGCGCTCAGCCGGGGGAAGGGCGCCTTTATCTCCTCGGTTTTAAAGAGACGGATCGCGGGCGAGCCGCTGCAGTATATCCTGGGGAAAAGCGAATTTATGGGGTTGGAGTTCAGGGTTGGCCCCGGGGTATTCATCCCGCGGCCGGAAACGGAATTGTTAGTGGAGAAAGCGGTTGAATTGGGGTCAAGGGTCAAGGTACTTGACTTGGGGACAGGTTCGGGGTGCATTGCCATAAGCCTGGCAAAGTTTTTAAGCGATGCCGAGATAACCGCAATGGACATTTCTCCGGCCGCTATCGGAATAGCCCGTGACAATGCGATTTTTCACGGGGTTGCCAAAAAAATAAGATTTAACATCGGCGATTTATTTTTGACCCATGACACAAAACACACGACCCACGACATAATTGTCAGTAATCCTCCTTACATCCCTTCCGCAGACATCGATACTTTGCAGCCGGAGCTGGGATACGAGCCGCGCCTTGCCTTAGACGGGGGAAAGGACGGCATGGATTTTTATCGCGCCATCTCCGGGGGCGCGGGGGAATACTTAAAACAAGACGGATTTTTAATTATAGAGATTGGATACGGCCAGTCAGAGGCGGTAAAGAGGATTTTTGAGCAAGGGGATAATTTTACAGTAAAAGAGGTAATTAGGGATTATAATAATATAGATAGGGTAATGGTGCTCAAGAAAGATGGACAAGTTAATCATTGAAGGCGGGATAAGTTTAAAGGGAGAGGTTACTGTCTCCGGGGCGAAGAATTCGGTGCTGCCGATACTGGCGGCTACGCTTTTAACCGATGATGCCTGCGTGATCAAAGGGGCCCCCGCCCTGCGCGACACCAATACCATGCTAAAGATTTTGCGCTCCCTGGGCAAGAACGTGGAATTCGATAAAGGGGTTATAACAGTGAGCGCCGGGAAGGCCGCGCATTTTATGGCTGACTATAAATTAGTTTCCACTATGCGCGCTTCATTCTGCGTGCTGGGCCCGCTGTTAGGTAAATTCAAAAAGGCCAGGGTTTCGCTTCCCGGCGGCTGCGTCATCGGTGTGCGCCCGGTAGACCTGCATCTTAAGGGCATCAAGGCCTTGGGGGCGGATGTCAACGTTGAGTCAGGTTATGTGACGGCTAAGTCTGACGGCCTATGCGGGGCGCGGATGTATCTGGGCGGGGTTTATGGCTCTTCGGTCCTGGCCACGGATAATGTGATGATGGCCGCGGTTTTAGCCAAGGGCCTCACGGTAATCGAAGGCGCGGCTTGTGAGCCGGAAGTGGCGGACCTGGCGGATTTCTTGCTCAAGATGGGCGCAAAAATCAAGGGCCACGGCACGCCCGTCATCGAGGTCGAAGGGGTAAAACACCTGCATGGCGCGGCGCATACGGTTATTCCGGATCGAATCGAGGCCGGGACGCTGATGCTGGCGGCATTGATTACCCGCGGAGACATACTGATCAAAAACATATCCTTTAAGCACTTGGGGGCCCTGATCGACAAATTAGAGGAAGCGGGCGCCAGCATCGCCAGGAGCGAAGAAAACCTCCGGGTGCGCTATAAGAAGCAATTGAGAGCGGTGAATGTCACTACCCTTCCTTACCCGGGATTCCCGACGGATATGCAGGCGCAGATGATCAGCCTGATGAGTGTGACACCGGGGATAAGCGTAGTGACCGAGAAGATTTATCCTGACCGGTTTATGCACGTGGCAGAGCTCAACCGTATGGGCGCGCATATCCAGAGGGAAGGCCCGCATGCCATCGTTGAGGGCATCGGCGGGCTCTGCGGGGCGCCGGTAATGGCTTCGGATTTGCGCGCTTCCGCCTGCTTAGTATTAGCGGGGCTGTCGGCAAAGGGCAAGACCGCGGTATCAAGGATTTACCATTTAGAGCGCGGATACGAAAATATCGAGGAGAAACTAGGGAGGCTCGGCGCCAGGATCTGGAGGGAGAAGGAGCAACGTTAGTCTTGGGTCATGTGTCGTGGGTCATGGGTAAAGTAAGCGAGATGAAACAGAGAGAAGGATTAGGAAGATGATATTAATGATCGATAATTACGATTCCTTTACCTACAACCTCGTGCAGTATTTAGGCGCGCTGAAGCAGAAGGTAGAGGTTTTCAGGAACGATAAGATTACCTTAAAGGAGATTAAACGGCTCAAACCCCGGAAAATCGTCATCTCGCCCGGGCCAGGGCGCCCGGAAGACGCGGGTATTTCCTGCCGGCTGATCAGGGAATTTGCCGGTAAAATCCCTATCCTCGGTGTCTGTCTCGGCCACCAGGCCATCGGCTCTGTCTACGGCGGACGGATTATCATAGCCAGGAAACTAATGCATGGAAAGACTTCATTAGTTTATCATCACGGTAGAGGCATCTTTAAAAATATCCCGAATCCCTTTGAGGCCACCCGTTACCATTCCCTGCTGGTGGAAAGAAAGACCCTGCCGGCGTGTTTAGAGATCACTGCCTGGACCAAAGAGAGAGAGATTATGGGCTTAAAGCATAAACAGTTTCCCCTTTGGGGGGTACAGTTTCACCCTGAATCCATCCTGACTAAGGCGGGGATGGATATTCTGGCTAATTTCCTGCAATTATGATTGAAGAAGCAATAGAGATGCTTACCGGCGGTAAAGGCCTGAACGCAGTGCAGATGTCCGGGGTGATGGAAGAAATCATGCGCGGCAGGGTAGATACCGCGCGGCTGGCTGTTTTTCTGGCGAAATTAGATGAAAAAGGCGAAACCGCCGAAGAATTAAGCGCGGCAGTAAAGGTAATGCGGCGTTTTGCCGCGCAGATCCATTCGCCTTATGAAGTAATCCTGGATACCTGCGGCACCGGCGGCGATCAAAAACATACCTTCAATATTTCTACGGCCGCTGCCTTTGTGGCCAGCGGCGCCGGTATCCCGGTGGCCAAGCACGGTAACCGCTCGGTGTCCTCAAGCTGCGGCAGCGCGGATTGTTTGGAGGCGCTGGGAGTAAATATCAATATGTCCATCCAGCAGACGGAAAAATGCCTCAATGAACTGGGCATCACCTTTTTATTCGCCCAGAACTTTCATCCGGCAATGAAATACGCTATGCCGGCGCGCAAGGCCATCGGCAGAAAGACTATTTTTAACGTCCTCGGGCCTTTAAGCAATCCGGCAGGGGCCACGCACCAATTGATCGGCGTCTATGACAGCCGCTGGGCAGAGATCATCGCCCAGACGCTGGCCGGTTTAGGCATCCGGCACGGTTTAATCGTGCACGGAAAAGACGGATTAGACGAACTGACCACGGGTGACGATACGTTGGTTTTTGAGGTCTCTCAGGGGAAGATCCAGAGGCAGGAGATAAATCATTGGGATGATTTCGGGTTCAAAAAATCGGCGCCGGAGGACCTGTCCGGCAAAGACGCGGCAGCTAATGCCCGGATATTACTGGATATCTTAGGCGGGCAAGGCGGGCATCAGAGGGATATCGTTCTGCTGAACGCTGCGGCGGCGATCTACGCGGCGGATGCCGTAAAAACAAAATCGCTGAAAGACGGAATTAAGGAAGGCATTATCTTAGCCGGAGAATCAATTGCCTCCGGCAAGGCATTAGAGAAACTGGAGCTGCTGAAGATTCATTCCCATGCCAAAAATTGACGCCTTAAAGGAGATTATCGCTAAAAAGAAAGAGAAGATCCTGCTGGCTAAGCAGGCGATGCCGGAAGAGCAGTTAAAAATTATCATCGCGGGGCTTCCTCCCACCCGGCCTTTCTTAGAAACGCTCAGCCGCCCCCGGCAGATTTGCCTGATTGCGGAAGTGAAAAAGTCCTCGCCGTCGCGGGGCGTGATCCGCCAGGATTTTTCCCTGCCGGAAATCGCCCGGGCTTATTCCGAGGCCGGGGCCCAGGCAATCTCGGTAGTGACCGAGGAAGATTATTTTTCCGGCAATATTTCCTATATCAAAGAAATCAAGAATCTGGCGGCAGCGCCGGTTTTAAGGAAGGATTTTATCCTGGAGGCATACCAGATTTTTGAATCGCGCTACTTTGGCGCGGACGCCGTATTGCTGATCGCTGACCTGTTGACCAAAGATAAATTACAGGAGTTGACGCGGATCGCCGATAGTTTGGGCCTGGATTATCTCGTGGAAGTCCACGATGAGAAAGAGCTGAAAAAAGTTTTAAGTTTAGAGTTGCCGGCGATCGGCATCAATAACCGTAATCTGCATACTTTAGAGGCGGACTTTAAAATTACGGAAAAGCTGTTCCCCTTGATCCCCAAGGGCAAGATAGTAGTGGTGGAAAGCGGCATCAAGAGCCATCAGGATGTTTTGTTCCTGAAGGTCCTCGGCGTAAACGCGGTTTTGATCGGCGAGGCCTTTATGTCTGCGCCGGACATCCGGAGCAAGGTCGAAGAGATTATGGGTTGGTGAGTTGTAGGGACTGCCCCCGTCGTTTTGATTCGCTTTTGTCCCCAGAAATGCTTTGCATTTCACGGGACGAATGTAAAACGAATCAGCGGGGGCTGTCCCTAAGACTATGATGGCCAAGGGATAAGGACAATTGGTGTGGGGGTAAAAGTAAAGATTTGTGGTATTACTAATTTAGATGACGCCTTGGTGGCGGCCAAAGCCGGGGCAGACGCCTTAGGGTTCCTGTTTTACAAAGAGAGTAGGCGTTACATCAGCCCGCGCAAAACAAAAGCGATAATCGCGCAATTACCGAAAAAGATCCTGAAGGCAGGCGTTTTTGTCAATGCGCAGGAAAAGGAAATCCGCTGGGCAGACGAGCTTTGCAGGTTCGATCTGCTGCAGTTTCACGGAGACGAGCCCCCGGAGTTCTGCGCCGTTTTTGGCGATAAGAGAATCATCAAGGCGGTGCGCGCGCAAAGAAAACGGGACATCCGGCAGGCCTTGCGGTATAATACCTACGGTATTTTATTCGATACCTATACGCGCGGCCAATACGGCGGCAGCGGAGAAACATTCGACTGGGAATTAGTCAGGGATTTTGAGCGGGAGAAGAGGGTGATTTTTCTTTCCGGCGGCCTAAACGCGGAAAATGTGGCGCAGGCGATTGACATCGCGCGCCCGGACTGGGTGGATGCCTCCAGCTCAATAGAGTCCGCGCGGGGCAAAAAGGACGCGGAAAAGGTCAAGGCCTTCATCCGCGCGGCTAAGGGACAGGCTCCGCCATCGCCCGACTCAGGCGGTGCCTGTCCCTGACAGACCCTTGAGCTTCGTTCTTTATGAACCTGTCCATTTTTTCGTTCATTGATAAACTTATCGCAGGATTTTTTTGGTCCTGTCTTGGTGTGTTTCTCGCGGGGACGTTCG
>MHHD01000055.1 GCA_001805895.1 Omnitrophica WOR_2 bacterium RIFCSPLOWO2_12_FULL_51_8 | reverse complement strand
AGATAAAATGCCGCCTCGGTCGAAGAATAACCATGCTGGCTCGCTCGAATAGTATTATTGGGGTTAGGCAACAGACTCTTATACAACGGGTTAGGCGGAGTTATCTCCGTCCGGGTAAGTAATTGAGCTGTGGGGAATGGCGCTGAGGTTAATCTTCAGGGAATGCAGAAAGGTAATCAGGAATAATCTGTCGTTACTGATGGCGTAAACGCTCCCCTTTAACCGGCAAAAGAACCTTTCTTTCTGTTCACGGGCATTGCGCTCTTTCAATACATAAAGGTAGGGCTGAGGCTTGCCGCCGGCAGCCCCTTTTATTTCCTTGATCAGGCAAACAAAATGCCTGCGGATCACGCTGCGCACCCCCTCCTTATCGCTGATCTCGGAAGTGGCGATAATCCTTCTTTTTTTATCGCTGGAAGTCAAGTTTTTAAAGAGTAGATCGCGCATCGCCGCTCCTTTCACAGAGGTGAACGCCAACCAATCATTTATGGTTGGGCGTTCTCACAGAGGTGAAATATCATAAGATGAAGACGCCGGATTGCCTTTGTGAAATTAATTCCTCCTGTTTTTTGCGGCAACCCGGTTATCCTCGTCGCTTTCCGTGGCTGGTAAACCCTAACCTTACGGCAAGGGCGGGGACAACTTAAATTTTAAGTTTAGCTATTAAAGTATAACTATATAACTGATACGATTTCAAGGGGTAAACTGCGGAAAAAGAAAGCGCTTACAAACGTTTTTCCTCGCCGCGGAGGAATCTTTTGAGGTTGGATTTGTGGCGCAGGAGGATGAATAAGGCGAGTATGACGCTTAAGGATTTCAGGATGGGGCTCTGCCTGAATATATATGCGTAGATAGGAAAGGCGATTGCGCTTGCCACCGAAGCCATTGAGACGATGCGTAAAAGCATAAAGACCGCCAGCCACGTAAGCAGCATCGCAGCCAGCACTAATTGCATCCCGCGGACTTTTACTGCCAGGGCCGCTAATACGCCGATCGTAGTGGCTACGCCTTTGCCGCCTTTGAAATTTAAGAATACCGTCCAGTTATGCCCCAGGATACAGCCTAAACCGATGATGATACGCAGGGATTCCGGAGGCAAAAAGCCGGCCCGGGAAACCAGCTGGTCGCCTAAAAAGATGACCGGCAGGAACCCTTTCAACATATCTATGATCAAAACCATAATGCCGGGCCCCCTGCCTAAAACGCGCAAGGCGTTTGTGGCCCCCACGTTGCCGGAGCCGAATTTACGGATATCGATCCCTTTTAAAGCGCGGCCGAAAAGGTATGCCGTAGGGAGAGAGCCGATGAGATAGCTAACTGCTGCCGCGGTGATTATCCAAAGCATAAAGCACCTTGAAGCCTTTCATCACGTAATCCGCTCCGGAAAGCAGGGTAAAAAAGACAGCCAGCGACCAGATGACATAAGCATAGCGGGACTGGAGCAGCACCGCGGCCACGGAAAGCATCTGAAGGGCGGTGGTAAATTTGCCCCATTTGGTGGGCAGGATGACGATGTCCTGCTTGACGATATAAATCACCAGCGCCCCCAGGAGAATTATCGCATCCCGGCTGATCACGATAAAGATCACCCAGAACGGAAATTGCAGCGCGAGTTTGCTGATCGGCGACAGGCAGATAAAGGCGCTCATCAGCAGTAATTTGTCTCCCAGCGGGTCGAGCACCAGGCCGGCCTTGGACTGCTGTTTGGCTTTCCTGGCGACGTAGCCGTCTACCGCGTCAGAAATCACGCCGAGGATAAAAATACCCAGCGCCGCGAATCTCAAAGACTCCTTGTCAGGTGTATAATAAATCAGGCAGGCGATAAAAAACGGCACGCTAACGATGCGAAAGGTGGAAATCTTATTGGCGAAATTCATCGAGGCGAACGGGTCACTTTATGATACGGATCCTCTGCGGCGGCCAGAAAATCACCAAGGCCTTGCCCAAAACATTTTTCCAGGGCACAAAACCCCAGTAACGGCTGTCTTTGGAAGAGCGGGAATTATCCCCCAGCACAAAGAAGCTGCCGGCAGGCACGGTCACCTTGTGCCCCGGCCTTTCAAAATCGCCGTAGTTGTAATAAAATATCTGGCCGAAGACCGAATCCAAGAGCGGCTTGCCGTTGATATAGACCGTGCCGTTTTTGATTTCCACCGTATCTCCGGGGATCCCGACCAGCCGCTTGATAAAGTCCTTCTTGGGGTCCTCCGGGTAAATAAAGACGATCACGTCGCCCCGCTGCGGCTTCCTCAGCCCGGGTAGCCTCAGACCGGTAAAAGGGACCTTCGGGCCGTAAATAAATTTATTCACTAAAATCAAGTCGCCTTCTACGAGGGTCATCCGCATCGAACCGGTGGGGATCTTAAAGGCCTGGATGATAAACGGCCTGATCACGCAAAAGGCGAGGAACGCGGCAATAACAATAGACTCAATCCATTCGCGCAGAATTTGCCTATTCATTTTCATACCTTGAGCACCTCCAGAAACGCCTCTTGAGGAATCTCGACCCTCCCAAACTGCTTCAGCCGTTTTTTACCCGCCTTCTGCTTCTCCCAAAGTTTGCGCTTGCGGGTGATATCTCCGCCGTAACACTTGGCAGTGACATGCTTGGCAAGCGCCCTGACTTTGGCTGAGGCGATAATCTGATTGCCGATACTGGCCTGGATAGATACTTCAAAAATCTGGCGCGGGATTAAATCCTTTAGCTTGTCCACCAGGGCGCGGGCTTTATGCATGGCCTTTTCTTTATGCGAGAGCGAAGAAAAGGCGTCGCAGACAGTGCCGTTAAGCAAGACATCCAGCCGCACCAGGTTGGTGGGATAATAATCCTTAAATTCGTAATCCATGGAACCATAACCCTTAGTGAGCGATTTTACCCGGTCGTAGAAATCCACGATGATCTCAGAAAGCGGGATACTAAAAATTATCTTTACCCTGTCTTCGCCCAGGTAATCGTTGGAAACAAAATTTCCCCGCCGGGCCTTTACCAGCTCGCATACCGCCTCAATCGAATCCACGGGGATAATCATCAATAGCTGCACGTACGGCTCATAGGCCTCAACCGTATCTTGAGGGGAAAACTTTGCCGGCGTATCTACCTCAATCACTTCTGAGTTGGTTTTTTTGACTTTATAGGCGACGTTGGGAACGGTAAGGATAAGATTCAGGTTATATTCCCTCTCTAATCGCTCCTGCACGATCTCCATATGCAGGAGCCCGAGAAACCCGCAGCGGAAACCAAAACCAAAAGACTGTGAATTCTCCGGCTCAAAAGCGAAAGAGCCGTCGGAGAGCTTAAGCTTATCCATGGCATCGCGCAGCTGAGGGAAATCTCCGGCATTCACCGGATAAATCCCGCAGAAAACCAGCGGCTTAAGCGTGCGGTAACCCGCAAGCGGTTTAGCGCAGGAATTTCTGTCATCAGTGATGGTATCGCCGATAATAATCTCCCGGGCATCGCGGATATTCGCCGTCAGGTAACCTACCTCTCCGCAGGAAAGGCTGTCCACTGGCGCGTATTTCAGGTCTTTTAAAACCCCCAATTCCTCTATTTTATAAACCTTGCCGGAATGCATCATCTTTAACGCGGTGCCCGGGCCGATCCGGCCGTCATATACCCTGACAAAAACCACTACCCCCTTAAAAGAGTCGTAGCGGCAGTCAAAGACCAGGGCCTTTAAGGATTCTCCTGCCTCGCCTTGAGGGGCAGGCACCACCTCGATTATCCTTTCTAAAATGTCTTCCACGCCCGTGCCTTCCTTTGCCGAAGCCAGGATAATTTCCTCCTCGCTAAAACCCAGGACCTGGATGATCTGCTTCTTCACCTTCGGGATATCCACGGCAGTCAGATCAATTTTATTGATTACCGGAATAATTGCCAGGTTATTTTCCTTAGCCAGGTAGAAATTGGCTACGGTCTGAGCCTCAATCCCCTGCCCGGCGTCAACTAAGAGGACCGCGCCCTCGCAGGCAGCCAAGGACTTGGAAACCTCATAGGTGAAATCCACGTGGCCGGGCGTATCGATGAGGTTGAGGATATAATCTTTGCCGGACCGGGAACGGTAGCCCAGCCTGACCATCGAGGCCTTGATGGTGATGCCGCGCTCCCTTTCCAGTTCCATATCGTCAAGGAGCTGGCTGCCCTTATGGCGTTTATCCACCGCGCCGGTAATTTCCAAAATCCGGTCTGCCAATGTGGATTTACCGTGGTCGATATGGGCGATGATCGAGAAGTTGCGAATCAAAAACTTATCCATATCATCTCCGCTGTCTTGTAATACAAGCGCATTAAATATTCTTACATTATATAACAGCGAATATACACAGATTGGCACAGATGAAAAGATGCAAGATGATCACAGATAACATCGTGAATATCTGTGTCCATCTGTATCTTCTCATCTGCGCTCATCTGTGCAATACAATATGTCAATTTATTTAGTTTGTTTGTATTAGTTAGGTAATTTCCCGATAGAAGCATGACCGGTTGCCTGTGTGACAGGCCGCCCCCGCCTGCCTTACTTTAATCAGCAACGTATCCAGGTCGCAGTCATAAGACACCGCTTTTATAAATTGGAAATGCCCGGATGTCTCGCCCTTGATCCAGTATTTTTTGCGCGAGCGCGACCAGAAACAGGTTTTTTTTAATTTTAGCGCGCGGCGCAGGGAGCGCAGGTTCATATAGGCGAGCATCAGCACTTCTTTAGTCCTATAGTCCTGGATGATCGCCGGGATTAACCCTTGCTTATCAAATTTCAATTCCCTTAGTTTAAAGCTATTGTCTTTATTCATTTGCGCACCGCGACTCCTTTTGTGCAAAGATAGTCTTTTACCTGTTTAATGGAAAACGTCCCGTAATGAAAAAGCGAAGCGGCTAAGACAGCGTCCGCGGCGCCTTCCGTAAGGGCCTGATAAAAATGCTCCAATGCCCCGGCGCCGCCGGAGGCGATTACCGGGATATCCACCGCTTCACTCACGGCCCTGGTCAATTTTAAGTCGTAGCCGTCCTTGGTGCCGTCATAATCCATGCTGGTCAGGAGTATTTCGCCAGCGCCCAAGCCGGCCGCCTTTCTTGCCCACTCCACCGCATCCAACCCAGTGGGAGTCCTTCCACCGTTGATATAGACCTCCAAACTTGCGACTTGTGACTTAAGACTTACCGCTTCTTTGGCATCTATCGCCACTACAATACACTGACTGCCGAATTTGGCTGCCGCGTCGTGGATTAAATCCGGGCACTGCACCGCCTGTGTGTTGACGGAGATCTTCTCCGCCCCCGCGTTTAATAAATCGCGGATGTCGCCGATACCGCCGACTCCTCCTCCGACGGTAAAAGGCATAAATATGTTCTTAGCGACCTCCTCCACCAGCCGGATAAGAGTCTTGCGTTTTTCGCAACTGGCGGTGATATCCAGAAAAACCAGTTCGTCTGCCTGCTCTTGGTCGTAGGCCCTGGCCGCCTCTACCGGGTCTCCAGCATCCTTCAGGCCAAAAAATTTTACGCCCTTGACCACCCGGTTATCTTTGATGTCTAAACAGGGGATTATACGTTTGGCTAGCATAGCCGCCTTAAAGATTATTTTATATTTTTATAGAGATGCCCCTTCAATAATTTCCAAGTGGCCTTATCGGCCTTGCCAGTTACCGGCAATCCTTGCGCTTTCTGAAAAGCCCTGATCGCTTCAATGGTCTTTTTTCCCTTTTTGCCGTCGATCACCCCCGGCTCAAAACCGGCGTTAGTCAGGGCAATCTGAATTTGTTTTACGTTGGGGCGGGATTTTGCTTCATTCAATACCCTGGCCTTTTTATTGCGTTTTTTTAGCGGGGCCTGTTGCTGCGCCTTAGCTTCGCTATCCTTGGCGAGCATTTCATTCAGGCTGTTGATCTCTTCGTCTTTTGCCTGAATCTGCGCTTCCAATACCGTGATTTGATTCCTCAGGCCCTGCATTTCCATATCCTGCCCTTTCTGCCTGCGGCTGGTGGCGCATCCGCTGAGCAAAACAAGCAAGCCGACTAAGATTGCAAAAACACTCTTTTTAGCCATCTTTTACCTCCTATGCATGGTTAAATAATTGCAAGGCTTCTTTGAGGCTGAATTTCTCCTCATAAAGCGCCTTACCTATAATAATACCCTCCAGGCCCTGCCCTTCCAGCTTTGCCAAGGACTTTAATTCCCTTAAAGACGCCACCCCCCCGGCTGCGATCATTGAAATTTTATATTTTGACAGCAGATTCAGGTAATTTGCCAACAGGGCGATTCGCGGTCCGGATAACGTCCCGTCTCTTTGCGTATCAGTATATATTATCTTGTGGATACCGATGTCCGAAGACAATACCTTAGCGAAATCGAATAAAGTGTTTTGGCGACCGGCGCTCTCATTCCATCCTTTTAAGGCCACCGCGCCGTCAATATTAATATCTACGCTTACTATTATTTTATCTTTATATTTTTGTTTAATGTTTTTTAATAAAACCCTATCCTCGAACGCCAATGTCCCCAGGACCACCCTCCAAACGCCGATGTCCAATAGCTTGTCTATCGTCTCCTGACCGCGCACCCCGCCGCCGAATTCAATACGCGCGTCTACCGCCTTGACGATCTCTTCTGCAACGGAGATATTTTTCGGTTTACCGGAGAATGCCCCATCCAGGTCCACCAGATGAATCAATTCCGCCCCCTGCCCTTGCCACTTTT
>MHHD01000054.1 GCA_001805895.1 Omnitrophica WOR_2 bacterium RIFCSPLOWO2_12_FULL_51_8 | reverse complement strand
GGATCGTGGCAAAAAGGCGGTCGAATTTATTGAGAAGGCAAAAGAAGAGGGGAAGATCCCCCTCGAGGTCTAATCCTGACACGTTCCAGGTATCTCAAAACCCCCGCCTGTTAAGAAATGAGGCGGGAGGCAAGAGAGAGGGGGAGAGAATGGTCGCAGATGTCAAAGACGTCATTCAGGAGGCATCCTCATTTTTCCGATTTGATTTGAGAAGAAAGGGCTTTGTGATCGAAGCGAGGCCCCGCGAAACAGGGTGGGAAGTCGAAGCGGAACTCTTGGACCCCCGCCCCGACCTCAGCACTTCTTACAAGAAGGTTTATGATCAGAACATCTACCTGATCCGGGTGGCGAGCGATCTTAAGATTGTTTCTTGCGAAAAGATTGGCAGGCGCGAGACAAACGGAGAAATCCGTTTCTTTCCTAAAGTCCCTCGAGCAGCAAGGCCTCTTTCTCCAAAACCCCCTTCTCGCGCCAAGGAATCGAAACCCGAGAAACAATTATCCTTGGACCCTTCCATTGTTGGGAATCTCGCTGACGAAATCTCAAGACGCGTTTCCTCGTCACTGGACGGAAAGTATGGATCTTCCTCTTCGCCAGAGACGGAGGAGGAACGGATCACAGCCAAAGAGGCTTTTATCGATCCGCATCAGGAGGCAAATTTGGATTTTAACTTTACCCAAGTGGGAAAGTTAGAGCGCGAAGAGGAAGGCGATCTTTCAGACGCTGTGGAACAGTTATCATCATTGCAAGCCCGCCCAAATCCCAAGGTTGCCCAATTGCAACTGAGAGATGTTGGCGGGCGAGGAGCCCCGTCCGCCGAAGGCGAGTCCGCCCCAGGTGGAAAGGGACGACCCGGGGGGAAGACGTGTCCGTACTAGCCATTGCGAACCAGAAGGGCGGATGCGGCAAGACTACGACGGCGATCAATCTTGCCGCTTGTCTGGCCGAATGCGGGAAAACCGTCCTTCTAATTGACCTCGACCCGCAGGCACACAGCACTTTGGGCCTTGGGATCGATGCCGAGAAGTTGGAGAAAAGCTTACCCGATGCCTTGAACGGAGAACTGGAGAGGGCACAAAAGTTAGAAGACATTCGTGTTCCGATCTCGCCCCGGTTTGATCTGGTTCCGTCTCAGGTTCATCTCAGTGCTTTTGAACAGCGCTGGAGCGGCGTCGAAGGCCGTGAAGAGGTACTTTTCCGGAAAATCGAAACCCTGCCTGCTTTTTATGATTTTATCTTGATCGACTGTCCTCCGAATATCGGTCTTCTTACCTTCAATGCGTTTCGTGCGGCGGATGAAATCCTTGTCCCCGTGGAGCCCTCCTTTTTTTCTCTCCACGGCCTGAAAAAATTGGTCGAAACCGTTGGCTTGGTGGAGACAACATTTGCCAAGAAAATCTCTCTGAGGGTGCTCTTAACACTCTGGGATCCTCGTACAAAACTTGCTCAGGGAGTTTGGAAAAGGCTGGATGGGAATTTTCGGGGAAAGGTTTTCAATACCTGCATACGCAGAAACAACCGTCTTCAGCAGGCGGTGGAAGCGGGTAAATCCATCGTGACGTTCGATCCCGAATCGGCAGGATTTAAGGATTACATGGCCCTCGCGAAAGAGTTGTTAGGTCTGACTCCAGAGCCTGCGGCTCAAGCTTTGGTTGACGAGCTTGCAAATGAAACAGCCATCATGGCTGAAAACGCTTCAGAAATGATGGAGACCCAGAAGGAGATCAGAGAAGAAGCAAGTCCGATCATCAGTCTGGGGGAGACAGAGACTCACGAAGAAGCGCTTCCGGTATCCTTGCCAGGAGAGCCGGAGGAATTAGAGCCTGCAAAAGTCGTCGAAGAGGAGAAGGAGGCAGAGGAAAGCTCCACTGGTTTTATCGATCGTGTCTATGAAGAAGTGCGAAGACTGCCCGAGGAACAAACTGAAGGAGAAAAGCTTCAGCCGGAGGAGGTAGAGATCTCGCCCGCAAATGGAGTTTCGCTCAAGGAAAGTTTGAGTCAAGAAGAGCTTGCGGAGGTCGTTTTCAGCTACTCGGCTCCTGCAGCCCGCAGCGTCGAAATCCTTGGAGACTTCACCGATTGGCAGTCCGTACGGTTAAATCCTTCTCCGGGTCCGCAAGGGGTTTGGATGAGGATCTTTTACCTAAGAAAAGGGATTTGTCGGTATAAGTTCCTGGTTGACGGGAAAAAGACCATTGATCTTAGAAATCCAAGATTTGTGATGCACCCCGAAGGAGGAATTGTTTCTGTCATCGACGTATAATGGGGACATTGATGGAGGAGAAAAACCTTCGGGCATTGAGAGGGTCGCTCACTTTTTTCTATCGGCCCTTAAAAGACAAACATCCGAAGGACCGATGACGGTGAACCTTCCGACCCAAAAGTCTGCCCCGGCATTCCCTCTCCTGGCTGGAAAGGAGAGGCTGGGTCTTGTTTGGATGAACACCGGAGAGAATCATCTCGTCCTAAGCAGCGCATTGGGTCGTTACCTTGGTACTCAACTTTCCGGAGCAAAGAAAATCCGAGTCGTGAGTTTTGGAACCTCTTACGGCTGCTGGGAGAGATTGCGTTCCTATTCCCCTTCCCTTTCCCGTTTTCTTCCTTTAAACGGTTCCTCAAGAGCAACTTGCTTGTCCCTGTCACCTGAGGTTGAGTTGATTCACATGCCTGAGGGAAGAAACTCCAAAGAGTGGGAAGGGTTGCAGCAGGGGAGAATTGATTTGGTAAGTCTGAGCGGCCGGGAAGAATTTTTGGAATCCGGGTTTTTTCAACAGGTTGAGCAAGTCATTTTTATCGTCCCTCCCGATCGAGCGGGTCTCACTCAGCTCTATCAAGCCCTTAAGTGGGTTTCTCTTAAGACCCCCCGGCTTCCGACGGGCGTCCTTCTCGATGGAACCGGTTTCAGCTGTTCAAATGCCTGGGACTTCTTCCGGGACTATCAAAGTCTTGTGAGAAGACTCCTGGCTCGAAACTTGGATTTCTATGGGCTCTGTGATTCGAAGGGAGTGCTCAGAGATGCCCTTTCGGCCGAGGCCTTGCAAAGAAACATCAGTCTTTTTTAACACGGGAGACGAACTGTTAATGACCCCCCTCGAAGGGCCCCTGGAGGTTTTTTGGGAGAAACGAGATTCGATTCCTGTTCCAGTGATTGAGCAACTCCTTTTGCATTCTATCGAGGAGTTTTTTCCAGGCTCTTTTGTTTTCAATCTCCCTGGCCCGGAGCACGAAAAAGGTAAAATGGGGTTTTCATTCCTTGACCCTTCGGGTGTCTTTGCCAAGGTGATTGTCCGGGAGGCGGCTGATCAGGAGGGACTCGAAGGCATTCTGGAAACTTATTTGATCCTGAAACAGGAAGCTGAAACTTTCTTCAAGGGAAGGGGTGAGCGTATTTTTCAACCGGGGATGGAAGTTCGGCTTGTAGTATTTGCCCGAGATTTTCAACCGGAATTTATTCATTATCTTAACTTCTCGGGCGTTAAAGCCTGGCTCGTGAGTTTTAGTTTGATGGGGGGGGCGGGAAGAAAAGGAATTTTGCTCCGCTGGGTCGAAGGGGAAGAAAGGAAGCCCCACGATGGGGATCAAAAAGGATTCTTGGCGGTAGAGGAAGGGCTCGAGAAGGACCGATTTTTTTTCGAGGAAATCCCATTGAGCCCGGAGGAACGGAGCGCTCTTGAAAGACTTCCTTTGTTGTCTCGAAAGAGGGGTCCAGCCATTCTTCATCCAGAGAATTCCTAAACGGAAGGAGAAAAGCCGATGAAATTTTTCCTCAAGAGGAAGAAAAACATCCGTCTGAATACTGAGGCAAGAGGAGACCTTGCACTGCTTGAAAAAGCCGATGTGATTGTGACCGGAACTTTTGAGGGCGACATTCGAATTCAGAGCGAGTTAACGGTCGAGAAGGGCGCCGCGATTCGGGGAAGGATATCGGCCGAGAACGTCATCGTGAAAGGAAAGATTTCAGGCGATGTGTATGCGGTGGAGGGGGTTCGGCTTCGTCCCGGCGGCGAACTTCGGGGGGATGTGAAGGCTTCCTTGCTTCTGGTGGAAAGGGGGGCTTGTTTTTGGGGAAAGTGTGAAATCATGCAGCAATCCGCGCAAGTCAAAAAGGAAACCCAGATGACCCCCGGGGAGACAGCTCAATTCCTGCAAATCGATGTGGACACCTTAATTGAACTTGCGGAAAACAAAAAAATCCCGGCGTCTCATGGAGATAACGGCGCGTGGTTTTTTGACCGGATCGATCTCGAGCGGTGGATCTCTGAGAATAATTTGACATCAAGCTCTGTTGCGGCGGGTACCGAGGTTCAGGCAGGCTGATTCGGGCGGGATTCTGACAAGGAGGAGACAAGTAAAAAAACTTTCAAATCATAAGGAGGTGGGTGATGGAAAAGTTATTACGGGTTTGTTCTCTTGGGGCCCTGTCTTTTGTGGTGACTCCTACACGAGCTTGGGCACAAGTAGGCGGGGGGTTTTCGGTAACTTCTTGGTTTTCCGGTTTGTATCAAGGAATTGTGCCGCCTTTTCTGAGGTTGGTTGCCACGATTCTCGGTTTTTTACCGGGGATCCTCGGCGCTTTGGTAATTGTGACAGTCGGTGCGTTGGTCGCAAAAGGGGTTCAAATGGGAGTTCAGGCGGTGCTGGGTCTTGAGACGGTGGAGAAGGCGATCACAAAGATTGTAAAAAAGCCGCTTACTACAGGAGGGATCAGCGTTACCTTTTCAGAGCTGATTGGGAACCTCCTTTACTCTATATTGATTGCGATGACTGTGGTGCTCGCCGTAGATTACTCAGGCCTTTTGGCAAATTCAGGCGAATTGATCAGTCGCCTGCTGGGGTACACCTCCAACGTGGTGGCAGCCATTTTTGTGTTGGTCCTCGGAGTGTTCCTTGCCAATTTCTTTGCGGCTTTGGTCCGGTTGATTGCAGCCAATCTCGATATCGAGCAGTCGGAAGGGCTCTCCAAGTTAACACGGCTCGCAATCGTTATTTTTACCGGAATTGTAGCACTTCGTGAGCTGGGCGCTGCCTTCGGTCTGGCAGTACAGAATCTCGATACCCTTTTCATGGCCATCTCCCTCGCTTTAGCGTTGTCTTTTGGTCTTGGCGGGAAGGACATTGCAGCGAAATACCTTGCGGGAGTGGTCAAAAAGTACACCAAGGAAACCTAAGAGCGGGTCGGTCCTGCGAAACGGGGGACCCAAAAAATCAGCTTTTAACCATACCGGATCTTGTAAAAGGGAAAAAAAGAGGGTAAATATTTTATCTGTAAGAATTGGGGAACTGATTCCACATTGAAAGAGGTCATCCTCTGAAGGACGACGATGGACTGCGAAAAAGCCACTAGGCCTGCGTTCCAACGAGAGCTCACCAGAGGAAACTATAGACGATTGATGAAGCGGCTTGGAGGGGGGGTCCTTTTTGTGAAGGTAGCCACGGGCGAAATTCTCGATGGTAATCCCTCCTTCTTTCGGATGTTCGGCCATTCGAAGGATTTCCTTTTGAGATTTCGCTTCAGAGATCTCTTCCCCGTTGAGATGCTCGATAAAATCGAAACCGGATTGAAGGGCAAGTCCCGACTCCTTTCTGAGATTCCGTGCCGGAAGGGAGATGGAACAAATTTTTACGCAGATCTTCAAATAGTAAGATTCCAGTCCTATAAAGAAAGGTTGATCCAGGTGATTTTTACGAATGTTACGGAAAGAAAAGTTCTTCGGGATCGGCTGCGGGAGAACCTGGAAGAAAAGGAGAAGCTTGCCGAAGCACAGTCGGAGCTTGTGATCAATTTAGACCCGCAAGGCAAAATCCTCTCAGCCAACCGCTCTGCTTTTGAAGCCCTGGGTTACGGAAAGGGTTCTTTGATTGGACGAGAGCCCGCGAGCCTCTTTCCTCCGGATAAGGAAAAAGAAATTTTAGAGGTTTTGACCCGGGCTTTTGCAGGGGAAACTGTCCGCGGATTTGACACTGAGTTCGTAGGGAAAAACGGTCAGCACCGGAACGTCAGGCTAGATTTAGTTCCGATCGCAGCCCCCGACTCAAAGACGAGTAAGCGTGTCATCCTATTGGGCTATGATGCAACCAAGGAGAATAAACTGGTTCATGAACTGACAGTTGCGAAAGAAGAAGTCGAAGAGTTGTACAACGAACTGCGGGATGCCTATCAGGAGCTTAAAGAGACGCAGGATGAATTGGTTCACCAGGAGAAACTTGCCGCCACGGGCGAGCTTGCAGCGGCAGTCGCCCATGAGATTCGCAATCCCCTTTCGATCATCAATATGTCTGTCCAGTATATTCACGGGAAGCTCGGTCCAGAGAACGTCTTACGAGAGTTCACCGAGGCGATCATCGAAAAGGTCGACCGGGTCGACCGGATCACAAAGGAACTGATCAATTATGGAAGGCCGCGAGAACTGGCGCTTCGCATGGTTGATATTCAACGGGTCCTTGATTCGGTTCTTCGTCTTGCCGCGGCTCGAGCGCGTTCCCAGCGGGTCGAGACTCATCGAATCTTTAGCCGTTATCTTCCGCAAGTGAAAGTCGACGTAGAAAGAATGGATGAGGTGTTTTCAAATCTCATCACTAACGCACTTGATGCGATGCCCGAAGGCGGGCATTTAACGGTGGTCGTCAAAGAGGCCCCGGATCAAAAACGGGTTCTCGTAGAGATCGTAAATACAGGAAAGGGCATTTCGCCCCGAGTGCGAGAACAGCTTTTTGCGCCCTTTTTTACCACGAAGCCTGCCGGGACGGGTCTGGGGCTTGCGATCTGCCAGCGGATTGTGAGCGAGCATCACGGATCCATTGCTGTGGAGACCAAAATTAGCGGCCCAAACAAAGGAACCCGTTTTATCGTTACCCTCCCCATCGCTTCCGCAGAGAAAGAGCCTTCTCTTGCCAAGACGGCTGACGAACCCCTGTTAACTCCAAAGGCAGTTTGAAATGTCTCAAGACAAAATCCTCGTGATTGACGACGAACCTAAAATGGCTTGGATCTTTTCCAAAATTCTTGGCAGCGAGTATCAAGTCCTTTCCACAAAAACAGGCCGTGAGGGGCTCGCCATGATTAAAAAGGAGAGACCCGATCTCGTTTTCCTGGATGTTCGTCTACCGGATACCCCAGGGGTCGAGCTTTTGCAGGAGATCCGAAAGATTGAGAAGAAGCTGCTCGTGATTATGCTGACGGCCTGCGAGAACGTCCAAACAGCGGTGGAGGCCATGAAGTTGGGAGCGTATGATTATCTGACAAAGCCGGTACCCAATGACCGGTTGAAGATTATCATCAAAAATGTGCTCGAAACACGCCATCTCGAGGAAAAAGTTCACACCCTGGAGTCAAAACTGGAGAAGCGATTTACCTTGGGAGACATCAAAGGGACGAGCGCTTCCCTGGAAAAGGTTTTTGACCTCGTTCGCCGCGTGGCCTGTCACGATGTCAATGTCCTCCTCATCGGAGAAAGCGGAACAGGAAAGGAATTGGTGGCGAGAGCGATCCATTCCGAAAGCGATCGATCGGACCAGGCTTTTATCCCCGTGGATTGCAGCGCGATTCCTGAGACTCTGATCGAGAGCGAACTCTTTGGCCACGAGAAAGGCGCTTACACTGGAGCGATTTCGGCCCAAGCGGGGAAATTTGAGTTGGCTAAGGGAGGGACTCTTTTTCTTGACGAGATCGGGAATTTACCGAGGAGCGTTCAGGCGAAACTTTTGAGGGTGATTCAAGAGCGCGAACTCTTT
>MHHD01000053.1:4656-5213 GCA_001805895.1 Omnitrophica WOR_2 bacterium RIFCSPLOWO2_12_FULL_51_8 | reverse complement strand
ACAATACGATGACCCGACGCAAGGAGGATTTCAAGTCCCTGAATTCTCCCAAGGTGGGGATGTATGTCTGCGGAGTCACCGTCTACGACGACTGTCATCTGGGGCACGGACGGGCCCTCATCTCTTTTGATGTGATCTATCGGTATCTCAAACAGAAGGGGTATGACGTGACCTTTGTCCGGAACTACACCGACGTCGATGACAAGATCATCGACCGCGCCAACCGCGACGGCGTTCCATGGGATGAAATCGCGGAGCGGTTCATCCGGAGTTTTGACGAGGATATGGCGGCGCTGAAAATTCTTCCCCCGACCCATCAACCGAAGGCGACGGAGAGTATCGGAGAAATTATCACGCTGGTTGAAAAGCTTGTGCGTGCCGGGATCGCCTATCAGGCAGGGGGGGATGTTTTTTATTCCGTCCGGAAAAAGGGGGATTACGGAAAGTTGTCGGGGAAGAAAATCGACGAGCTCGAGGCGGGGGCGCGGGTGGAGGTTTCCGAGGTGAAGAAGGACCCGCTCGATTTCGCCCTCTGGAAGGGCTCCAAGCCGGGGGAG
>MHHD01000053.1:0-4594 GCA_001805895.1 Omnitrophica WOR_2 bacterium RIFCSPLOWO2_12_FULL_51_8 | reverse complement strand
AACGAAATCGCCCAGTCGGAGGCGGCGACCTCAAAACCTTTCGCGCGATACTGGATCCACAACGGTTTTGTGAACATGGAATCGGAGAAGATGAGCAAGTCGCTCGGGAATGTCTTGAGCCTCAAGTCTCTCCTCAAACGCTTCGATCCGGAGGTGATCCGGCTTTTCATCCTCTCTGCCCACTACCGATCGCCGCTCGACTACACCGACGGGCTCATGGAGGGGACGAGAGAGTCGCTCAACCGCTGGTATTCCACCCTCGACCGGATCCGGAAATCGGTTTCGGAAGGAAGCGGCGGGAAGGAGGCTCCCAGGGAACTGACAAAAAAAATCGCCTCGCTCCGGGGCGTCTACGAAGAAGCGATGGACGACGATTTCAATTCTGCGAAGGTGGTGGGGCTCCTCTTCGATCTCTCGCGCGAGTGGAACAAGGGGTTGGACAGCGGCGCCAGGGTCGGAAAAACAGACTGCGATCTCTTTTTCAAGACGGTCGCCCTGATCCACGAGGCCTTGGGAGTTTTTGGATCTGACGCCGCGACTTACATTGGGAAGGAAACAGGCCGCGTCCTGATGAATTCCGGGCTCACCCCCGAGACGATCGAAAAGGAAATCGCGGAGAGAAAAAAGGCGAGAGGGGCGAAGGATTGGGCCGAGGCGGACCGGATCAGGAATGGGCTTTTGGAAAAGGGGATTGTCATCAAGGACAACCCGGATGGATCAACGGAATGGGGGGTTGTCTGACAAAAATAATATCGTGTTGTCTGGTTTCAGCTCTTTTGTTTTTTTCCATCGCAGTGTGGGGAGGAAGTTCCATCGATCTCTCTCTCGATGACCCCGTCTACCGCCACCTGGCCCTTTTGCGGTCGTATGATCTGATCAAGACCGACATTGTCGGCCACAAGCCCTACAGCCGCGCCGAGGTGGTCCGATTGATCCGGGAGGCGAGGAAAAATTGGGAGGTGAACAATGAGGGGGTCTCCGAAAACGGAGACGCCCTTCTCGACACTCTGGAAAAAAAGTACGATCCGAAGGGGACGCGCAAGAAAGGGTTGGATCTTCATCCACTGGAAGAAGGGGACCTCCTCATCACCTTCCTGAGCGCCCAACCGAAGCAATTTCCAATTAACGGACTAGGGCTCTTGCCTGCTTCCTCCATACCCCTCGTCTCAAACCGTCAGGGGAGGGATTATCCAGACGGGACGGAGGTGGCTGTCGAATCGGTCCACTGGTTGGGTGTCACCGACCATGCCACATTTCTGGCCCATCCGAGATTTCAGTTTCAGTTCCCGCGAAACGATGGGGGAGCATCCGCCAAGGCCTTTGTGCAGGAGCTCTACGGGGTCTTCAATTTTTGGAATGTTGAACTGCAGGCGGGACGGTCGACATTGTCCCTGGGACAGGGGCCCCACGGAGGGCTCCTTCTGTCGGATCATGCGAGACCCCTCGATCATTTCCATCTCACCAATGATCACCCTTTTCTTCTCCCCTGGATCTTCAAACACCTGGGAAGGATCAAGATGATTGCCTTTTTTTCGACGCTCGGGCCTGAATCCTTTTTTCCAAACACGATCTTTGCCGGTTACAAGTGGACGATCAAGCCGTCCCGTCTTTGGGAGTTCGGTTTTGCCAACATCCTGACGATTGGCGGGGACGGCGCTCCCGATTTTACGGTGGGGGAATTTGTCGGGGATTTTATCGGCTTTTCGGCGACGGGGAATGGGAAATCAAACCGGATCCTGGGAATTGATTCGAGGCTCCGTCTCCCCTTCATGGCCCATGCGGAATTGTACGGCGAGGCCTTCTGGGATGACAAAACGATCCAGAATTTCAAACGGACGCTGATCGATTCGGTGGCCTACTACGGCGGGATTTATTTTCCGCGGCTTGATTGGAACGGGACTTTTTCCGGAAGGGTGGAGTTTCGTTATCTCTCCGAACTGATGTACCGACACAGCCAGTTTCAGTCGGGTTACTCGCTGAATGGGGAGATCTTGGGAGACCCGCAAGGGCCCGATTCACACGGCTTCCTGGCTGAACTCGGCTGGGAGCCGAATTTTGAGACTTACGTGAGCGGCCGCTTTGCCTACGAGGTTTCTGACAGCGACACCTACTTGAGCACGGGAGACGAGATTCTGGTGACGACCGACAATGCCGCCGAAAAGAGGGTGCGCGGCCTCCTCCATGTTGACCACCGATTTTCGAAGGGATTCTCCGTGAGGGGGAATGTGGGTTACGAACGGGTGATTAATTTCAATTTTGTGCAGGGAGATGACAGGAACGACTTCCTGGTGGAGGGGGGGCTGAGCTTCGAGCTCTAGTCGGAGGGGGAGGGTTGACTGGTGAGAGAGGCGACCTTCTTGAGGCCGATGGGAAAGATCTTTTGTTCTCCCCCGCCATCGACCAATTCGACGTGGGCAAATTCCGGGACAGTCAGTTTGATCGTCTCGAAAAGGGAGAGTTTGTCCTCGGAGAGCGAGGACCGGATGAGGCTGTTGATCTGGAAATTCAGGACCTCCCAGTTGATGAAGGTGGTTCTTCCGATCGTGATCGTTTCGTACTGCGTCTTTTTTTCAGCCTCGTTGATCAGCAATTCCTCGTAGAGCTTCTCGCCCGGTCTCAAGCCGGTGTACCGAATGTCGATGTCCTCGTAGGGGGTTTTTCCCGTGAGAAAAATGAGGTTCTCCGCCATCTCGCGGATCTTGACCGGTTTTCCCATGTTGAGAATGAAGATCTCCCCTCCGTGTCCGATCGAGGCGGCCTGCATGACGAGCTGAACCGCCTCTGAAACCAGCATGAAGTATCGGGTGATTTCCGGATGGGTCACGGTGACCGGCCCCCCCTTGCCGATCTGCTCGAGAAACTTGGGTACTACGCTCCCCGAACTTCCGAGGACATTTCCGAACCGGACCGCGAGAAAATCGGTCTGCGACCGCATGTTGAGGTTCTGGACGTAAAGTTCGCAGATGCGCTTGGTGGCCCCCATGATATTCGTGGGACGGACCGCTTTGTCGGAAGAGATGAGGACAAGTTTCTCGACCCCGTGGCGGTCAGCGGCATCGGAAATATTGAGGGTACTCTGGAGGTTGTTCAAGACGGCGCTGAAGGGGTTGGCTTCGAGCATCGGGACATGCTTGTAGGCGGCCGCATGAAAGATGAGGTCGGGTTTTTCGGCGCCGACAAGCTGTTCCAGCCGCTCCTTCTGGCAGAGATCCAGAAGACAAAATTTGAGTTTCGAGTAACCCCTTTTTTCGTTGATGATCTCGGCCAACTCCTCTTCGAGTTTGTAGAGGCCATACTCCGAAATGTCGACAGCGACGATCTTCTTTGGCCGGAAACGGAGGGCCTGCCTCACCAGTTCGGCCCCGATCGATCCCGCGGCCCCCGTGATGAGGATTTTTTTCCTCCTCAGGAACCGGTCGATCTGCTTCTCGTCCAAATCCTTCGGGTCCCGCTTCAGGAGATCGGTGATGTCGATATTCTTGATGGCGACCTCATGAGAGAGCATGTCGGACATCTTCGGTGCGATCCGGCAAAAAACATTTTGGGTGCGGCATTCCTTGATCAGGTCGCGCAACCAGTCTGACGGGACCGTTGTGATGGCGACGATCAATTCCCTGACCTTCTGTCTCTTGATGATTTTCGTGAGGGAGGATCGGTTCCCCAGGACCGGAAGATTGTGGACCTTCTTTCCGGTCTTCTTGATGTCGTCGTCGATAAAACCGACAGGGTTGTAATTGGTCCTCTCTCTCAAGAGACTGCGGGCGACGGCATCCCCGAGATCACCCGCCCCGTAGATGAGGACGCGGCGGAGGTCTGAGGGGGCCTCGGAAACGGTTCTCTCGGCGTAGTAACGCGGAAAAAAGCGCGCAACACCGACGAGAAAGAGGGTGATGAACCAGTCCATCAGGAGAAGCCCGATCGGCCACTCCATGGACGGATAGTTGATGATCAGGTAGGCCAGGGCTGAACCGACTGAAACGGCCTTCACGATCGTGGTGCCGAAATGAAAGGAGGCATAGCGAAGGATCGCCCGATAGAGACCCATTTTGGTGAAGAAGGAGATCTTGCAGAGATAGAGAACAGGGAGGGCGAGGCGCGATTGAACAAGGTAATCTGAAAGGCTCTGGGGGCCGAGGAAGAGATGACACGAGAGGAGCCAGGCGGCCGCAATGATGACAAAGTCAAGAATGAAGAGGGATAGGGTCACGTGTTTTGCCGATTAGGGAGGGTACGATACATGAACGAGGGGCAAAATTAAAGGTATTTTTAACGCGCCGAGACAATCTCGGTTGTCCCCGGCGGAGGGTATGCGTAGAGGGGATTTTTTCTCTCGGCAACGGTCCTGATTTGGCTCTCAACGCCCAGCCGTTCCAGTTCCCGGCAGAGGAGCCGAAGGGCTTCCTCCCTTGAGACAAGGGCTATCAGGGTGAGACCGATCAGTTTGATATCGAGCCAGAAGGTTCGGCGGGTGACATAGAGGAGTCCCAAGCGGCTCTTCCAGGGGCGGATCACCTGATTGTACTTGAGATCCGGCTTGAGGCTCCCTTTGAGGATTTCCCCTTCGTCGGCGAAGACGATCGAGGCAAAATCGGTG
>MHHD01000052.1 GCA_001805895.1 Omnitrophica WOR_2 bacterium RIFCSPLOWO2_12_FULL_51_8 | reverse complement strand
AGAGTTATTCCCTTTATGTATTTATCAAAAACGTCTTTTAACTTGTCGAACAGGTTCTTATCCGTAACTTGCTGTAATAACCTTTGAAATATCACCCTCACCATCCCCTCGAGGTTCCTTACACCCCCTAGAAAACAATGGCATCCAATAAAGTTATATTCTTTCTCTGCTAAGGAGCGAACAAAACTCGCAAGCGAACTTTTGCCAATCCCGCGCTCACCCGTAATAAATATATTCTCATTTTTTCCTGAAGAAGCCTGCTTTATTGCTCTTTCCAGTCTTTCAATCTCTTTAATGCGAGCCACAAAGTACTCTATCGGAACCGGCTTTCCTGGCGAAAAAGGGCTTTCTTTAGTTAAAAATTCTCCCATTTTGTCTCCTCCATTTACCCTGCTTTCTTTGTTAGATATTCAGATAAAGACCGGGCCCCAATGGCTGGAATAAGAAAAACAAAAATCACTATATAATTAACGACATTGAAAGGGCTGAAGATATCTGTAAACTTTATCCAACCTTTCCATAAACTACCTGCGCCTATAAATATCCCAATAATACCAATCACAATAGAAAGGCCTACTAACCAAACCCAAAGAATAGAATACCATTTTATAATTTTAGCAATAAGCATTAATTGTTTTTTATTCACCATATTGTAGTTGAAGTAGCGCCAATTAAATTTTTCAGCCAAGTGATAAAACTATTTCCGATAGGAACGATGATTGGCGCAAATATAGTTGCAATCACTAAAATCCAAGTAGCATAAACCAAGTGTTTCATTTGTTTAATAGACTTCTCTTGATATTCCCTCTGACTATCTATTAATTCTCTATTTAGTGCTGCTAGAATATATGCTTGCGCTGTTATTTGTTGTGGAATCATAGAAATATTATCGACATTTGGTAAATTATCTGCTATTTCTGTGGGCGTCTTATCTTTTAAGTTATTTACCTTCATACCACTTTTCTCGACAAATTATTTACGCCAAAATCAATAATTGTCTCCTAGAGGACCGTGCAAAATCACTGTCTCATATTTTTTGACTTGACCCGAAAAATCTTATTATTATCGCTGCACCCATACTTGAAATTATTATTCAGGTGTCTGTTTCGGGGGCTGCGCGAATAATATCCCGAGCATATACTTAAGCGAGCAATCGGACAAATTCATAGAGTGCGACACTTAAAGGACAAACCCTTAGGATTACATAAATCTCGCCTTGACCGACTCCAGGTGCTTCTCCAGGCCTTCAATGCAGGCGATTTTTTCCAGCGGTTCCTTGATCTTCTCCAGCGCCTTTTTAGAGTAGCTGATCACGTGGCTGCTTTTAATAAAGTCCAGCACCGAGAGGCCGGAGAAAAACCTGGCCGTGCCCAACGTGGGAAGCACATGGCTGGGACCGGCAACATAGTCGCCCACTGCCGCGGGGCTGAAGGGCCCCAAAAATATCGCGCCGGCGTTCCTGATGCCTTTTAATAATTCCCCAGGGTTATTGACTAAGAGCTCTAAGTGTTCGGGCGCGACGCGGTTGGCGATTTCCACTGCCTGCCTTAGATTTTTGGTCAGCACGACCAGGCCGTTAACGCCGTCTAAACGCGACTTAACCTCAACCGCCATTTTTTTAGAATTGGTGATCAAGATCGCCAATCCCTTGGTATGTTCCGCCTGGGCGCGCAGGTCAGCGGCGATAAACTTGGGATCGCTAAAGTGATTGGCGATAATCGCCAGCTCCGTCGGCCCGGCAATCATATCGATATCCACCCGGCCATAAACCTGCCTCTTGGCTTCGCTGACGTAAATATTCCCCGGCCCGACAATCTTATCCACTGCCGCGATAGTCTTGGTGCCGTAGGCCAGGGCGGCAATACCCTGAGCGCCGCCAACCCGGTAGATTTCGCTTACCTTAAGCAAATCAGCCACTACCAGGATGTGCGGGTTAATATAACCGGATTTATCCGGCGGGCTGATCAAGACGATTTCTTTCACCCCGGCTAATTTTGCCGGGAGCACGGTCATATAAACCGTAGACACTAAAGGAGCGGTGCCTGCCGGGATGTAAATCCCCACCCTGTTCAAAGCCGTATAGTTTTCCCCCAGCATTGCCCCGTCCGCGTCTTTGATGCGCCAGGATCTTTTTACGCTTTTGCGGTAAAAGCGGTTGACGTTCTCCATCACCACCTTCAGGCTGGAGACAAAATTCGGGCTGATGCTTTGATAGGCGCCGCTGATTTCTATCTGCGCGACTTTCAGTTGACGCAGCGAAAGCTTTACCCCGTCAAACTTCCGGGTATATTTCAAGAGCGCCTCATCGCCGAAGACGCGCACGTCATCGATAATCTTTTTCACCCGCTCCTCGACCCGGCTGTTTTTGCTCAGGCCGCGGTTATAAATCTTTTCCAACTGTTTGCTGTTAAATTTGACAATTTTCATTTGATTAATTCCTTTAACTTTTCAAATAGATGAGAGAGACCTTCCGGCCTGTTGCCTCCGGCCTGCGCGAAGTCCGGGCGGCCTCCGCCGCTTCCGCCGATCAACGGGGCAACCTGTTTAATTAAATTGGCGGCATCCAGGCCCTTTGCCGCTAAATCCGCGCTAATGCCGATTACCAGGCTTGTCCGGCTGCCTGTTGCCGAGGCAAAGGCGATCACGCAAGAACCGGCCTTTTGCTTGGTTAAGTCCACCGCGCTGCGCAAGGCCGCGATATCGGCGCTGGGGATAATCCCGCTGATTAATTTTAAATTACCGAGATCTTCGCCCTGCTGAATAAAATCATCGATATTGGACCTTATCTGCGCAAAGGATTCAGCATGGAGCTGTTTTTCCAGCTCCTTGATCCGGGCCAGTTTTTTCTCTACTTCCTGCGCCAGCTTTTGCGCTGGCACACCTAATAGGGCGCAGAGGCCTTTTAAAATGCCTGCTTCTTCGCGCAGGGCTGACAGGGCCGGCCTGCCGGTAAGCGCTTCGATCCTTCTGATGCCGCTGGCAACCGAACACTCTTGTAAAATCTTAAAATAACCAACCTGGGCGCTAGACTCTAAATGCGTCCCGCCGCAAAGTTCCCGGGAAATTTTACCAACTGTTACCACCCTCACCTTAGCAGCGTATTTTTCGGCGAAAAATGCCAGCGCCCCGGATTTCCTGGCAGCCTCCCGCGGCATTTCTTTGGCCGAAAGCCGGCAATCCTCTAAAATGTAATCATTCACCAGCGCCTCGACACGAGAAAGCTCTGCGCCGCTTAAATCCTTAAAATGGGTGAAATCAAAACGCAGCCGCTCCGCGGCCACCAGTGACCCCTGCTGCCGCACATGCGGCCCCAGAACCTTTCTTAAGGCCGCCTGCAAAAGATGGGTCGCGGTGTGGTTTCGGGCGATATCCAGCCTGCGTCCGGCATCGATTTTAGCGGTCACGAAATCATTGGCCTTAAAACTCCCCGCCTTTACTTTTCCAATATGCAGGATTACCCCGCCGGATTTTTTGGTGTCCGCGACCGCAAAGATATTCTTCCCTTTACTCAACTCCCCGGTATCGCCGACCTGTCCGCCGGACCCCGGATAGAATACGGACTGGTCTAAAATGACAGTCGCGGAATCGCCGGCAGTGATTTTCTCCGTTGTTGCGCTGCCTTTCAGCAATTTTAAAACTTTAGCGCGAGTGACGCACTGCTTGTAGCCGGAAAATTTAGTCTTCTTCACATCTAAATGCAAAACCTTGATATCAAAAACATCTCCCTTCATTCCGCTCTGCGTCTGGGAGCGGTTCTTTTGCTCTCGCAACTCCCTATCAAACGAACCTTGAGAAAACTCAAGATTATTTTTTTTCAGCCAATCATTAGTCAATTCCAAAGGGATGCCGTAAGTATCATACAGCTGGAAGGCAATCCTTCCCGCCAGCTCGGGGTTGTTTTCAGTATGCAAGACGTTGAATTTTTCTTTTAATAAGGTTGCGCTGGAATTCAAGGTAGATAAGAAATTCTTTTCTTCACTAAGGATGATTTGCGCGATATCCTCCCTGCGGCCGGCTAATTCAGGGTAAGGCGCATGCATCATCTCCGCCAAGACAGGAACGAGTGTATACAAGAATGGTTTTTTGATCCCGATTATTATGGCATCATTGACGGCCTTACGGATTAATTTCCGCACTACATAACCGCGGTCAGAATTCGACGGTAAAACCCCATCGTAAATGGCAAAGATTATCGCCCGGATATGGTCGGTAACCGCGTAAATCAAACTTTTCTTCTCCGATGCCTTGACACCCGGATACCTTGACACGATCTCTTGAATTAACGGCTGAAATAAGTCCGTTTCAAAATTATTCTTTGTCCCCTGCATTACCGCCGCCAGCCGCTCCAGGCCCATGCCGGTGTCAATATTTTTCTGCGGCAGCGGCTCTAACAAGCCGCCGTCTTTACGGTTAAACTGGGTAAAGACCAGGTTCCAGATCTCCACGAACCTGCCGCAGCCGCAGGCAGGGGCGCAATCAGGCTTAGCGCAGCCCTTTTCCCTGCCGTAGTCATAGAATATTTCCGAGCAGGGGCCGCAGGGGCCGTTGGGGCCTTTTTCTTTTGCCTCGGACGGCCAAAAGTTTTCTTTGTCGCCCAGCTTAACGATCCTGGCCGCCGGGATTTTGACCGTATTTTTCCAAATCTGATATGTCTCGTCATCTTCCGCGTAGACCGAAACCCAGAGCTTATCCGGGTCGATCTTCAGCTCGCCAGTCAAAAATTCCCAGGCCCACTGGATAGCCTCTTTCTTAAAATAGCCGCCGAAAGAGAAATTCCCCAGCATTTCGAAAAACGTATGGTGGCCGCTGGTCTTTCCTACTTTTTCTATGTCGTCGGTGCGCAGGCAGCGCTGGGCAGTTGCCGCGCGGCTAAAACCGGCGTCAAGGCCCATAAATTCCTTTTTGAACTGGCTCATCCCCGCCGGGGTGAATAGGACCGTGGGGTCATCCTTAGGCACCAGCGAATCGCTCTCCACAATCTTATGACCGCGGGCCTTAAAAAATCCCAGGAACTTTTTTCTTAACAGGTCGGCTTGCATAACTAATTCCGATAGAATTTATGATAATCGGATAACATCTATTCTTCCGACATTTCTTTAGTATTGCTTATCTTAATATTCAGACTTTTTCGCCAGATATCAGGATTATACCAGAAACAGCCAATACAACCTTCTTCATCATTACTACCAATTCTTTTATCCCACTTATGGCCACCGCTATAAAAATAATCAATGCCGATAAAAGTACCTCTCTCCCCTGTCTCTTTACAGTGCTCGCAATAGCGGCTCTTCCAAAGATTATGTTCTCTGGTTAAAAGTTGGAATTTTTCATGTAATTGTTGTTCTGACATTTTAGGATTAAATGATTCGTCTTTGGCCCAACGGACTTGTGGAAAACGATGATCTACTTCAAGTAAATTGGGAATCATCTTACGCATTGTAATGGCTTCTGTATTGTCGTAATGTTTCAAGGCTCTGATTCGCAGTTCCTGGGGAAACTGAATTCTTACAAAAGATGTCTTGGTTGGCTCAGTTGAAATTAATCTGCGATGGACAGTCTTATCTTTACAAACTGAGCAATACCTCGTATCATTCTTGATTTCAAATCCGTGTTGCCTAATTATTTGTATAGCTTTGGCCGGCTGAGTACCAGGCAACTCATGTTTACCGCAATGCCAATTCCCATCTGAAAGTATAGTAAAAATCTGCGCGAGCTTAGTGCCGATATTAAATGGGTGTTTTGTCATAATGAAATGAAGCTCCTCGGGCTAAAGCCCGAGGTTTCTGGGAGCGAAATACTGAGCGGCCAAAAACCCATCCGCACTATGAATAGTGCGGTTTTTGGCCGCGAATGTATAAATTTTTTAATAACATTGGCCATTTTTGCCTGTTCCTGCGAACATATAATTTAAATAAACATTAAATGTTCTGGGATTTACAGTAAAAATATGGGTGGTGGGCATATTTATTTTGTTTTCTTAAAGAGGAGAATGTACTCGTGCTTAAAAATATAGAAACCGCCTACCAATGCTCTATATCTCCATAATTCTTGTTGATTTCTCTTGCCTCTCGTTTGCTCAAAGTTTTTCACAATGATGCTTTTCAGAGAAAATTCTCTTTTTAAGACCTCATTCATTAGATAAAACCCAAGCGGAATCCAAGCGCCTTTATAATACTTATCGCCGATTACGATACTGAGATATCGACCCTTTTCTAAATACGGCGTTGTATTATCCAAGACTTCGCTAAACATCTTTACAAAATCTTCTGTAGTTGGGGCATTGGATAAATCTTCCCTATCTCTGCTAAATTTAATGATATCCTGATATGGGGGATGCATAATCAGAAGCTGGACTTGTTTTATGCCAAATTTATCTAACGCTTCCTTTAAGTTTATCTTTCTGCTGTCACCAGTTATTATTTCAGTAGTAACATTATGGACATTATTTTCTTTCTTGATTAAATTTTGGGCTTCCCTTGCGACTTCGGAATTTAACTCAATACCGATACCATTTCTGCCTAAACGCCGGCATTCTATTAAACTCGTTCCGCTGCCAACAAAAGGATCTACAACCCAGTCTCCCTTCTTTGTATAGCGTAGCATTAATTGATTAGGTATTTGGGGGATAAAATTACCCCAATACGAACCGATGTGAGCTCCAGACGTATCCCTTTTTTCTAGAACCCATAAACTATCAGTAATAATATCTTGGTACTCTTTCCAGCGGTTTAGATTTATGTCATTTATTTTACTTGTTTTTATTTCGCTTATACCCCTCCTTAATCTATCAAGATAATATTTTGCCCTTTCAATCGTCTGCGCTTCTTCGATTTGCTTTAATTCTTCGATCAACGCGCCTTTTTTTAAAACCATGGTATCGCCATTCTGATCTATATTTACCAAACCATCGGCATCGCTTTTAGGATAATTAATTACCGATTTAATTGAAAAAATATTTCTTCTTAAATGGACTATGTTATCTAACTTCTCAACCTCTTCAACCTTTTCTAAAAGCTTTGACTTATTTACAATAACGTCTCTCTTCCAATCGTATTGTTCTTTTTCTAAGTCAACCCATAAATCTAAAACTTGGCCGTTTGTCTTCATTTTTGATACTTCGGCGGCGCCAAACCGCGGCCTTTAGGCCGCGGTTAAAAGCGCCGCTCAGTATCAATCCTGAGCAAACCTCGGCCTTTAGGCCGAGGTACGTCGAAGGATTGATTATTCATTGCGTCGATAATTGCCTCCGGCGAGAAGCCGCGGCGCAAAAGGTAGGAATAGACGCGCTGTTTTGCCTTGCGCGGTTCAATGCCCCGTAACTTCTCTATCTTCTCCTCTGCGAGCTGCTGAATGACCGCGCCTTCGCAATAGCCTTTGGCAGCTTCCCCTAACTGCGACTGAATGATCTTTTCCGAAATGCCCTTGGCTTCCAGTTCCTGCCCGATTCTTCTTAAGGCCAGCGGCCTTTTCAAGCGCGAACTGATCCACTCCCGGGCAAAGAGCGCGTCGTCCAGAAAAGACTTTTCTTTCAGGAAGCTTAAGGCCTCCTGGACAATTTCCGCGCTGAACTTCTTCCTTTGCAGCCTTTCCCTGATCTCTCGCTCGCTGCGCAGGCGGAATTTTAAAAGCAGGAAGGCATATCCCTTAGCCTTCTGCAATAGCTCACTGTTATTTTTCACCCTTGACTAAGAAATATCCCCGCGATGTCCTCACCAGAGCGTCCGACTTCAAATCCTTAATAGTCTTTTCGTAATCCGCAGGGTTATTCACCGGCTGCCGGTTAATCTCCAGGATCACGTCGCCGGGAATTAACCCCGCTTCCTCTGCCGGGCTGCCCGGCGCCACATTCACAACCAGTACGCCGGCCTCTTCCTCCACCCGGAAACCTTTGGCCTGCTCGGATTTCAGCTCTGCGACCTCTAATCCCCGCCAGCCGGCAACGGAAATTTCCGACTCCTCCTCCGTCTCATCCGGGTTATCCGGCCGCTCCCCGACCTGCACCTCCAAAACGAGCTCTTTTTTCTCCCGCAGCACAGTCACTTTTGCCTTACTGCCTACCTCGGAGCGGGAAACCGCAGCCAAGAGCTCTTTGATATTCTTCACCGGCTGGTCAGCGAACCGCTTAATCACATCGCCTGTCTTCAATCCGCCCTTTTGCGCCGGGCTGTCTTGCAGGACACGCGATACCAGCACGCCCTCCTTAGCCGCCAGGCCGAAGTATTTGGCGATGTCCTCGTTTAAATCCTGGATAGTTACCCCCAGCCAGCCGTAGAGTATTTTCTTGCCGGCAATCAGTTGAGTAATGATCTTCTTGGCGTTATTGACCGGGATGGCAAAGCCTACACCCTGATAACCTCCGCTGGTGGAAAAAATCGCCACATTAATCCCCACCACTTCACCCTTTAAATTCACCAGCGGCCCGCCGGAATTCCCCGGGTTAATCGCGGCATCGGTTTGGATCAAATCGCTATAATCGCGGTCAAAAGCGCCTATCTTCCCTAAGCTGCGGTGCAGGGCGCTGACTACTCCCACGGTAACCGTCGGCTCAGCGTTCTGCAGGGCAAAGCCAAAGGGGTTGCCGATTGCCACCACCCACTGCCCGATCCTTAAATCATCGGATTCGCCCAGGGTAGCCACAGGAAGATTCCTGGCCTCGACTTTGATTACCGCCAGGTCCGAACGGATGTCTTTGCCTTTAACCACTGCCTTCAACTCCCTGCCGTCGGATAATTTAACCGTGATTTTATCCGCGCCGTTTATCACGTGTTCGTTAGTCAGGATATAGCCCTGCGGGTCGATAATCACTCCGGAGCCCAGGCCCATTTGCTTAAAGTCCCGGTCCGGGATTGCGCCGAAGAAATCATCAAAGAAACGGCTGAAATCATCCTCGTCGCTAAAAGGCGGCCTGCCAAAGGGAGACTGGAAATAAAATCTTCTTTCCCGGCGGATTTTTTCCGTGCGCTCGGTGCTGATGGAAACTACCGCTTTCCCGGCCCCGGCGGCGACATCGATAATCGCGCCTTCTATCCCTGAGCTGCCGGCAACAACTGCCGGCCCATGTTTGACTGCCTGGCACTGGCCGAGGGAGAAAATATCCAGATTAAGCGACAAGAGCAGACCGGAAATTAATCCGACGGCTAAAAATAACCCGGCAAAAGCAAACTTATTTTTCATTCTAACTCCCCCTCATATTCTAACTTGTAGTTAGGTTAAGGTGAGGATGCCGGTTTGGTGGTTGGGTTAGGTAATTAGTGTGTTTTATCCCAACTACCTTACCTTACTACCATACCGGCTGCCTTACCCTTACCCAATGCCAAATGGCCATGTTTAAAAGTAATCCCAAGCTAACTAAGGGTAATTCTCTTCCTCACCTCTTTTTCTATTTCTTCTTGTAATTTAGGTTTTTCTTTCAGGGTCTTTATCGCCGTATCGCGTCCCTGGCCGATTTTTTCTTCTTGAAAAGAAATCCAAGTGCCGGACTTGCCTAAGACCCCTATATTAATTGCCGCATCCAGGACTGCGCCGGTTTTAGCAATGCCTTCATTATGCAAGATCTCAAACTCTCCTTCTCTAAAAGGCGGGGCAACTTTGTTTTTCACCACCCGCACCCGCACGCGGTTGCCGACTACCTTTTCATTCTCTTTGAGGGTGGCGATTTTTCGCACATCCAACCGTACTGAAGAATAAAACTTTAGCGCCCTGCCTCCGGGGGTGGTCTCCGGCGAGCCAAACATTACCCCGATCTTTTCCCGGATCTGGTTGATAAAAATCACGCAGGTGCGCGACTTGCTGATTGCCGCGGTCAGCTTCCTTAATGCCTGCGACATCAGCCGCGCCTGCAGGCCGACATGCGAATCGCCCATTTCGCCCTCGATCTCGGCGCGGGGGGTGAGCGCGGCCACGGAATCGATCACCACCAGGTCCACGGCATTGGAACGCACCAGGGTCTCGGTAATCTCCAGGGCCTGCTCGCCGGTATCCGGCTGGGAGATCAGGAGCTCGTCAAGGTTTAGCCCGATGATTTTGGCATAAGTGGAATCAAAGGCGTGCTCGGCGTCGATAAAAGCGGCTACCCCGCCTTTCTTCTGGATTTCCCGGATCGCGGTCAGGGTGAGCGTGGTTTTTCCCGAAGCCTCCGGGCCAAACACCTCAATTACCCTGCCGCGCGGCAGGCCGCCCACACCCAGGGCAACATCTAAGGTAAGCGCTCCGGTAGGTATGGTCTCGACATTGACCTTGACATCGCCCCCTAATTTCATAATCGAGCCTTTCCCGAACTGCTTCTCTATATGGGAAAGCGCCAGCTCTAACGCCTTCTGGCGGTCAGAAAGCTGGGTGGTTTCTTCTTTGGCGGTTTTTACCGCCGCCTTTTTTTCTGTATTCATCAATTGCCTCCGTTTTTTGATCAACTGCCAATTTTTTAAGTTACTCATTATATCCCACTAAGTCCTGACTGTCAATATCTTCGTGCGGTTTAGGCTGATTCGCGCGCGATTCACCCCCTTCCCAAGCTAATTGACGTATCAGCTTAGGATCTCTAACGATAATCCTGTTTTTGGAGGCCCTTTCTTCCTTGACACCCCTGGGAAAATATGCTAAATTCTCAAATATATGGAAGAATTGGCCAAGACAAAACAGGAGCTGGAGCGCACCAAGCAGGAACTGGGCATCCTCTACGAGATCTCCAACGCGATGCGCACCACCCTGAGATTAGACGAAATCTTTTATATCATCCTTACGGGGGTAACCGCGCACATCGGCTTAGGCTTTAACCGGGCGATGCTCTTTTTGGTTAACGAAAAGGATGGCCTGATCGAAGGGAAGTTGGGTATCGGCCCGGAGACCGGCGAAGAGGCCAACCGCATCTGGAATCAGATCGAATCGGAAAAAATGTCCATGGATGACTTAATCAACGTTTATAAATTTTCCCATCAGGCGCTGGAATCCGGGTTCAACCGGCAAGTGCGCAACTTGAAATTCACTTCACGGGGACAAAACGATTCGCTCCTGGCCTTAAGCGTCTTAGACGGGATGCCGCTGCACCTTACCCGGGAAACCATGCAGAACTATTTAAATGACCCGGTAATTCAGCTATTAAAAAGCCAGGAGCTGGTAGTAGCGCCCCTGAAATCAAAAGAAAAGGTCAACGGCCTGATCCTGGCGGATAATTTTGTCACCAAAAAACCGATCAGCAAGGACGACATCCGCATGCTGATTATGCTGGCTAATCAGGCCGGCCTGGCCATCGAAAATTCACAGCTTTACGAAAAGACCGCCCTGCGCGCGCATTCGGACTACCTCACCGACCTCTGGAACCACGGCTATTTCCAGGCCATCCTGCAGTCAGAGCTGGAAAAGGCCAGGGCCGCCAAAACTCCCCTCACCCTGATCATGCTGGATATCGACGACTTCAAGGTTTATAACGATTCGCTGGGCCATCAGGCAGGAGACAGTATCCTCAAACAGCTGGGGGCGTTGCTAAAGAATCAATCCCGGAAAATGGATTATGTCTGCCGTTACGGCGGGGAGGAATTTACCATTATTCTGCCCGGGACCGAAAAAAAAGAAGCTTATCTGATTGCCGAAAGGCTGCGGCAGGATATCGAAAAGCAGGGATTTATCCACGAAGAAATTTTACCTCAGAAAAAGCTCACCGTCAGCATCGGCCTGGCCGCCTTTCCCGAAAACGGCCTTAACCCCTCTGAGCTTATTGCCGCTTCCGACAAGGCCCTCTATCAAGCCAAGAACAAAGGGAAAAACAATACCGCGACAGCTTAAAATAAAGGGGACGGTTCTAATTATTTTAACTTACCGCACTAACCTCTGTCTTTTCCTCTTGGGCCTTGGCTGGTGTTTGACCCTGGGAAAATTTCACCGAGACGATCTTGGAGATGCCCGACTCTTCCATGGTAATCCCGTACATCACGTTGGCGTTAGCGATCGTGCGCTTATTATGCGTGATGACGATAAACTGGGATGTCGAGGTAAATTCCTGCAGCAGATTGGAGAACCTGTCGACATTAGCCTCATCCAGGGCGGCGTCTATCTCATCGAGGATGCAGAACGGCGCCGGTTTTACCTTAAAGATCGCGAAAATCAGCGCGATTGCCGAGAGTGACTTTTCGCCTCCGGAAAGCAAAAGGACATTCTGCAGTTTCTTGCCCGGCGGCCGGCAAATTATCTCGATCCCGGATTCCAGCGGGTCCTGCTCGTCAATCAAGAAGACCTGCGCGTCCCCGCCGTTAAAAAGCATGCGGAAATAATTGCGGAATTCCACCCGCACCTTCTCGAAGGTCTCCAGAAACATCTGTTTGGTAATGCGGTTTATCTTCAGGACTGCCTGATGCAGCGATTCTTTGGCAGTGCACAAGTCGTTCTGCTGCTCGATAAGGAAGTCGTAGCGCGCCTTCAACTGGTCATATTCCTCGATGGCCACCAGGTTTACCGCCCCGTAGGAATCTAATTTCTCTTTTAAGCGGCTGATCTGACCGGAAAGCTCCCTTGTATCCTGCCCTTCTTGCTGAGGGCAATCAATCCTTCGACTCTCCAACCTGAAGGCCGGAGTTTGTTCTGAATCGTTGCCGGATCGCTCAGGATTGATACTGAGAGCGGCGTTTTCTTTCCCCACCCTAAAGGGCGGGGTTTGAACGCCGCCGAATGTATCAAAAGAACCCAGTTCGATTTTGTAGGCCTGCAGCACCCTTTCTTTTAATCCGGAATAGTTATAATCGATCTCTTTATCCTGCATCTGCAGCTGGTGCAGTTTATTTTTTGTATCATCTAACTGCGCGCGGAACTGTTCGATTTTCCGCAGCACATTGCCGGCCCCTTCGGAAAGCCGGCGGTAGTCTGACTCCAGCTCAATTGACCTGGCGCTTTCAGCCTCAATGCTTCTGGTTACCTCCAGGATCTTATCCCGGCAGGCGGTAATTTCGGCCTTCAGGCAGCCGCCTTTACTTATGTTATCCGCGGTATGTTTTTTCACGTCGGCTAAATTTTCTTCGTCCTGACGGAGGGTCTCCTGCAAAACCCTTAAGGTATCCTCTTCCGAGGCCGCCTTCTTAGCCAATGCCTCCAGTTCAGTCTTAGTCTGGGTGATCAGCACCAATACCTTTTCCCGCGACTGGCTGTTCAGTGAAACGTTGTCTTCCTCGCGCCTGATCAGGTCTTCTGCCTGCCGGCAGAGGCCGTTTAATCCGTCCAGGGCGCTTTGCCCTGCCTGGATATTGCCTTCGATCGCCGCGGCCTCCTTCTGCATCTGGGCCAGTTCAATGCCGATAATATCCTCTTCTTCCT
Source organism: Omnitrophica WOR_2 bacterium RIFCSPLOWO2_12_FULL_51_8 (assembly GCA_001805895.1). Classification (GTDB taxonomy): domain Bacteria; phylum Omnitrophota; class Gorgyraeia; order Gygaellales; family Profunditerraquicolaceae; genus O2-12-FULL-51-8. The sequence goes on along the minus strand of MHHD01000052.1, from coordinate 6,355 downwards.
GGGTCTTCTGGAAACGCTCCTCGATCGCCTGGCGCAGGGTTTCCTTATTCGCCAGGGCGATTTCCTGATGGCGCGCCTCTTGCTGAGTTGCCAGGAGCGACGCATCCAGGCCGCGCAGGGACGCCTCCTTTACCTCCCTCTTCTCCTTCAGCGAGAGCGCATCAGCACGGATTTTCTCCAGCCTTGACTCTAACTTCCGGGTATCCAGTTCGATAGGCTTGGCCTCGCCCGATAACTTAAAGGCGGCGCCGCTGTAAAGATTCCTATCTTCATTGGCCAGCCCAGGGTAATCCTTAACCTTTACCACCAGCCCGCTGATTTTTTCTCCGGGCAGCTTATCCAACAGAATCAGCGCATTCATCGACTCGCCTATATCCTCGTATTTACTTTTCAGTTTCTCCAGGAACTCTTTATGCGACTCCAGGGTCAATCTTTGCTTGTCCAGGGCCAGGATCTCGGCATCTATGCCGGCTAAGGCCTGCCGCTCTGTTTGCAAACTATTCTTGATGACGGCATCTTTTAGCTTTAACGCCTCCAGCAGGCCGTTTAAATTATTCACCTCTACGTTAATATCGCGCAGGTCTTTCTCAATGATCATTTTTTCTTCGTGGGCCTTGGCTTTTTCGATCTCTAACCGCCTCAGACGCGAGAGGTACACCTGCTGCTGGGAGTGAAACCCGGAAATCTCGTTTTTAACGTTGGAAATTTTCGCTGCCAGCCCCACGATTTCTCTTTTCGCGCCGACGATAGCCTCCAGGGAAGCCTTAATCTGGCCGGCCAGGTCATTAATCCGGGAGTCATTTTGCTCCAGGAGCGCCTCTCTCTGGGCGATTTCCTGGCTGATTGAGCTATATCCGGTTTTGGCGTTGTTTAATTTCTCCTGGTCCTGCATAATCCTGGAATTCAGCTGCGCGGCCTGGTTTTCGTAAAATTTTCCGGATGCCTCTAATTCCACCAATCTTTCGCGGTTAAAATCGATGTGTTGATTGGCCCGGGCAATCTCATTTTCCAGGCCTAATTTTTTATTTTTTATCTCCAATAGCTCCCCTTCCAGGTTTTTGAGCTCTGACTGGCGGCTGGCAGTGGCGGCCTCCTCGGCCTTCAATGCTGCCAGGCAGGCGGACTCTTCGCATTCCAGTTTTTGCAGCGAGGCAGTCATTTCTTCTTTATGCTTCAATAATTCGCGCTTCTGAAAAACCGCCAGGCTTAATTCTTTCTCTTTTAATTCCTCGAATACCTCCTTATACCTGCGGGCCTTGCTCGCCTGGCGCTCAAGGCTGGAGATCTGCCGTTTTACTTCCTGCACGATGTCGTTAATCCTGAGCAGATTCTGCTCGGTCTCTTCCAGCTTTCTCTGGGTCTCCTTCTTCTGGGATTTATATTTGGTGATGCCGGCGGCTTCGTCAAATACCAGGCGCCGGTCCTCCGGGCGCGAACTTAAAACCAGGTCGATCTTCCCCTGCGCCACAATGGAGTAACTCTCCGAGCCGATGCCGGTGCCCAGCAGCAGATCGAGGATATCTTTCAGGCGCACCTGGGTTTTGTTGAGCAGGTATTCGCTTTCCCCTGAGCGGAACAGCCTCCTGGTGATGGCGACCTCCGGGTGATCCAGGTTAAAGAACCTGGCCTGATTATCAAAGGTCAAGGTTACCTCAGCCAGGCTTAACGGCTCTTTGCTGTCTGAGCCGTTGAAGATAACATCCTGCATCTCCGAACCGCGCAGAGACTTCGCAGACTGCTCGCCCAGGACCCAGCGGATACTATCGAAGATATTGCTGTTGTGCACGATTATATCTTGGGCCACGAAATTATGTGTTTCCCTTACAGACAAATCATACACCCACTTTTCAGAATAAACTTTCTTTATACAAGAGATCTCATCCCAATAAATATCTGAAACTGCCAGTAGTTTAAGGTATTCGTAAATACTCCTGGCTAACCCGGTTAGGTCTCCGTGTTCGGCAATAATGCTTAAAACCTCCAGCAACCCCTGGCGCGAAGGCAAACACCTGTTTTCATAATAGGCCGCTAACTTGGGAGAAATTTTCCTGAACCTCTTAAGCTTGATACCTGAGAATTTCACCAATGCCTTTAGCGCAGCATTGATTTCCGGTATTAAATCAAGGTTAGGGTTTGCCTTATTCTCAAGCCCCCTGATGTGGTTTATCTTCTCGGATTTCTTACCCACAAAATTCAACAGATCAGCAAGCCGTTTCACATTATGCAGACCATAAACATAGACAGAGTAATATGGCCTCTTAATCTTTTTCTTTGCATTCGTGGCTGCCTTTACTCTTTTTCTGATCACTGATTGCACTCCCAGGCGCAAGAGCAAACTGCTTACGTCTAATGCTAGCTGCTCGGAAGCAGTGACATATTCAAAATATACAGCTTGCCTCTTCCAGTTTTTCTGTTTATCGAGTCTGACATAGGCGTCTCCTTCAAATAAGGCTGACAAGAATTCTGTAATTATCTTTTCTTCGCCGCTAAATATTTGAGGAGGGACGGTTTTATCTTTTGAAAGTCCGGAAATCTTAAAATCAAATGCCTTTTCCAGAAATTTGCATAACGCGCCTGAAAATATTAAAACATCGTAAGCGCATTTTTTATAATTAAACACTTTTGCTTCAACGTCGAAACCGGCCTTAGCGCAAGAGATAAAATCTTCGACTATTTTCTTGTCCTCGTTCACAAACCAAACCTGATTTTCTTTTGTGGTCCTGCCTTCGGAAATAAGATAACCCAGAAACCTGGCAATTTCAGCAGTCATCTGACGCGGCAAAGTTATATGCCCGCAACTATGGGATTTTAAGTTTCTTACAAAATCTGGAATTTCGGAAATTTCGCTATTGGACAAAAGATTAACAAAATTAGGCACGCTCATTGCCTGACCATATAAAGCCGAGGTTACGGCGTAGCTGGAAGTCTTTAATGCGCAGGACATATTTGCATAGCTTGCAAAGTTGTTTCTGATTGCACGCAGGAAAGACGCCATTTCGTGCGAATAAGGCACATACATATTATCCTGCTCATCGAATTTCTTAAATACCTCGAACAACTTCAGGCCTATTTTATTTCTTGCAGTGGTTAAAATACGGGGAACGCTGATTTTTGTCCCGACTATTAATTGTTCTGCCTTAAGCTCTATAATCCGGCTGTCTTTAATGCTGAAAAACGGATGGTAGTAGGTAGTGATAACCTTTTTGCCGGATTTGGTAGTAATCTCCAGGAGATATTCGGGCGCTTCTCTTTTGATAAATGCATGTATTGAATGAGCCCCTATTTTTAGAGTTTCTGGATTTAAAGAAAGGATTTGTATCCCCTGGGGGTTCTCAAAGGTCATTATGCCGTCATCCAATTTCTCCGGCGAGACCGAATTCTTAAGCGCTTGCTCAACCAGGTCCCCAATTTTGATCTTCGCCCCATCTGATAATGTCACTAAAGAATCGTAATGAAGGCATTTCCCGCAGCCGTTTGGCCCGACTACCGCGGCAATCCCCGGCTCAAAATGCAGTGTCGTCTTATCGTAAAATGACTTAAAGCCGATGAGTTCCAGTTTTTTGAAATACATTCTGGCTCCTTCATAGATAATGAACACCGGCCAATCCTATATGGCCGGGTGTTAGTTATACCGAGCGTTTTTCTATCCAGGCGTCAATCTTTTCTTTCTTAAAACGCCACTGCCCGATAAGTTTTACCGCCGGGATTTTATTGTATTTAAGCCATTCATAAATCGTGCGGCGCCTGACCTTCAGGTAATCTGCCAGATCTTCAATGGTCATTAAACCGCTGTTATTCATCTTTGTCCTTGCTATATTTAACGATTATTGTAAACTAAAGCGGAATTTTGTCAAGGAAAAATTTGACATTCTTTGACATATTATGACAGAAATTAACTTTTACTACAGGGAATTATGGCGGGAATTACGGAGGGTTAATAATCGTTCTGGGCGATCAGGGTGCGCAGCACTATTGGGATAGGTTTTAATCCGGGGTCTTCCAGTTTGACCCCGACCCTGTATTTACCGTCATCAACCGGCCGGGACCAGATAACCCTGCCTTTACGGTAAATCCTGCTTTCGTCATCAGGCATCTTCAGGTGGAGGTCTACGTTGGCTCCCGCGGGAAGCTCTCTGTCGGAAAACAGGCACAACCCCCGGCTGCAGATATCGTGGGTGCGTGAATTGCTGAAAGTCTCCCGTTCAGGTATGGAATAGTACAAGGCGACATCCACCGGGAACCTGGGATAAGACCTTTTTTCAAAAAAATTCGCTCTCACCATAGACAGGTATTATAGAGGTTCTTTAATATCCTACTTATAATTTGCCACAAATTATTTATTTTTCAAGAGGATTTTGGGGATAACGGGAAAAGGCTTTCAAACCCCTGGCGCAGGTTATTTTTTAAGGGCATCTTTGAACCTCCCGGTAAGGGCGGGCACAATCTGAAACAGATCCCCCGCCAATCCGTAGGTTGCAACTTTGAATATCGGCGCGCTGGGGTCTTTATTGATGGCCACGATAATCTTGGACGATTGCATGCCTACCAGGTGCTGAATCTGCCCGGAAATGCCGCAGGCGATATAAATCTTCGGGGCCACGGTCCTGCCGGTCTGCCCCACCTGGTGCGAATAAGGCATCCAGCCGGCGTCTACCGCTGCGCGGGAAGAACCCACGGCCGCGCCCAGGACCTGAGCCAGCTCCTTTAAAACCTGAAAATTCTCCGCGCCTCCCATCCCCCGGCCGCCAGAGACAATGATGTCTGCTTCAGCGATATTCACCAGGGATTCTATTTCTTCTACGATATCCAGCAGTTTCGTGCGCGAAAAATAGACTGAGCCATTAAAATTTTCTCTGATGATTTTTCCCTTGCGGTGCTTATCCGGCGCCATTGGCTGCATAACCTTATGCCGCACCGTTGCCATCTGCGGCCTGAAATTAGGGCTGATAATCGTGGCCATGATATTCCCGCCGAAAGCCGGCCGGGTCTGCAGAAGGATTTTTTTCTGGGGGTCGATATCCAGGCCGGTGCAGTCTGCGGTAAGGCCGGCCTTAATTTTAATCGCCACCCGCGAGATCAAAGACCGGCCGATGGCGGTCGCTCCGCAAAGCAAAATTTCCGGTTTATATTTCTGGATGAGCCGCACCAGAATATTGGTGTAGGGTTCATCCTGGAACTCGGCAATTTCCGGCGCCTGGACTAAGTAGATACTGTCGGCGCCGTGCCAGCTCAATTCATCAAGCTGGCCATCCAGATTGTGGCCGATTAAGACCCCGCTTACCTGACAATGCAATTTCTGGGACAGTTCCTGCGCCTTGCCTAAAAGCTCATAGGCAACTGACTGCACCTTGCCTCTTTTTTGCTCGATAAAGACCCAGATCCCTTGGTAATCTTTGATCTCCGGCAGGCGGCAGGCCGCAATTTGCTTTTCCAGGATCACGGCCTTGAATTTACAGGCCGGCACGCAGGCCCCGCAAAGGGTGCATTTATCAAAGTCAACCAACGCCTTCTTGTCCCCACACCAATTGGCCGATAATGGAGTATTATTTTCCAATTGGTGTGGGGGTGAATCCATCATCCGAATGGCATCAAAGGGGCAGGCCTTCACGCATAATGCGCAACCGGTGCATTTTTCGATAATAATCTGGATAGGCATCTTCTTTCGACCTAAATAGTTGAGTAGTATGCATAATCGGGTTTCGTTTATCGGTTGCGGCTACGTATCGTATATCGTAAATCGTTCAAAAGGGTTTCGTTTAAGAAGACGACGCACGAAACCGAAAACGATTTACGATACATAGCCGAAACCGAAACCGTTTAAGACGATAGACGAAAGTTGAATTATGCGCACCCCTCAACTAATCTCTGACTTCAATAACTCTACCAGTTTTTCGGCCATTTCCGGAATCTCCCCTTCCAGGATCAGGCCGCCCTGCCGGGGAGGCGGGCTAAAAATCTTGATTACCTGCGTAGGAGAACCGCAGAGGCCGATACTCTGGGGGTCTAAATTTAATTCTTTCTGGGTCAAATGCGTAATCTTGGCCTGCCTGGCGCGCATTAACCCTTTCAGAGAAGGCAGCCGCGGCTGATTAATTTCCTTGACCACGGTCAAGAGCGCGGGCAGAGGCGTTTCGATAATTTCAAACCCTTCTTCCATCATCCTCTCCACGCGCATCGCCTTATCTTTGACCTCTTCGATCTTTTTGACATAAGTTACCTGCGGGATATCCAGATGCGCGGAGATCCCCGGACCCACCTGCGCGGTATCTCCGTCTGAGGCCTGCTTGCCGCAGAGGATCAGGTCAAACTGGCCGAGCTGCCTGATCGCCCCGGATAAGGTGTAACTGGTCGCCCA